>NZ_JBKXTT010000029.1:0-8184 GCF_047017445.1 Marvinbryantia sp. | reverse complement strand
ACTTGCCGTCAGACTGAATGTCGTGCGTCAGACAGTTTCCAAGTGGGAACAGGGACTGTCAGTTCCTGATGCTGATGTGTTAATTTCCTTATCGGAAGTGCTTGAAACACCCGTTAGCACGCTGCTGGGAGAAACCGTTATGGAAACAGAGTCTGATACTTTAAAAGCCATTTCAGAAAAACTGGAGGTGATAAATCTGCAACTGGCACAGAGGAAGAGCATGAGAAGAAAAATTATTTACTGGTCGCTTATTTCGTTATGTATCATCCTGGTAATCGTTTTTGCAGTTTTACTGGAATTGGAAAGTCCTTATCTGGGTTGGAATTACAGTGACCCCGAAACCGCTGTTCTCGGAGTGTTATTTCACTCGTTTGAATGGCTGTTTATCAGATTCGCACCGATTATCCTTGTCGGTGCAATCGCCGGAATTATCTTAACACGAAAAAAAGAATAATCTTATTTTCTATCAAGGATACTACTGAAAAATTATATGTATATGGCAGGAGAACAGATTTTCTCCTGCCTTTGCCTGTATTCCGGCTGTAGGTAGATTGGTGTGCTGCATTTTGTTCACACCTCCTGCGTATAAACCTTTTTCCAAAAATCAATTAAAGCAATAACTTTTACGGTCATTTCACTTGCTCTGCTGATATCATTAGTTCATATTCTTTGCAGGGACTGGCTTTAGGAAACACCAGCCTGCACAGGCTGTAAAAATGCTTCCTTCGCCTTCTCAAGCCCCGGTCCCATAACCTCCATGGTGCGATCATAAGACGCCTGCGCTTCCTCACGGATATCGGCGATGCCCATGGTGCTTTCGATATTTGCCACATCGTCAAGCGGCAGAATGTAGTATTTTGAACCGCTTTCATCTGAGTAGCGGTATACCCAGGTAGGGAGCAGATCGACGTCCGTCAGCGAAACCTCCCCGCGGCTGTTCTGGTGCAGGTGCAGCGTAACCATTGCACCGTCCTCTGTGTGTCCGGTGGGCATCTCGTCCATCAGATACGTCCGCTGGTTGCTGAGCGCATTGCCCTCGGAATACACCACCAGCATCTTCTCTCCGGCTGCGTTCGTCAACACATCGATCGGCTGCTCGCAGTGCGGATGTCCGCCGATGATCGCATTGACGCCGAGATCACATAATTTCTGTGCGATCTCATCCTGGTACTGCGCCTCCTCCAACTGATATTCCGTTCCCCAGTGCATATTTGCGATGATAAACTGTGCTCCTTCCGCCTTCATCGCGCGGATATTTTCTTCCATCTCCGTATAAAACGGCGCCAGGTTATCATAATTGAAGGAATTTAAAAGCGGGGCGTCCGCCGTTTCCATAATCATTCCGTTGATGCTTTTGTCAGGACCGCCCGTTACATTCGTGGTCTCATAGACATAATCGATGAATCCTACTTTAATACCATCGATATAGGCTATGTAATAGTGTTTTTCCTGCTCATTTTTACGGATTCCGGTGTAAGCGATCCCCTTCTCCTCGTAAACCTCCATGGTCCGGGTAAAACCGTAGGACCATGCATCATAAATATGGTTTGTCGCGAGCATCTGCAGATCCACGCCGCTGCCTTTGATATTTTCAATGATCACATCCGGCGACTTGAAATTCGGGTAACCGGAATATCCAAGCTCTTCTCCGCCAAGCGCGCCCTCAAACTCACAGGTCATGTAGTCCGGCGCACTATAATATGGCGTGATGAATTTATAAATCGAGGAAAAATCATAATTGCCCTCCTCGTCCGGATAAGAATCGATAAACGGAGAATGCAGCAGCATACAGCCGGTACTTCCGACGGTGATATCCTTTTCCGCAAAGACCGGCTCTGTTTCCGTGACCGGCTGCTCTGTGACAGCTTCCGTCTGGCGCAGCGACGACAGCGCACCTCCAGCCAGACGCACGAGCTTTGAGATGCCAAAGCCAAGCAACAGAATTACCGCCGCCACGCAAAAGACAGCCCCTGCGCCCTTCAATACTGTCTGCAGCAATTCTTTTCTGCGGTACCGCTTAAACTCTTCTTCCGATAATGTTTTTCTCAGCTTTTCTCTTTTTCTTTTTGCTTTTTTGGCACGCAGCCGGTATTCGCAGTACAGATCCTCCAGCCAGTAACCAAGGTCTGCAAACCTGTCCGCGATTTTTCCCGCAATTCTTCCTGCCCGCTCTTTCCACTTCTGTTTCATAACTCACTTTATCTTTCCGGGGCGTTCCTGCGTGATGGCGCCTGCGTCAGCGCGCATGTCCCTGTGTACTTTATTTGTATTATCCGGCAATTTCCGGCAGTTCCCTTATATCGTGTATTTCATATGTGATGTTGATTCCGGCCGGAGCCGGTTTTCTTCCCGGATTGTACCAGCAGGTGTCCAGTCCGGCGTTGATGCCGCCCATAATATCAGCCGTCAGTGAATCCCCTACCATCAGCGCATTTTCTTTCCGAAAGCCCGGAATCTGCGCAAATACATAATCAAAATATCCCTTTTGCGGCTTCGGTATGCCAATCTCTTCCGACACAAAAATGCCCTTTACCAGCTTATCCAGTCCGCTTATGGCAAAGCGGCTGTACTGTGTGGCGGCAACGCCATTCGTCACAATATATAAATCGTGCGTCTCTTTAAGCTTTCTGCAGACCTCATCGGCGTGTTCGATCAGAAAGCCTCCCTTTCCCAGCTCTTCGTGATATGTGAGTCGCACCGCATCCGGGTCCGCCGTAATGTCAAGCGCCCTAAAAAGACGCCGGAAACGCTCAACAAGCAGGGTGTCCTTGTCGAAAACACCCTGCTCAAATTCTTCCCAGCATTTTTTATTAATGCCGGAATAAAGCGCTAAAATTTCTTTGCTGAACGGAAGCTGATGACGGCGCAGAGCGTTTTCCAGCCCCTGCGCCTCCGCTCTCTTAAAATCAAGCAGCGTCTCATCCGCATCCAGAAACAATGTCTGATATTTCATATATGCCTCGCAAAACCGCTGACCGTATCCGCCGGGTGCATTTTCCGCTTCCGGAATTCGCCGCCCGCCGGATGCACTCTCCTGCTTAATGGTGGAACAGGCGGATGCCGGTAAACGCCATCACCATGCCGTATTTGTTGCAGCACTCGATCACGGCGTCGTCGCGCACGGAGCCGCCCGGCTGTGCAATGTATTTTACGCCGCTCTTGTGCGCGCGCTCAATATTGTCGCTGAACGGGAAGAACGCGTCGGAACCGAGCGTCACGCCGTCCATCTGATCGAGCCATGCGCGCTTTTCTTCTCTTGTAAACACCTCCGGCTTCGTCTTGAATACCTTCTGCCATGCACCGTCCGCAAGCACATCCATGTATTCCTCGCCGATGTATACGTCGATTGCATTGTCGCGATCCGCGCGGCGGATACCGTCGATAAACGGAAGGTTCATTACCTTCGGGCACTGGCGCAGCAGCCAGTTGTCTGCTTTCTGCCCGGCAAGACGCGTGCAGTGTACGCGGGATTGCTGTCCGGCGCCGATGCCGATCGCCTGTCCATCCTTCACGAAGCACACAGAATTTGACTGTGTATATTTCAGCGTGATCAGCGCGATCTTCATATCACGGATCGCTTCTTCAGAAAGTTCCTTATTCTCCGTGACGATATTGGAGAGCAGCTCATCGTTGATCGGCAGCTCCTGGCGGCCCTGCTCGAAGGTCACGCCGAATACTTCCTTGTGCTCGATCGGAGCCGGAACATAAGTTTCATCAATTTTAATGACATTGTAATTGCCGTTCTTCTTCTGTTTCAGAATCTCCAGCGCTTCGTCCGTATATCCAGGAGCGATCACACCGTCGGAAACCTCGCGCTTAATCAGCATCGCGGTATCCTTATCGCAGGGATCGGAAAGCGCGATAAAATCACCGAAGGAGGACATTCTGTCTGCTCCGCGCGCCCGCGCGTAAGCACACGCCAGCGGGGATAATTCGCCGCAGTCGTCCACCCAGTAGATTTTCGCCAGCGTCTCTGTGAGCGGCAGTCCGATCGCAGCGCCCGCCGGAGAAACATGCTTAAAGGAGGTAGCCGACGGAAGCCCGGTCGCCTTTTTCAGCTCGCGCACAAGCTGCCAGCCGTTTAAGGCATCCAGAAAGTTAATATAGCCCGGCTTTCCGCAGAGCACCTCGATGGGAAGCTCACCCTCCTGCATATAAATGCGGGACGGCTTCTGATTCGGGTTACAACCATATTTTAACTGCAGTTCTTTCATGATCTTACGTCCTTTCTTTTGAAATCTATTTGTTTTTATTTACGATCCTTGTCTCATATTTTCCGGAAGCGATATCAATAAAGCGAACAAAGAGCGAAACCTTGTTGTCCTCGTTTAGACTGCTCCAGAGCAGCTCGGTAAACGCCTCGATATCGTTCGGGATCGCAACCGGCTTCGGCTCTCCGGAAAAGCTCGGCAGCGGATTGCCGTCACACTGATAGGTGTGGATAAAGTGGCCCTCCCCCGCTTTCGGATTTTCGTAGGCAAAGGTAAAGCGCTGACAGCTGTCCGGATCTCCATGATTGCTCTTTAAAATAGACATTGCGTAATTGTAGCTTCCGTTTTCGATGTGCATGATCCCGGAAATACGCGGCGTGTAGTTCGGCGCGTCCGGCTCAAATTCACGTGTACGAAGAGACTGCTCAAAGGTAAGCTGATGATCCATGCCGTCGTAGATGGTGTCTGTCTGGTCGCCGTTTGTCACGATGGTTTTATTACCGAGCACACGCACCGGTGCATAAATAATCAGGCTGGGGTCGGTAAGTTTCGCAGGATCAAACGCCTGCGTGCGGATGCCCTCGCCGTCCTCCACAAATACACGGTTGCGGCTGTTTTCGCTTCTTCCCATGATAAAGTACGCTGCAACAGCCTTCGTACCGTCCTCCGATTTTCCGATGACGATCCCTCTTCCGGGATACGCATTGTTCTTCAGTTCCTGTTCCAGTGATAATCTGCTCATAATCTGCTCCTTTCTGAATATATAAAAACCGCCTGAGGACCTGCTTCGTCAACAGCGGTCGCCCAGGCGGTCGGCATCAGGATAACGTTGTACTCCCCACAGGTAACCCTGCTTTTCCGCCAGTCGTACAACTGCTTTCTTGATTATAACGTATTTTTGCGGAATACTCAACTGGTTTTCCAAAATAATTAGGGTTGTTTCATGAAAGATTCCTTTTCAATATTGGTTTAATTCGCAAAAATATTATATATTATATTTTTTTGAAAATGTAAGTTATTTTTTAGCAGCACATGTGAAAATCTATGTATATTGCTGTTTATATGTCAATGTTAGTTAACATTCCCCCATAAGATGCTTAATTAATATGGAAAAAATCTTCCAATTCATTTATGCGTTTATTCTGATTGGTATATTTTATTTCTTTACATTTTATCTGATATATTATATAATATAAAAAAATACGATATGGTGATTACATGAAAAATAGTGAATTAAAAATACTGGATGTATTGAGACTTTATAACAGACCCATGTGCGCTATGGAAATTATCAGCGCACTGCCGGAGATGAAAGAAATTACCATTCGCAAAGGACTTCAGTCCCTGCTGAAAGACGACATTATCTGTGTGTCCGGAAAGGTCCAGAACACAAAAAATTATGCGCGTACCTTTATCATCAATCCGCAGTACAAACAGGCTCACACTGGTTCCAATGATACTTCCTCTTATACGGATGCCTTTCATCTCGCCTGTACGCTGGTAGAAAATACGTCCCTGTCCACTGAAGAGCTGCTTGCTCTGCAAAAGATTATAAATGAAAGGATTCAGAAAAAATGATTTTCTCCTTATCCGGTTTCTGGACAGCTCTTATATCTGTCTTTTTTGGGGGTATCCTGGTCTGCTTCCTTTTCCAATTTATGGGCGGATACCGGAAAATATATGCGTCCGCAGTATTGCTTTGTATCCTTCTGATACTACTGCGCATATCTCTGCCTGTTGAAATCCGTTTTGCACACCCCATATTGCTCTCCCGGATATTACCCGGCGTGAGAGACTTGCTTCTTTATCCGGTAATTCAAAATACCACTACAGAAATAACCATTCTACATATACTTTTAGCCATGTGGGGTATGGCAGCTCTCTATAACTTATACCGGCTTGGCAATGAATATCACCAAATGTGCAGATATTTAAAAAACCTGTCCAATGTTAGTCCTGCTCTGACAGACAAACTTCGCGGGGATGAAAAGCTCTTCCACATCCGCCCGGCTATCCGCTATAAAACATGTTCCGATACAAATGTTCCATATGTTTTTGGTGTCCTGCATCCGGTGGTTGTATTTCCTTCTTATATGACTGCCATGCCCTATGAAAAACTTTTTCTGGCAGTTACACATGAATGGGGACACATAAAACATATCGACCCTTTGCTAAAAGTACTGTTACGCGCTTTCTTCTGCATCTTCTGGTGGATTCCGTTTCGTACAAAGCTCTGTACCCTTGCTGAAAATGTTATGGAATTACGCGCTGATGCCTTTGCTGTCCGAAAGTTGGATTCTAATTATGTTACAGATTATATGTGTCTTCTTCTGGAAATCACAAAATACGCAACACATCCATCAAAATCCGGTCAATTACTGAATTTTTTTGCAAGAAGACAGGTCAGCACCCTGCGTCAGAGATTTGATGTTCTGAACACTCCCCCGGCGCAACGCGGAAGAACCATCTTCTTTGCCATCATTTGCATCGGAATGTTTTTCCTGTCTTACTTCGTTGTTTTTGAGCCGCATTACAAACCAAACGACGGAACCTTCACATGCTTCGATACATGCCTGATTATTGATAATGGGGATGACACTTATGATATGTATATGGACGGTGCGTATGTTGCTCTTATCAATAATATCGAATTTATCCCTGGTCTGGAGCAGCAGGGTATACAAGTTATAATTAAAAAGAGGTGAATTGAACATGAAGCGCAAATTTTTAGTCAGCATTATAGTTGCATTATTTTTTCTCTGTCCCCGGACAACGGCTATGGCTGCGGAACCAGTTCCGGTAACCGCATCTGTCTCTGCATACTCCGTTATTACAAGAGCTCCTGTATATGAATGGCATTATATGTGGAAAAATGATAAACTATATAAAAGGCTATATTGCATAACAACCGGAGAATATGTTGGGGATTGGATACCAGCCTAATACCCCTGCTGAAAGCTTTCAGCTTTCGTATTAAAAGCTATTTACAAAAATATAGTGGCAGATAGTATTTAACTACATTTCTAAATACTATCTGCCACTATATTTTTGAACTTTATACGGCTTTTTTCTTCACAAGTAAAACAATTGTATGTTTATTACATATTCTGTCCATACATTGTGCCAGAGAATGTAGCTGTTACACCACCATTTTTATTTGTAACATAACTTACAAATTTTAAAGTTCCTCTATACCATATTTTCATACTACTACTATAATATTCATAATAATATGTCGACGGTACACTACTTGCTGATGGATAATCCACTGTGATTGTTTCCGTATAAGTATGCATAAATCTGGCTACAGATTCCTGTGTATTATCAACAGAAACATTCATTTCAGCAGCAGTTGCACCTAACGATGATACAGCAACTGTTCCAGCAATAGTTAATGTCACTAACATTTTCCTTATTGTTCTTTTCATTTAGTTATCCCCCTGCTTACTGCAAATAAAGTTTTCCTGAAAATGTTGCTTCATATAAGTTACTTCCCTGTTTATACACAACTTCTATTAAGGATAGATTTCCTCCATACCATGCCCCATCAATGTATTCCCGATAATTAAGTGCTGCCGGTACGGAATTCTTATCTGTGTAGAACTTTTTTACTGTCTTTGAAATGGACTTCGCAAATAACCCCTGGCTTTCAATTACATTTGTGTCCAAAGAAACTAAAGATTCTTCATCCACTCCTACGGGAAAAGAGCAATCATAGTCCTCATACAAATTCAGAGAACTATTCTCTGCTGCCGCCGGAATCGACACAGTACTAATTGCCATAACTCCTGTCAATAAAAGCATCATAAACTTTTTCGCGTGTTTCATAACGATAATTTCTCCTTTTTCCTTTTCTGCTATTATTTATTTTTTCGAATTTTATGTACATTCCAATGGACTCGCCCCCTTCTTTCATATATTGTTGATGCTCCTTTAAAATAACATTTTATAGATCTTGTTGCCTTTCGTCAGG
>NZ_JBKXTT010000028.1:0-12068 GCF_047017445.1 Marvinbryantia sp. | reverse complement strand
AAAAATATTCTAAAAATCTGCAAAAAACTATTGACTTTTCTTAGCAGGTTTTATTTCCATAATATCATACAGATAATATTTTCTATCTTTCCACCCTGCCTTCTTCTGTTAAGACCGGTAACGCAAACCGGGATTCATATCTGTACCATCCATATTGAGCATCTTTTCTGTGCTTATTTTTCCGATTTTCCTGAAATTCCTTTTTCGTTGAAATTTCTACTAATTCCGGCAATCCCTGTATTGCGTTGGCTTTTGCCTTTGCACTTGCCCCTTTCAGTCTGTGCGTATAGTTAGAATTTGCATATTCATCCGGAAAATCCGAACCAACATGTACAATTAAAAATAATACTATTAATCATTACAACCTTATTTCCATCAATATCAGTAATAATATTTATATTCCTTCCCATTCATTTCTCCTTTTTATTCGCTTTGTATATAAAAACTTATTGTTAGTATAAATCAAGTATAGTTTGTAATAATTATTTATTCAAGAAAAAAATAACCCAAAACCATTGTCAATCTTATGATTTTACTCTATGATATTTTTATGAAAACCCGGTAACAGTTCCGCCAGGCTGCCCTGTTGCCTGCAAAAATCTATATTGCTGCAAAGCCCGTTCTTATAGAACAGACAGACTTTAATGCTCTCCCGCGAGGGAAGTCCGCAGCGGCTGGTTTACGATGTGGACCGGTTTGACCTTCCGAAATATTCTCTCAGGAACATCACAGACGGCCAGACCGGTTCCGGAAAGGAATAGAATGGATATAAAAATTGCTGTCATTGAAGACGATAAAAAACTGAACGAGGGCATCTGCCTTTCCCTAAAGGAGCCGGGGCGCATCTTCTTTCCCTGCCGCACGCTTGCGCAGGCACGGCAGTGCCTACAGGAAAACAGTCTCAACCTGATTCTTCTCGACGTCAATCTTCCGGACGGCAGCGGCATTGATTTTGTCCGGGAAATACGCGCAAAAAGCCGCACGCCCATCATACTGATTACCGTAAACAATATGGAACTTGACATCGTTACCGGGCTGGAGGCGGGCGCCAACGATTACATCACAAAACCGTTCAGCCTGATGGTTCTGCGGGCGCGTGCCGCCGTGCAGCTTCGGGACTGCACAAAAACAGACAGCGGCATTTCCATCGATGAATTTATCTTTGATTTTGATAAAATGCTGTTTTCCAAAAACGGACAGCACATTGAATTGAGCAAAACGGAGCAGCGCCTGCTGCGCATTCTCGTAGAAAACAGAGGCGCCGCCATCCGCCGGAGCTATTTAATCGATACTGTCTGGCAGGGCGACACCGAATATGTAGATGAGCATGCTCTGACAGTCGCCGTCAAGCGGCTGAGAGATAAGCTGGAGGACGACAGCGCGAATCCCGCATATATTAAAACCATATATGGTATCGGATATATGTGGGCAGTCTGAGCAGTGCCCTGTCTGCAGAAAGGAATCATATCACATGCTGATTATTTTATCTCTTATTACTGTGTGTATTATCACCGGCGTTTTCTGGTACATATTATTTTCCCGCCGCGAGCGGCGGCTTCTTGCCCGTCTGCAGAAAATGGTGGATGACGCATCCGCCGGCAGCCTGCAGCGCAGCGAAATCTCCGAGACAAAATTTTCTGCACTGGAGAACAGTCTGAAAAAATTTTTAAATGACAGTCAGCTCTCAGCCGGAAACCGCCTGCAGCAAAAGGAAGTTATCCAGAGCCTTATCTCCGATATTGCCCACCAGACCCTGACGCCAATTTCCAATATCATGCTGTATGCCGACCTTTTAAAGGAGCATACCGCCGGACCATCCCCAGAAATCGACACTATCTGTGAGCAGACAAAGAAGCTGGATTTTCTGATTCAGTCACTCGTTAAATTGTCGCGCATGGAAAACGGCATTATCAGCGTTCATCCAAAGGAAGAACATATCGGGCAGCTTTTCGATGCTCTGCGCCAGGAATTTGAGGCAAAAGCCGTAGAAAAAGAAATTGCTCTTGAAATTATCCCCTCCTCCTTTTCTGCCGTTTTTGATTTCCGGTGGACGCGCGAAGCAGTCGGAAACATTCTGGATAACGCTATTAAATATACCGCACCTGGAGGACATATCCGCATTTCTTCAGAAAAATATTCCTTTTTCACCCGTCTTGATATCGCAGACAACGGTATCGGCATTGCTGAGGAGGAGCTTAACCGTATTTTTTCACGGTTTTACCGCAGTATGGATGTGGAGGACGAGCCAGGCACCGGAATCGGGCTGTATCTTTCCAGAGAAATTCTCCGTATGCAGAAGGGCTATATAAAAGTAAGCTCCCAAAAAGGAGCCGGGTCCGTATTTTCTGTATTTCTGCCAAATGTCTCATAACTGTAACCTTGTAGAAACCTCCCGGAGATATTCCCATGCTAATATATACTCACAAATGAATATCTGACAGAAACCGATATGACGCAGGTCTGCGCTCTGTTCCGGGTTTTGCCGGATATACAGAATGTCTCATACAATGAGAGGAGGTTCTTATGGATATTTTAAAAACAACACAGCTTACCAAAATTTACGGAAGCGGTGACACGGCTGTCCACGCTCTGGAAAATGTAAACCTGACTGTAGAAAAGGGGGAATTTGCGGCAGTTGTCGGCACCTCCGGCAGCGGAAAATCCACGCTTCTGCATATGATTGGCGGTCTGGACGTTCCCACCTCCGGCAGGGTTTTCGTTGACGGACAGGAACTCGGCGCCATGACCGACGAGCAGCTCACTATTTTCCGCCGCCGCAACATCGGCTTTGTATTTCAGATGTACAATCTTATTCCCATGCTGAATGTCTGGGAAAACATTATTCTTCCGGTAAAACTGGACGGAAAGACACCGGACAGGGACTATCTCCAAAAAATTGTGGAAATACTCGGTCTGGACCAGAAACTCTCCTGCCTGCCGAACGCGCTCTCCGGCGGACAGCAGCAGCGCGTCGCCATCGCCCGTGCGCTTGCGGCAAAGCCTGCCCTTCTGCTCGCGGATGAGCCGACCGGAAATCTTGATTCGAGAACAAGCCAGGATGTGCTGGGACTGCTCAAAATTACCGGTGAAGAATTTTTCCAGACCATAATCATGATTACACACAATGAGGAAATTGCGCAGCTCGCCGACCGCATTCTTCGCATTGAGGACGGACATCTCACCTCCGGCAGCTCGCCGCGCCCCGAAAAAGACAGGCACCCTGACCAGATGAATTTCTCCCTGGAAAATGACGGTTTCGCAGCGCAACATCTGCCTGCTTCCCGGCACCCGGATTTAACGACTGTCTCCCCGGAGAGCTCTGACAGGAGGTGACGCACATGGTAAAAGTAGAAAACCGCAAAACCTTATGGTTTCTCACAAAACAATTTCTGAAAATAAACCGGGCGCGGAATTTCATCGCCATCCTGGCAATTATTTTAACATCCACGCTTTTTACCACACTCTTTACGGGTGCAGGCTCCCTGTTTCTCTCGCAGCTTGAAACAAACAAAAAGAAATATATCACAGATTGTCACGCTATCATCCAGCAGCTTTCTTCTGAAGAGGGACAGCGGGCGGAGACTGTTCTGAAGGATGCTTCCTTCGTGGAAAAATACGGCAAAGATATATTTCTCGGAATTGCCTTCGGAGAAAATTTTCCTTATCTTCTGGAGCTCCATGCAGGCGACGAAAACAGCGCCCGCAATCGTTTTGCCCTGCCCACACAGGGGCGTATGCCGCAGACAAAGAACGAAATCGCCGTAAGCACCACCATACTTGACGCCCTGGGAATTTCTCACAAAACCGGTGAAAAAATAACGCTGCCGGTTTCCATTTCCGATGGCGCGCCGGAAGAAGAAACCTTCACACTTTGCGGCTACTGGAAGGGCGACCTCGTATCGCAGTACCAGTTTGCGTGGGTCTCAGAGGACTATGCACAGGAAAAACTTGCTTCTGACGCTTTAGATGGCGCGTCCGACACTTCGGATAATATTTTCGGAAATGTCTTCTCCTACGCCGTGTGGTTTAAAAATACCCGGACCATTTCCGAAAACATCCGCACCTTAAATACGCTGTCCGGCTTATCCGAAAGCGGGCGCAGCAGCAACGGCTTTTCCATAAGTCCTGCCTATGAAATCGCTTTCAGCGGGGAGGGCGGAATTTCCGTTTCCTCCATAGCGGCTTTCCTGGTTGTCATCCTTCTGGCGGGCTATCTTATTATTTACAATATTTTCAATATCTCCGTAAAAAATGATATCCGCACCTATGGTCTGCTGAAAAATGTCGGTACCACCGGAAAACAGCTAAAGAAAATCGTGCGTATGCAGGCGCTGGTATTATCCGCCGCCGGCATTCCCATCGGGCTGGCGGCAGGTTATATCGCCGGTGTACTGCTAATCCCCGTTCTGACCGCCTCGCTGAACGAAAAAACAGAAACGGTATCCACCGCCCATCCTCTGATTTTCCTTTTTTCGGCTGCGTTTTCGCTGCTTACGGTCTATCTGTCTGTTCTGCAGGCGTGCCGCATCGCAGCGCGGGTATCGCCTGTGGAGGCGCTGCGTCTGGCGGAAAATCCGCAGACCCGCAGGAAAAATAAAAAGAATTTCTCCGTTTCCTGCACGGGAATGGCGCTGCAGAATATGAGCGGCAACTGGAAAAAGGGCGTTATTGTCATGTTGTCCATCGCCATATCGCTTACGACTCTGAATGTCGCAGGTATTCTTATCAGCCGCCACAATTTTAAAGATATCAGCGACCTCTATCTTGCTGCTGATTTTCAGCTCAGCAAGCTGACCAGCACCGCTGATTTCGCCGATTTTCATGCAATTTCGCCCGAAATCCGCCAGACGCTGGATGTCTGCCCCTATGCGCAGGAAACCGGTTACACCTATTTTTCCAGAAAGACGCTTTCCATGCCGGAACACCTGCGCAAAACCTATAAGCGCATTACAGATAAATATCTAGAGCAGTGGGGCTATGACTGGGATGAGACCTGGCAGGAAATCAGCGCCTCCAACCAGATTCCCGTACTTTATATGGGAATTTCCAGAGCAGTCTTTGACCAGCTTGACTGGAGAGGAGAACCTGCCTCCTGGGAAGATTTTCAGAGCGGACAATATGTGATTGTGAATTATCCCTACAATTACTATGTTGATAAAACAGATTATTACTATAAAAAGGGAGACTCCCTGACGATGACTTGCCAAAACGGTGAGGAAAAGACGTATGAGGTGCTGGAGGAAGCAATGCTGCCGTATCTGCTGGACTTTCCTTACACGGAACTGATTTCTGTAAAGGTCTATGTCCCTGATACCGAATACATCGTCTGCACCGGGGATAATTCTGCCATGCGCGCTATCATAAACGCCATACCGGGACAGGAGAAAAAGGTGCAGCAATATATAGAAGAGCTTATTCTGACGGAGGATGATACCTTCCAGTTTACGTCTGTTCTTGATTTAAAGAAGGATTTTAACCGGTATCTCAGCAAATATTACATCATCGGCGGTCTGCTCGCCTTCGTGCTCGCATTGATCGGCATCATGAATTTTTACAACACCACCGCCACCTCTCTCATCAGCCGGAAAAAAGAGCTGGCTCTTTTAGAGGCGGTCGGCATGACCAAAAAACAGCTTCTTGGAATGCTGGTTTTCGAAGGTCTTTTTTACCTTTGCGGCGCTGTCATCATGGCGGGCATCCTCACCTTCCTGTACAGCAGAAGATTTACAGACAGAGCCATCCCCCTGTATGCCTTTCTCCCCTTCGCGCTGATGATTCCGGTGCTGCTCTTCATCGCCTGGGCAATTCCAAAAGTCCAGTTCCGGAAAATGAACCGGGAAAGCGTGGTGGAACGCATCCGGCAGCAATAACTCCATCATCGCCCGGCAGACGCAGGTAATCTCCATAATATATGGCACAGGTAAGCTCTGCCCGGCATAACACCCCGCCCTGCCGGGCGGGGATTACCTGCTACTCCATCAGAAAATCCACCAGATTTTTGTGGATAATTCCCTCTCTGGAGAAATCGAACTTATCCATAGAAATCACATATTTCGGATAGTTATCGGCAACATGGGAGAACGCTTCAAACTCCCGTTTTATCACCTCTTCCGCTGCAAGCAGATACGTCACCTGATAGTATTCCTTTTTTCCGTCTTTGATTGCCACAAAATCAATTTCTCCCTTCGGCGTCTTTCCTACATAAACCTCATAGCCGCGCGTCAGCAGCTCATTGTAGACGACATTTTCCAGCATTGCTCCGATTTCACGCTTAAAGCCAGTATTTTTTATGCTTCCGATCCCGGTGTCTGTCAGATAGTACTTATCCATTCTCATCAGAATCTTTTTTCCACGAATATCATACCGCACCGCTTTTTTCATAATCATCGCCGACACGATTCCATCCAGATAGCCGTACAGCGTTTCCGTAGAAATTTTCCGGTTGATGCTTTCAAAATACTTCGTAATCGACACTGCCGAAAAGGTCTGGGAGGTGTTTGTCACCATATATTCCACCAGACGGTTTAGTCCATCCACTTCTTTTATTTTATTCCGCTGCACAATATCGCGCAGCACGATGGAATTATACAAATCCGTGAGAAATACTTTTGTTTCCGCCTCTGTCTGAAACTGGAACCGCTGCGGCATACCGCCCCATATCACATAATCAAGAAGGATATCCTCTGTAAGCTGCTCTTTTGCAATGCCTTTCAGCTCGCAGACCTCGCGCAGACGGAAAGGATAAATCTGAAAACTTACATAACGCCCCGATAAGAGCGTGGCAAGCTCGCCGGATAACAGTCTGCTGTTGGAGCCGGTGATAAAAATGCTCACATTCATGGTCGCCCGGAATGAATTGATTGCCTTTTCAAAATCTTCTACATTCTGAATCTCATCAAAAAACAGATAATATTTTTTGGAATCTTTTATTTTTTCTTTGATATACCGGTGCAGGTCCATTGCCGTCTGCAGCATACCAAATTCCAGATCCTCAAAATTGATATACAGCAGATGATCCGGCTCTGTGCCCTTCTCCTGCAATTCTTCCGCAATCTGTCTTAAAAGAACGGATTTTCCGCATCTTCTGATTCCCACAATGACCTTCACCAGGTCGGATTCATAAAATGGGCGGATTCTTACCAGATAATCTTCTCTTTTAATCATAGGATACACCTCCATTATCAGTGTACCCTAATTATAACAAAATAAACTTTAAAAATCAATTTTTATTTTGTTCTAACGAAATATTTTTCTATTTTTATCGTTTTATTTTGTTGAAACAAAATAAGATTGCATTTTTCTATTTTGTTTTGTTATAGCAAAATAAGTTTATAAGAGTTTCTTATTTCCCGCTTCCATTTTTTTAAGCTCCGGCAAAACAATACATAACATCGTAATAAAGCATGCCAGCCCTCCAATGATGTTGGACACAGGCTCAGCCATAAATACCCCTTCTGCCCCGAATCCACACACATAAGGAAACAGATACGTCAGCGGAATGACCATAACTACCTTTCTGAAAAGGCTGAAAAACACTGCCTGTTTCTTTTTGTTCAGCGCCTTAAACACGGTCTGTCCGCTGTACTGCAGCGCCTGAAAGATATACGCAAAAAAATACAGGTGCAGCGCCGGAATAGCATCCGAAAGTAATGTCTTATCTGAACTGAATATGGAGATAAACATTTCCGGTCTCCATAATATCATAATCCATACAATAAAGGTATAGGGAACCGTGACTGCCATCATGATAGCAATGGCTTTGCGCACATTTGCAGCCCGCCTGGCTCCATAATTATAGCTTATTATAGGTGAGGTTCCTTCCACTACCGCCATGACCGGGGTATCCAGAATCTGCCGCACAGAGGAGACGATTGTCATAATAGACACATAGATTTCCCCGCCGAAAGTCATCAGCACACTGTTGCAGGCAATCTGCACCAGCGAATTAGTGCACTGCATGATAAAGGGAGCCGTCCCAAGACCCACAATATCTCCAGCGAAAGGAAAATAATCCCGAATCCGGGATACTTTCCGAAAATAAATCCTTTGTTCAAGCTTTTTGCCAAAAAGACAGCGGGCCACCACAATTACAGAACAGCCCTGGGATATCACTGTAGCCACTGCCGCTCCGCTGACTCCCATTTCCAGCACAAAAATAAAAAACGGATCCAGTATCAGGTTGAGCACCGCCCCAACGACCACCGACAGCATACCGATTCCCGGAAATCCCTGGGCATTGATAAAAGGATTCATGCCCGTCGTAACCATAGAGAACAGGGTTCCCGTCAGATAAATGCGAAGATAAACTACCGAATAGCCAATAGCATTATCCGAAGCCCCAAACAGACGAAGAAGCGGCTCCGCAAACACCTCTCCTGCCGCCATGATAACCAGCGCCGTCACCACAAGCAGCCGGAAAGACGTATTCATGATCGTTTCCGCTTTCTCCTTATTTCCTCTTCCCAACTCCATAGAAAAAAGCGGGGAGCCTCCCATGCCAAACATATTCGTAAAGCCGGTAATTAAAATAATAACAGGAAAGCACAGACCTACCGCGCCGAGGGCGCTTGTCCCTTCTCCCGGAATCCTTCCGATATATATTCTGTCCACAATACTGTAAAGCAGACTTAAAACCTGCGCAATCAGCATAGGAAACGCTGTTCTGGCAATATTCTGTGCTATCTTTCCATTTTCAAAATCCACTTGCTTCATATGTGCAATCCTTCTTTACAGAACCTTATATACCGCCGTCTCAAAGGGCTGCAGCGTTACTTCTCCTTTGTGCCGCGTTCCATCATACAAAAGAAGCATCTCTTCTTTGAGGTTTATTTTCTGTGCAGTCTGCATATAATTGAGCACAAACAGGTAACGACTGCCGTTTTTGGTTCTCTGCACGATTTCCACCTCTTTGGGAACTTCCAGCAGATCAGCAAACGGACGCAGCACTCCCGCATAGTCAAGCAGCATCTCCATATTTGTTCTGGAGAAGGTGCTTCCAAAATGCAGTGCTTTTCCTTTCCCGTTTTTCTTTTCAATCAGCGCCGCCGCACCCTTATAATAGCTGTCCGTATAGGAGGCAAGCACGCGCGCACCCTTAAGCGGCCGCATGATATCATGAAACACCGGCATGTCCATTGTCCTGCCGTCATCCCACATGGCGCAGACGGGCGGCTCCGCCGGACTGGCAAATGTAAAATCCGTCACATCCGACCCCGTCAGCTCCTGCAGAAGCCCCGGCTGCGGCAACATCACACATTTTCCATTTTCCTGCTTATAACCGCTGCGGCAGCCGATTATCAGCGTGCCGCCCTGCTCTGTATATTCCCGCAGAAGCGCCGCGCGTTTCTCTGTTATAATAACCGGATGCGGATAAATCAGCAGCGGATATTTTGCCAGGTCCTCCAGCGCGATATCCTCCTGCAGATAAATCACATTATACGGCGTGTGATATATCTGCGACGCCGCAAAAATCTCTTCCTCACTCGCCTGCTGTACTCTTTTATGCCATACATCCACATTCGTATCCCAGCAGTTATCATAATCGTTTAAGACGCCAAATGCCGCCGTATATTCTGCGCCGCACACCTCATCCAGCGTTTCCAGCTTTTTGTAAAAATCCTTTACCTCCGCCAGTTTGCGGTTGTCGCGGTTATCATAGTCGAGAATGCCATGCCAGTAGATTTCCGTTCCCACCGTACAGGTGCGCCAGCGGAAAAAGGAAATATAGTCCGCGCCATGTGCCACACTCTGCATTGCCCAGAGGGTAAGCTGTCCCGGACGCGGCGCCGGTCCTTCCATTCTGGTCGTCCAGCCGTTTGCGCCGGACTGCTGCTCCATAATGCCAAAATGCGGGCAGACAGAGCGGGTCTCCGTCAGCTTTTTCGACCAGTGACGGTCATTTAAATCCTTCGAATTCTGCGGGTCGCAGCCCAGCCCGAAGGCAAAGCTCGGATAAGAATCATAGGTATACACATCCAGACACTCATCCATCATCCGGTGATTGTCCAGATTCCAGAAAATACCGTTCGTGGTGATAAAGTCCGTTTCCTTTTTGTATTTCCGGATAATATCCGCCTGCATACGGCAAAAGCGGATCGTACTCTCAGAAATAAACCGGAAATAATCCAGATGCATATGCGGATTATAGCCCTCATTCAGCAACGGCCGCGGCACGAAAATCTGCTCCCACGCCGTATAGGTCTGGTTCCAGAATACCGTCCCCCACGCCTCATTCAGCGCATCCAGTGTGTGATATTTCTCCTTCAGAAATTTCCGGAAAGCAAGCGAATCCGCTTCAGAATAAAATTCACTTGTTTCGCAGTTCAGCTCGTTATCGATCTGCCAGCCGATGATCGCCGGATGCTTTGCATAATGACTGGCAATTTTCTCAACGATCCTTGCCGATAACTCCTGATACTTCCCGGAATTATAATTATAATGACGCCTCGCTCCATGGCGGTACAACACGCCGTCCTCTCTGCCGTTCAATACCTCCGGATACTTTTCCGTCAGCCATGCCGGAGGCGTTGCCGTTGGCGTTCCAAAGATTACATTCATTTTTTCTTCCTGGCACAAATCCAGAAATTCATCAAAAAAGGTATAATCAAAAAATCCCTCTTCCCGTTCCACCTTGCTCCATGCAAACTCCGCAACACGGACCGTTGAGATTCCCGCCGCCTTCATACGCTGCAGATCTCCGCGCCAGAGATCCTTATCCCAATGTTCCGGGTAATAGCAGGTTCCCATCGTCATTTTGTCCCACTGAAAATTTTGTTTCCTGCGCATAGCTTTTCTCCCTATTTCTAAGTATTGTTTGAATGAAATATCCGTTCTGTGAGCTTTCTCACCCCACAGAGATCAAATATTGTTTTTCTGACATAATCGATCAGACTGCACGAAATATAAATACACAGCGCGATTCCCAGAACACCGGGCACTGCAGCCCACCATGTCCTAAAAGCAAGATTTGCAGATATTCCCTTGATGATATTCTCCCAGATCAGCGGATGCGTATGTATAATATAGACGGAAAACGCCACCGGAGACGCCGTCATAATAATCCTTTTCAGCCACGTTTTCCTGATCTTTACATTTTCAAAAATCAGAAAAAGGCAAAGCGCAGATAAAAAAATCGTCGGCGTCGTGTATCCGGTAAACATCCTGCCAAACCGCGGCTCACCGAACACTTTTCTGGTATGATTTTCTACCACTATTTTAAACGCCCAGGAAAATGCCGTCAATGCAAAATAAACGCAGGCGTACTGATACTTTTTCCATCTTTTAAAGCTGCAGGTGCGGATGCAGGCGCCAAACAGATATAAAATAACCAGCCATACAAAGCTGTAACCGCCCACTAACTGCAAAAAATCTGACTGATTAACCTTCGGCACTGCTGTGACGACACAAAACAGCAAAAACATCACCAGCATCATGCGTCTGCGTTCCTTTTCGTCCAGAGCGTTGACCAGCTTATTCAGATAAGGCATTACGATAAATAATCCGGCATACGCACTGAAATACCAGTAGGTTCCCCAGGAAACCGGAAAAATTGCTTTCCACAGACTGTTTTCCATTAAAAGATCAGGCGCGGCAATCCAGTAAAGAAGTGTAATTCCGGCGGAATAGAAAAAGACATTCAGCCACAGCTCCAGAAGCCGTGCAGGACGATGCCTGCCGGTAATACCGACGTATCCGGACAAAATACCGTAGCAGTCTACCGCACAGTAAGCGCAGGTTTCCAGAAACCAGCAGGCGTAGTATGTGCTCTCATTTCCCTGCATACGCGCCATCGCTCCTCCCGGTGAAAGGACATGCAGATTGACAATTAGGAACATGCATATCATGCGCAGCATATCCAGACCGTAATTTCTTTCTTTTTTCATCATATCGTATATCTTCCCTCTTACTTATTTCAAAAAATATGCTTCACTCACCCTGCGGAAGCTTTTTATGGCTTTTTCATAAACTCTTTCCGGTATAAAAAAAGCACCGACTCAAAGGAATCAGTGCTTTGATCATGAAGCATCGGGGATTCGAACCCCGGACAACTTGATTAAAAGTCAAGTGCT
>NZ_JBKXTT010000027.1:0-15628 GCF_047017445.1 Marvinbryantia sp. | reverse complement strand
CATCGCGGATGAGGTGCCGTTTGAGATTCCGGAGAGCTGGGAATGGGTGCGGCTGGGGAGCATTTCTACTTACGCACAGACAAAGCAGAAGATAAAGGCGCAAAATGCAGATCCTGACATATGGGGACTTGATCTTGAAGATATTGAAAAAGGTGGACGTCTTTTAGCCGAAAGAAGTGTTGGTGAACGTAGGGCTGTCGGAGATAAAACGTATTTTGAAAAAGGAGATATTCTTTACAGTAAACTGCGACCATACCTTTTGAAAATACTCATCGCACCCAATGATGGTATATGCACTCCAGAAATCGTACCATTTAAGTTGTATGGCAAGTTATATTCACAGTATATTGTCGCTTTCCTAAAATGTCCTTATGTGGACACGGCGATAAATTCAGCTACCTATGGAGTTAAAATGCCCAGAGTTGGTACAGAAACAATGGTATCGCTTTTTGTTCCGATTCCTCCACTCAACGAACAAACGCGAATTGTAGCGAAGCTCGATGAGATTTTTACCTTTGTTGACAGCTACAGCAATGCATACAGCCGTTCAAAAATACTTGATGAGCAATTCCCCGAACAGCTCAAGAAATCCATTCTCCAATGGGCTGTTCAGGGTAAAATTGTCCCACAAGATCCGAACGATGAGCCTGCCTCCGTACTGCTGGAACGCATCCGGGCAGAGAAAGAGCAGCTTGTGCGTGAGGGCAAAATCAAACGGGACAAGCATGAATCCGTCATATTCAGACGGGATAATTCTTATTACGAAGTCTCTGGTAAAATAGAGACTTGCATTGATGATGAAGTTCCATTTGATATACCTGAATCATGGGTGTGGTGTAGGCTATCATCAATCGTCTCTATTCTTGGGGACGGAATTCATGGAACGCCACAATATTCACTTGATGGAGAAGTAGCTTTTATTAATGGAAATAATCTATCTGATGGGAAAATCATTATAAGAGCATCAACCAAAACCGTATCTGCTAATGAAGCAGAGAAACATAAACGCGAATTGAATGACTCAACAGTGCTGGTCTCGATAAATGGAACGATTGGTAATATTGCTTTTTATGAAGGTGAGCATGTTATTTTAGGAAAGAGCGCATGCTTTTTTAATCTTCTTCCGGGGATAAACAAAGAGTATATAAAAATTGTATTGGAAACATATTACTTTAGTAAATACGTTTCACAAGTTGCTACCGGAACAACCATAAAAAATGTTCCGTTAGCTGGGATGAGAGAATTTCTAGTACCCATTCCTCCCGAAATGGAACAATTACGAATTATCGAACGCAGTAAAATTGCTATAGAACAGATTACAAATTTCTTATTATGAGAAGGTGGACGGAATTGAGCGGTGTATCGACGCGGAGATACCGTTTGATGTGCCGGAAAGTTGGTCTTGGAGTAGAATTGGAGCGATGTTTTTGCTTCAAGCAGGAAAAAATATAAAAGGCTCTGAAATATGTGACCATTCTTTTCCGGGTTCTGTACCTTGTTATGGCGGTAATGGAATAAGAGGATATGTCGGAATTGCGAATCGAGATGGTGATTATCCGATTATCGGGAGGCAAGGAGCGCTGTGCGGAAATGTAAATCGCGCATCTGGGACATTTTATGCAACGGAACATGCTGTATGTGTCGAGACATTTAGTGCAACGAATGTATCATGGGCTTGTGTTTTTCTTGAAGCCCTTAATCTCAACCAATACGCAACTGCGACAGCACAGCCTGGACTGGCCGTGTCAAAGATTAACACAGTTTTAATTCCCATACCACCTATTGATGAACAGCAGCGCATTGTAGACAGGCTCTACGGGTTAATTAAACAAATCGAAAAGCTGTAAAATTTCAGGGCATACAATTCTTTTGGACTGTATGCCCCGCTTCTTCACCAGTCTACGACGTCATCGACGATGGCTCTCTGCTCCGTTGCAGTCTTTCGGAGATAAATTCTTGTGGTCTCAATGCTCTCGTGGCCCATCAAATCAGCCAGAAACGCAATGTCGTTGCAGCGTTCTAGGAAGCTCTTGGCGAACCGGTGGCGGAAAGAATGAGGATAGACCACAGCCGGGTCAATGCCGTACTTCACCGCCAGCTTCTTTAGCTGTCCGGAGATGCCACGAGTAGTAATTCGCTCACCAAAGCGGTTCAAAAAGATAAAGCCGCTTTCCTGCCCTCTTTCATTCAGCCAGGAAAGGGCTTCTTCCTGCAAGACCTTGGGAATGTAGATTCGGCGAAGTTTCCCACCCTTCGAGTAGAGATCGAGGTGTCCCAGCTTAATATGCTCCACCTTAATCTGCACCAGTTCGCTGACTCTGGCTCCGGTGGCAGCGAGGAAACGCACGACAAAGTACCACAGCATATTGTCATCGCGCTTCAAGCAGTTCTTGAAGTAGGTGTAATCTGCTTCGCTGATTACATTCTCCAAAAATGCTTTCTGCTGAACTTTGACGGAGGACAGCTTCCAGGCATCCTTTCTTACGCTTTCCAGATAGCAGTTGATTGCCCGGATGCGCAAATTGACCGTCTTGGGCCTGTAGTGTTCGATCAGCCAGGTTTTGTGTTCTTTCAGACTGCGTTTTGTAACGGTATCGTACCGTTCGCTGTACTGTTTCACAGCAAAGAGGTACGAGGTCACGGTGTTTTCCGAGAGGTTTGTTCCTCTCAGATGTCTTTCAAATTCTTCAATCATGGTGAAAGACCTCCTTTCACCATGATTATATCTGATACAAGTCACATTGCTTCTATATGAGGAAGGATGCTCTCGATTTTCTCGACAATCCGCTTTTGTTCAGCGAGGGGCGGAAGTGGAAATAACGCATACGATACTTTATCGCTATTAAGATTTTTCACAACAGCTCCACTGACTACACCGCAAAACTGACAATATGCAAATGAGGCTGAAATCATATGATATAAAAAATCTTTATAATACGCAATCTCATAGCCGCTTAAAACCAACCAACCGTCATGAATGCAACCATCAATTTTTAAAATGTATGGACGTCCAAAGCTCATCGAATTCGTTAAAAGGAAATCACCTGCATGAACAATTCGACTCTTAGAAATTCCTTCTGGTATAATTTTTTCTTTCGTACTGCTGATATATTTCCCGCCCTTGTCAGAATCACTTATTTTAATCCAGTTTATACCTTCGTCTGAATCAGTCAAAAATTGCTTTATCGGTCTTGGTGAGCCCCCACGGACCACTTCACATACCGTTCCCAGCCTTATCCATTCCCACGAATCCGGCACATCAAACGGTATCTCCGCGTCGATACACCGCTCAATTCCGTCCACCTTCTCATAATAAGAATTATCCCGTCTGAATATGACGGATTCATGCTTGTCCCGTTTGATTTTTCCCTTGCGGATGAGATGCCCTTTCTCTGCACGGATGCGCTCCAGCAAGACAGAGGCAGGCTCATCGTTCGGGTCTTGTGGGACGAGTTTACCCTGAACCGCCCATTGGAGGATGGACTTTTTCAATGAATCCGGGAAATCGTGATTTAATCTCGTTAATGTGTTGGCGCGTTCACTGTATTGCTCCACTCCGGGCATGGCATCCTCAATTTTGGTTACTATGCGTTTCTGCTCTTTAAGCGGAGGAATAGGAATCAATGTTTTACCAAATTCTGTTCTTGAAATCTCTTTGAATGTAGTTCCCGATGCCCTTGCTTGAATAGAGGGAGTAAGCGTAATAAGGCAATAGTATAGGTAATCATTCAAATCGGGAATAACCGGGACAAGAGACTTAAACCCTTGATTTGTGCAAATACTGTTTCCCGAGATAGCAATATATCCGATTGGCGCACGACTCGAATATAATATGCTTCCGGCAGGCATAAGTTGCGCGGAGGAATGCGCAAGACCGTATTCGGATATAGCTCTTTCGCCATGACTAACATATTTTCCAGTTACATACTTCATATCTGCTGGAGTAAGCCAAGGTATGGTTGCATTTGCCCAACTTTCTCTGTCAGAGGTTTTTGGCGTCCCACCACCTACTATTTCTCCGAGAAAGGACAGCCGCACCCATTCCCAGCTCTCCGGAATCTCAAACGGCACCTCATCCGCGATGCAGACCGGCTCCCCTTCGCCTATCTTCTCATAAGGCAAATTCGAGGAACTTATAGTATAAAATGTAGGTTAGCCGTTTTGCTCCCAGAGTGAAAGATATTTTTAGCTGCTTGAAATTCTTGACTAACTGTTTGTCCTTAAAGATGTTTTTATCAAGGATATCACCTCGTGCATAGCAATCATACGGGATGACCGGATATTGGTTACGACGGCAAGACACTGCAGCATAATGTTTCTGTATGACAAATTCTCTTGCAACAAAGGGGAGTTTTATGGTATGGTAAGCATGATAGGAGTGTGGATAGAATGGCAAAAGTGAATCTGCCGTATGGCATTGACCTTTTTGAGCAAGTGCGCAGCAGGAATTGTTATTACGTTGATAAGACGGACTTTATCCGGGAATTGTTAAATGAGGAATTCACGGTCAACCTGATTACCAGACCGCGCCGCTTTGGAAAGACTCTTACGATGAGCATGCTTGCAGAATTCTTCGATATCCGCAAGGATAGCAGGCAGATGTTCGAGGGGCTTGAAATAGCAAAATATACGGATTTCTGTGCGGAATGGATGAACCAGTGGCCGATTCTGTTCCTGACTCTGAAGGACGTGGATGGGGACAGCTTTGAAGATGCATATGGGCTTCTGCAATATACAATATCTGTGCTTTGCATTGAACACAGTTATTTGACAGATAGCGATAAGGTTGACAGTGCGGACAAAGAGCGTTTTCTTCGGCTGAAAAGTGAAAATGGAACCGTGTCAGATGTAAAGGGCGCTTTGCTCACGCTGCTCCGCATGATGAAAGCACACTATGGCAGAGAGGTAATTTTACTTGTCGACGAGTATGATGTCCCGCTTGCGAAAGCCAGCGATAATGGATATTATGAGAAAATGCTGAACATCATAAAAAAGTTTCTCGGCATGACGTGGAAGTCCAATCCGAACTTAAAATTTGCGGTGGTGACAGGATGCCTCCGGATTGCGAAAGAGAGCATCTTTACAGGAGCGAACAATTTTATATCCGATTCAATATCCAGTAAAAAGTACCAGGATTGCTTCGGGTTTAGTGAGCCGGAGGTGATTGCATTGCTGGATGCCGCTGAATTGCAGGACGCTTTGCCTGAAATGAAAAAATGGTATGACGGGTACCTCTTTGGCAGTAAAGAAATATACTGCCCGTGGGATGTGATTAACCATGTCAGGGCTTTGATGACAGACCCGGATGCGAAGCCCGGAAATTACTGGATTGACACGAGCCACAATAATATCATCCGGCGTTTTATCGACCATCCGCAGATTAATGTCAACGAGAAGTTTGAGACGCTGCTGGCGGGCGGCGTGATCCAGGAGCCGGTCCGCGAGGATCTGACCTACGATATTGCCCATTCTACAGAGGATAACCTGTGGAGTATCCTGTATCTGACAGGTTATCTGACACAGGTCCCGCAGGAGAAGCTTCCGAAGGGAATGCAGCCGGAGGACGGAAAAATGGCGCTGCGTATTCCGAATGAAGAAGTAAAGTCCGTGTTTGGAAGTACGGTAAAGAAATGGTTCGAGGAAAAAATAGCGGCACAGGATCGCACTGCCCTGTTTGAAGCATGGTGGGACGGCGATGCGGAAAAGCTGACGCAGGAGATTACGGATATCCTGTTTGACACAATCAGTTATTTTGACTATAAAGAGGATTACTATCATGCGATGGTCACGGGTATGTTCCTGGGCGCGGGATATGCAGTGAAGTCAAATTCAGAAGCCGGGACCGGCCGGGCAGACGTCATTATAAAAGAGCAGCGGCACAGGCGTGCGCTTGTAATTGAGGTGAAATGGTCCGGAAAGAAAGGAAATGGGGACAGTCTGGAAAAAGAATGTGCGGATGCGCTTCAGCAGATTGAGAAGGAGCAGTATAAGAAAAACCTTGAGCTGGAAGGCTATAAGACCGTACTGTGTTATGGTGCTGCATTCCGTGGGAAAACCTGCCTGATAAAGCTTGCAGGCTGAGGCGGGATATAATATGCAGACACCTCTGTGGATTTACGGTATCAGCATCAAAATAAATCCGGCCAGCAGAAGCAGACAGGATACCCAGATTGCGCGCAGTCCCAGAACCAGGATGAGACGGCTGCCCACTCCGGCGCCAAGCGCAAAGAAAAAGATAATGCCGAAATAGTGCAGTGCTTTGGAAAAATCCTGCCGGTTGTGCGTGATGCGGCAGGCGCAGAGGGATTCCACGCCGCTGCGGATATTTCCGATACACATGGTGCTGGCAAAGGAATAGCCGTTCACTTTCCGGAAAGCCTGCACCTGCATGGCGCAGGAAAAGGATACCAGGGCGTTTGCCGGAAGATTCAGAGACTCCGGAAGAAATCCGACAAAAAACAGCAGAAGCACCTCCAGCATAAGGACAAGCTGCCGCCAGTGCAGCCGCCCCTCAAAGAAACGGTGAAACCGCCTCGTACGCCGGTCACATTGCCGCTGCCTGTCCGCCCATCCGGCTGTCATCTTCCGGCAGAAATGCCGGATCATCTCCGCCGCCGCCACTCCGAGGGCAAAGGAGAGCAGCGGCACGAGATAGCGGAGGGTTGTATGCCAGTTTTTTGCGAAAAGACTTTCACTGAGCAGAACAATATTTCCGGTCTGCGCGTTGGCAAATACGCTGCCGCGGGTAAGATACGTGTAGGCATCCTGCAGTCCGCCCGACGCGGACAAAAAAGCCGCTGTCAGAAAGGCTTCGGACATCTGTCCGTGAGAAGGTAGCTTTTTCTTCATGGTTACGCAGCCTTCCGTCCCGGAAATGTCAGCACCAGTGCGCTGTAGCTCAGCATAAATCCGGACAGATATGCCAGAAACATCTGTGAGGATGGCGCTGTAATAATTTTGTTCACTGTTCCGATAAGAAACCCGGCGCAAAGCGCGGCGAGCGCAGCACGGGTAACAGGATTAGCCGCTTTCTTACCGGAAATCTGATGGACAAGCTGCACGGCGATGGCCACGCAGAAAGCCAGAATCATAAGCAGTTCCATAATCTCTTCCATAACAATTCCCTCCATTTTTCTGCAGCGTCCTGTCCGCTGTGTCGAAGTAAACAGCACCAGGAGACGCTTGCACATTCGCAGCGCTTATACTATAATAGAAAACAAAGAATATGTAAAATGTATGTTTCGCATTTAATATATATCAAAATGACATGATAATGCCAGCGGCACCCATCTGGCAACGACCGGAGTGAAGCAAAGAGTTACTGTGAACGACGTGAACAGTAACAGCAAAGACGCACAGCGCGGAAAAATCCGCTGGCTTTATAGGAGGGCAACGTGTATATCAGCTACGATTATTACCGGGTTTTTTATTATGTGGCGAGATATCGCAGCTTTACGCAGGCGGCGAATATCCTGCTGAATAATCAGCCGAATGTCACCCGTACGATTAAGAATCTGGAGCGGGAGCTGGGCTGTACGCTGTTTGTGCGCTCCAGCCGCGGCGTTTCCCTCACGCCGGAGGGGGAGAAGCTCTACGCGCATGTCCGCATCGCGGCGGAGCATATCCAGGAGGGCGAGCAGGAGCTGCTGCTGGACAGGGGGCTGCAGAGCGGCGTGGTTTCCATCGGCGCCAGCGAGGTGGCGCTGCACTGCCTGCTGCTTCCGGTGCTGAAGCAGTTCCGGGAGCTTTATCCGGGCATCCGCCTGCGGGTATCAAATTATTCCACTCCGCAGGCGGTCGACGCGCTGAAAAACGGTCTGGTCGATTTTGCGGTGGTAACAACGCCGGCGGACACCTCCCCACAGATGAGACTGAGCGTTCTGCGCACCTTGCGCGAGCAGGCGATCTGCGGTCCGGCATTCGCCCATCTGGCGGGCAGAAAAATCTTTCTTGCAGAGCTGGCGCAGTACCCCGTCATCTGCCTGGGAACGCAGACCAAAACCTATGCACTGTATCACGACTGGTTTCTGCAGCATCATCTGACGCTGGCGCCGGATATCGAGGCGGCGACGGCGGACCAGATTCTGCCGATGGTAAAGAACAATCTTGGCATCGGCTTCGTTCCGGAAGAATTTCTGAAAAATGAAACAGAAGGGGAGGGTATCCGGCGGCTGCAGCTTGCGGAGGAGGTTCCGGAGAGGGCTATCTGTCTGATAAGGCATACGGAGCATCCACTGAGCATCGCTGCCGCCAAGCTGGAGCAGATGCTTCTGGAAAAGGAGAGGACATCATGATTTACAAAATATTAATTGTGGAGGATGACCGAGTGATTGCGGATAAAATATGTGAATATCTGGCTTCCTTCGGATACGAGGCGCAGGTGGCTAAAAATTTCGCCAATATCACGGCGGAATTTTCCTCCTTCCTGCCGCATCTTGTGCTGATGGATATTTCCCTGCCGTACTACAATGGCTATTACTGGTGCAGCGAGATCCGCAAAATTTCCAAGGCGCCGGTGATTTTTATATCCTCCGCCGCCGATGATATGAACATCATTATGGCGGTCAATTACGGGGCGGATGATTTTCTGGCGAAGCCCTTTGAGCTGACGGTACTGACCGCAAAAATCCAGGCAGTGCTGCGCCGCACCTACGATTTTGCCGGGCAGACCAGTATCCTGGAGCACCGGGGCGTGGTTTTGAATATGGACAATACCACGCTGCTTTATGAAGACAAGGTAGTGGAGCTGACGAAAAACGAGTACCGAATACTGCGGATCCTGATGGAAAATAAGGGGCGTGTGGTGAGCCGCGACACGATCATGGCGCGTCTGTGGGAGACGGACAGTTTTATTGATGATAACACGCTGACCGTCAATGTCACAAGGCTTCGCAAAAAGCTGGAGCAGGCGGGGCTTTACGATTATATTGTGACGAAGAAAGGAATTGGTTATCTTGTGGAGTAAATATCTGACCGGTTATCTGAAGCGCATCTACAAGGTGCTGCTGTGGTTTCTGCTTCTTACCGGCTGCTTCTGCCTTGTTTATTTTCTGTATGATCTGCCGGTCTCCGCTGCGCTTTACGCGGCGCTGCTTTCCGTCGCCTGCGGACTGCTTTTTCTGATATTCGACTTTCTGCGCTATGTATCGCATTGCCGCAAGATTGAATTTATGCTTTCGCAGGAGCTTCCGGTGCCGGAGGATTTTCCGCTTCCCTTCGATTATCTGGAGGAGGAATACCAGACGCTTATCCGGAAAATTTACAGGAACCGGATTGACGAGCAGGAGCGATCCGCCATACAATATGCGGATCTGATTGACTATTACACGCTGTGGGTCCATCAGATTAAGACGCCGATTTCCGCCATGAACCTGCTGCTGCAGACCGAGGAAAGCCCTAATGCCGGGGAAATGTCGCTGGAGCTTTTTAAAATCGAGCAGTATACGGAAATGGTGCTGCAGTATCTGCGGCTCGGCAGTACGGCAAACGATTTTGTCCTGCAGACGTATGACCTGGACGATATGATACGCCAGGCGCTGCGCAAATATGCCCGCATGTTTATTGGCAGGAAGCTGTCCGTCAATTTTTCGGAAACGCACCAGAAGGTGCTGACCGATGAAAAATGGATGGTATTTGTTATCGAACAGCTTTTGTCAAATGCCCTGAAATATACCAACGTCGGGACGATTTCCATCTACGGCGCAGAGGGAGGGCAGGGCTTTGTGATAGAGGACACCGGCATCGGCATTTCCGCGGAGGATCTGCCGCGCATTTTTGAGAAGGGCTACACAGGCTTTAACGGCAGGCGGGATAAAAAAGCAACCGGGCTTGGACTTTATCTGTGCAAGCAGATTCTCGATAAGCTGGGGCATCGCATAGAGGTGGCATCGGTACCGGGCACCGGTACGAAAATGACCGTTTTATTTCCGAATCTTTCAAAATTGTAAGGCTGGACGGGGAAATGTAAGCCAAAGCTATGGCAGCGCATTTCCCCGTATTGTATATTTAGCATAAAGACAGCGCCCGGAAGGTTACTGCGAACAAAGTGAACGGTACCTCCGAAAGCGTTTGCGGGCGGGCGCTGCAATCAGATAAAGGAGGATATACAATGCCATTATTAGATGTCACTCATTTGAAGAAAGTATATACCACCCGCTTTGGCGGAAACCAGGTCGTCGCCCTGAAAAACGTCAATTTTTCGGTGGAACAGGGCGAGTATGTCGCCATCATGGGCGAGAGCGGGAGCGGAAAAACCACGCTGCTCAATATTCTTGCCGCGCTCGACAAACCGACAGGCGGAGACGTGAAGCTGAACGGAAAAAGCCTTTCCGCAATCTCGGAGAAGGAGCTATCCGCTTTCCGGCGCACGAACCTCGGTTTTGTGTTCCAGGATTTTAACTTGCTGGACACCTTTTCCCTGGAGGATAATATTCTGCTGCCGCTGGTACTTTCCGGCTGCAATTACAGTCAGATGGAAGAGCGCTTAAAGGTGATTGCCTCAAAACTTGCTATCTGCGACATTTTAAAAAAGTTTCCCTACGAGGTATCCGGCGGACAGAAGCAGCGTGCTGCGGCAGCGCGCGCACTGATCACAAGACCGAAGCTTGTGCTGGCGGATGAGCCGACCGGAGCGCTGGATTCCAAAGCGTCAGAAAGCCTTTTAAAGCTGTTTTCCGACATTAACGCCGAGGGGCAGACGATTCTGATGGTTACGCACTCCACCAAGGCGGCGAGTTACGCAAAGCGCGTCCTGTTCATCAGGGACGGCGAAGTGTTCCACCAGATTTACCGCGGAGAGATGACGAGTGAGGAAATGTTTGAGAAAATTTCCAACACGCTGACGATTCTGCAGACAGGTGGTGAGCTTCATGCGTAGGGGACTGTTCCGCACGATGGCGTGGACCAACATTCGCAATAACCGCCGTTTTTACCTGCCGTTTCTTCTGACGGTCATTCTGATGACCGCGATGTTTTACAGCATGTGCAGTGTGAGCCGCAATCCGGCGTTCACAGAAAAAGCGGCAGCCGCAATGGTTCTTTCATTCGGTGTGTATGTGATCGGGATTTTTGCCCTGATCTTCATCTTCTATACGAACAGCTTTCTGATGAAGCGCAGGAAGCGGGAACTGGGGCTGTACCATATTCTCGGTCTGGAGAAGCGTCACATTACCGGCATTATGATATGGGAAACGCTGATACTGGCATTTGCCGGGATCGCGGGCGGAGTTGCTGCCGGACTGCTTCTGGATCGGCTGATGTTTCTGATAATTTTAAAGGTATTTCATTACCCGGTTTCTGTTGCCTACCATATCGATTTCTTTGCGCTTCGCACGACGCCGCTGGTATTTGCCGGTATTTTCGTGCTGGTAATGCTCTACAATGTGCATTCTATCCGCCGGGCGTCCGCGATCGAGCTGCTAAAGAGTGAAAATACCGGAGAGCGGGAGCCGAAGACACGCTGGTTTCTGGCACTGCTTGGCGTGATATGCATGGCGGCAGGTTATTATATCGCTGTCACGACCGACAATGTGGTGGAGGCCCTCACCATGCTCTTTATCGCTGTGCTGCTTGTCATGGTGGGCACTTACCTGTTGTTTCTTACCGGGAGCATTGCGCTTTTAAAAATGCTGAAGAAACGGAAAAATTATTATTACCGCACCAATCATTTTGTGGCTGTGTCCGGCATGATTTACCGCATGAAGCAAAACGCAGTCGGGCTTGCAAATATCTGCATCCTCTCAACGGGCGTGCTGCTGGTGCTCTCCACTACAGTCAGCCTCTATGCCGGGATGAAGGATATCGCCGACACGCGATTCCCGACGGAGCTTGCATTCACCTTCTATGAGAGCAGCCCGCAGCAGAATGCTGCAATGGAAAAGATGGTGGAGGAGACGGCCGCGGAGCTGGACGTGTCGTTTGAAAACTATCAGGCATACCAGTCGCTGAGCGTGACGTTTCTTAAGCGGGAGAACGAGCTGCTTCCCGATTCCGCGGTTGAAGACCGCGCCTCCGTTTCCTATGACGACCTTGCTGCCGTCACCTTTATCTCTGCGGAAACCTACGCACGCATGACCGGCGGGACGCTGTCTCTTGCGGACAATGAGACTGCGGTTTATCATGCCAAGGGAACGCTTGCGGATAGCTTCCGGTTAATGGGAGAAGAATTTACGATCGCTGCCGATCTTGATGAATTTCCGGTCAGCAATATGATGGCAAATACAGTGCCGTGCTGGTTCTGCATCGTTGTGAGCAGCGACGAACGGCTGGCGGAGATCGACCGTCTGCAAAAAGAGACCTTTGATTATTCCAGCGATATGCAATACAAGATACAATTTGACGTTTCGGGCGGCGAGGAAGAGGCAAGCGCTCTGTATGACCATATTCTCAGCAAGCTGGAGGAAGCGGAGGGAGTTCCGCGGTATCTGACGGAAAGCCGCTACGAATTCCGCCAGTCAAGCTATCTGATGTATGGAAGTATGCTGTTCCTTGGTATTTATCTGGGCTCATTGTTCCTGATGGCGACCGTGCTGATCATTTACTATAAGCAGATTATCGAGGGCTACGAGGACCGCGGCCGCTACGAAATCATGAAGAAGGTCGGTATGGATAAGCGGGAGATCAAACGCTCCATAAAGAGCCAGATCCTGATCCTGTTTTTCCTGCCGCTCGGGACAGCACTCATTCACTGTGTGGTCGCCTTTCCGCTGATGCGGCAGATCCTGCAGGCATTTTACATGAATAATACGCTTCTGTTTGCCGGAGTGACGGCTGTGGTAGCAGGAATTTTTTCCATCTGCTATGTTTGCGTGTACAGCATCACGGCGCGGAGTTATTATCATATCGTAAGCTAAAAAAATCTGAAACCTTTTGCCCTTTTTTTTCATCTAATGATTGTAAGACGAAAGCAATATTGCAAATCATACAAATCCGGATGAAAAAAGGGGCTGTTTGCCTCCAGAAAGGAGGGCTATAAAATGATACAGCTTGTAAAGCGCGCGATGAAGTCGGATACGGATGCATTTCTGGAGCTGATGGAGCGCAATTCTCTTGCAATGTATAAAGGTAGCCCGTGGAATTTTAAATAACGATGAGGATGCGGCGGACGCCATTCAGGATACCATCCTTACCTATTTTGAAAAGCTTCATACGCTGAAGAAGCCGGAGTATTTCAGAACCTGGATGATCCGTATTCTGATAAACGAATGCAACAGTATCCGCCGCCATTACAGCAATCTGAATCTGCAGGAGGATTTTGCGGATATTCCGCAGAGCGACATGTCTATCGCGGAATTTGAGTTTAAGGAAATGCTGGAGACCGTGGATGAAAAATACCGTGTCGTGCTGATTCTGCACTATGTGGAGGGCTTTAAGCTCTCAGAGATTGCCGCGATTCTGGAGCTGAATGAAAATACGGTAAAGACCAGAATTGCGAGAGCCAGGCAGCAGCTGCGGGAAGCCTATGCGGATACGCCGCCCGTTAGCTCACGGAAGGTTACTTATTATTCTGACGCAGACAGGAAAGGAGAAGGACAGAATGAACAGACAAAGCGATTTCACTTCATCAGAAACACGTTTGGATAAAACAATAGAGCAGGTACTGCAGCGGGATTTTGCGCTGCCTGACGCGGTAAAGAGGGCGCAGAGCGGGGCGTTTGATAAAATCCGCGCAGAAGCGCAGGCGCGCAACGGAAAGGAAACGAAAAAGGGACGCGGGCGCAGCAGGAGAAAGGCGCTTACGGTTGCCGGTACGCTGGCGGCATCGGCCGCCGTGTTCTCCACCATCTGTATCTCCAACCCGGCGTTTGCGGCAAATATTCCGCTGGTGGGACATGTATTTGCAGAAATCGGCAGTTCTCTTGGTTTTTCCGGCGATTATGAAAAATACGCGACATCGCTTCAGGAAGCGGAGAGCGGCGCCGCAGCGGAAGAGCAGACCGCGTCCGCAGTTGACGGACAGACAGCGCCTGCCGGAGCAGAAGCTGCGGCGACCGGTGCAGACGGCAGCTACAGCCAGACCTTTAACGGCGTTACGGTTACTCTTTCCGAGGTTTACTGCAATGACATGTCTTTAAATGTGGCGCTGGTTGTCCGGTCGGAGGAAGGCTTCCCCGACATCAGCAAAGATGAGGACGGAAATGCCTACCTGTATCTGAGGAACGGCACGCTTCTTACAGACTACTATCCGGAAGCAGTCGTCATCGCAGAGCCGGTAGAAGGAAGACTGACGGATGAGCATACCTTTGCCGGAGTTATGCGCTTTGACCTGAGCGATACCACAGAATCTGTTCAGGACGAGTATTTTGAAGCCCAGAATGATTTCTTTGCGGCGCAGCTTGGCATCAGCAGAGAGGAGCTGGATACTGCGGCGTCCGATGTATATGACCGGTTGAGAGAAATTCTTGGCACGGATGTGCTGAGTGCTTCTGTAATAGCATCTGCCGGCGGACCGGACATAAAAGATTACACAACTTATTATGAGGTTCCGGAGGATTTCTCTGTCACGCTGAAATTTGATAAGGTCGTTGCCGACCTGGCGGAGGCCTCCCTTCCGGCAATGCCGCAGGAGCTGGTAGATGAATATAATGCTGCTCTGGCGGAGCATGGTCTGGATATCGATGACTATGAGAATTTCACGGAGGAAGAAAAACAGATTGAGCACCAGCTATTTGAAGAGCAGCAGCGGAAGTATGACGAGCTTTACCCGGATGCCGGATTATTCCCGAACCGCTACGAAAACTGGTGGAAGGAGGGCGAATGGGATTTCACCTTCGGAGTAACGAAAAATACGGCTGATTCACAGGTGCTGAAAATCAATGATTTCGATGAGAGCGGACTTGGCGTGACCAGGGTTACAAAAACGCCGTTTGAGATTGTCATAGAAATGCAGAGTCCGGCGGAGAGCTCTTCTCCCTCCGGAATGGGATATTTCCTGACGGCTCTGGATGAAAATGGAAAGCAGCTTCCCTATGGTTCCGGTGGAACTACGAATACGTTTGCGGTGCAGGGGCAGGAAATCAGCCGGATAGATGTATATATCTGTGACTTTGAGGAATACATGAGCTCAAAAGGACAGCTCCTGTCCGGCGAAGGCGCGGATAACAGGGCATTGCTGGATGAAATGGCGCTGTATCATAAAGAAATTGTATTTGAGTAGTCCTTTACAGCATCCCGGAAATCCGGTATAGTATAAGACGGATGCGCGCCTCCGGCAGAGAATGAATCCGGCGGCGCGCATCCGCATCTGCATTGCAAAAATCTGCACGGGAGGAAAAACGGAATGCTGAATTATATTGTTCTTATCTATCTTGCCGCTGTCAATCTGCTTGCTTTTGGCACATTCGGACTGGATAAATACCGGGCGGTAAAAGGAAAATGGCGCGTGCCGGAGCGCAGATTATTTCTGCTTGCAGCGGCGGGCGGCTCCGTGGGAGCGCTGCTCGGCATGTATGTGTTTCATCACAAAACACAAAAGCCGAAATTCACCATCGGAATCCCGCTGATCCTGGCGGCGCAGCTTCTTATCATCTGTGTTTCTTTCACGCAGGCAGCAGCTTTTCACAATTGTGAAAAAGCAATGTCAAGCATTTTTGAAAATGTCCCGAAAAAACTGAAACATTAGCACCGGTTT
>NZ_JBKXTT010000026.1:0-24990 GCF_047017445.1 Marvinbryantia sp. | reverse complement strand
GCTGTTTTATGGCAGGGATTCTCTAACATGTCTTGTTTAACTAAATGACATTGAACGTGAACAGTAACGCTATTTCCGTTACTATCCACGCCAGCCTCAAACAAGTGTACTTTTCTCTTTTAATCATCTTTAAATTTAACGACATCATTCGGTGTACAATTCAAAATCCGGCAGAGCTTTTCTACTGTCAGCAATGTAATGTTTTTATTTTTCTTTAGGGAGTCCAGCGTTTTATTATCTATGCCGGACTTTAAAAGCTGATATTGTGAAATATTCCGCCTGCGCATAGTGTCCCACAATGGACCGTAATCAATAATTGTAACCACCACCCTCTGCTGTTAGTTACAATTATATTTCTGCTTTTTTAATTTCAATATTGTGATTATATCCACAATATTGTATAATAAAAGCCGAAAGGAGGATTATACAAAAAACCAATTAACTTCATCACAGAAAGGGGAAGAATATGAAAAAAAGAATCATCTCGTTTATTACCGCAACCATAATGTGCATCGCCTGCACGATTACGCCGATGGCCTCTGAAAGTACCGCAGAAACCGAAATGCAGGCAACCGAAGCATCGGAAACAAAAACACTTGAGGATTTCGGGATTACAATTACGGAAGAGCAGTTGAACACGCTTATAGAAACCATTAAGGAAACGGTTACCACCGAATACCTGGAGCCGAATGGAATTGCTCCGGCAGATTTTGAATGGGAAAAGCCCACAAAAGAATACAATGAGGTATTACAGCAAAATGTGGATTCGTCTGTTTTCTTGAATGGCGTCAGAGGCGATGAGGTCCTCACATATATAAGTACTGCACTCATGGTTGGGAATGCCGAAGAGATACCGGAGCTTCCGGATAATGCAAATCTGAATTTCAACGGTACATATGACCTGGTAAATGCTTTATACCGGGGAATGTTAATGGGTGTGCTTGAGGCAGAAATCAGCGCTATGGAATTCATCGAACTGACAAAAGCATGGGAGATGATCTACAATGAAGAAGAATGTTTTCCGTTTGGACAATTCATTGTAGACAACGTAAAATTTGAATAACATGAAATCCGTCACTTATGCTTTCATAACAAAAACTCTGGCGTTTGCCAGAGTTTTTAATAGCGGAAGGGAGATTTGAACTCTCGACACCACGGGTATGAACCGTGTGCTCTAGCCAACTGAGCTATTCCGCCGCAACACGGTTATTATAGCGGTTTTCCCTTCGCTTGTCAACTGATTTTTTTAATTTTCTGCACGGAAAAGGATCTCATCCTCGCCGACCATGCCAAGCTTCTGTCTCGCGACCTCACCGGCGTACTCCGGCGTCTTGACATACTCTTTCAGCTCCTCTATTTCCACTGCGCGCTCGCTCTCTCTGGCGATCTGCTCGTTCAGCTCCTCAACACGCGCCTCATATGCGGCGTTCTTTTCCCGCAGGCGGCTGCTCTGCGTAAATACGACACACATCAGCACGACCACTACTGCCGAAATACAGATCATTTCCCTGCGGTTGCTGCCTCTGCGTTTCTTTCTTTTTTTCATAGACCGGATTCTCCTGTTAAAAACCTGCTATCTTCTGTTCACTGACATTTTACCTCTTTTTTTTACCTTTTTCAACAGTTTTATCCATGTCTTTCGAAAAAACACTTCTGCCAGATACTGGAACCACACGCCGAGAAGGATACCGACAAAGGAATACCCCCGCAAAGCGCCGTTATTTTTTTCAAATATCATGCCGAATATAATAAAGGAAGCCGCAAGCCAGTAAAGCAGATCTTCGATACTGATTGCCAGGATATGATGCGGAACAGCTTTTCGGAAAATCCGGAAAAGATCATATGCCCAGACAAGAAAAATGCCGGTCAGGATACTGGCAAAGAAAAACGCCGCTTCCTGTCTCACTACCGCGCTCATATCAGCGAAGCAGCCTGCTGATGAGGCTTCCCTCCTGCTTCTTTTTATGACCGCGCTCGGAGTAAACCATGCTGTCGACCTTTCCCTCCAGATCGGCTTCCCCAAGCTCCAGCGTCAGACGGCTGATGTGCAGATTTTTTCCCTTGATCGTCAGCAGCCCCATCTCCGTATCCAGCACGATCTCATTTTCATCGAACGACAGCACATCGGATATCCCGCTGACAGTCCCCGTTTTTCTTCCAATGATCACGAGCTTGTGCGCGCGCTGCATCTGCTTTTCTTCCATGGCATTCTCCGGCGTCATCCTCAATTCTATATATATGCGCCCTCCCGGCTTTTATGCGTCGCAGCCTGCACCCAGCGCCGTTAATGTTTCCGGCGATATCCTGTGCTCCTGCAGGCGCGCCTTTTTTCTTTATAAATACCGGTACATTTCCTGTGCCTCTTCCTTGCGCACAGTTTCCTGCACGCTGAGCACTTCCACCTTCACACTCTTAGTCCCAAACTGGATCTCTATGGTATCGCCCGCCTTCACATTGACGGAAGCCTTTGCCACCTTATCATTCACCAGTACACGCCCTGCGTCGCACGCCTCGTTCGCAACAGTACGTCTCTTGATCAGACGGGAAACCTTCAAAAACTTATCTAATCTCATATACACTCCTGTATTATAAAAAATAGCGAGGCCGTCCAGCCCCGCAATCGCTTACTTTGCTTTTATTCGTTCACTGCATCCTTCAAAGCCTTGCCTGCCTTGAATTTCGGAGTTCTGGATGCGCTGATGGTCATTGTCTCGCCAGTCTGCGGATTTCTTCCCTCTCTTGCCGCTCTCTCAGATACCTCAAATGTACCGAAGCCTACAAGCTGTACCTTTTCGCCCTTTTTCAGTTCAGCAGTTACTACATCTGCAAAAGCCTTTACAGCTAATTCGGCATCTTTCCTGGATAACTCAGTCTCTTTTGCAATAGCTGCGATTAATTCTGTTTTGTTCATGGAAAATTTCCTCCTCGTAGATTTTCTCTTAACTTGCCATCCGGCATTCGTCAGATTTATCAGTCTTGTACGTTTCCTCGTACATTACTATTACCTTTTATATACCGTAACCCTTCGTTTGTCAAGACCTTTCCTTGAAAACATCGGATATACCGTTCTTAGCCGCGCCCGGGACTACTGTCCGCTTTCCGCTTCCAGGTGCCGCGCCATCTCCGCCCGCGCCCGCTGCAGCGCCTCGCGCTTTGCCGCCTCCACAGCCGGAGGGATCTGTGCCTTCTCCGCCTGCTTGATCGTCTCCCAGTCGGGCAGCTCCTTATTTTCCGTAAACACATGCGGGTGGCGTCGGATCATTTTTTCACTCGCCGCCCGCACGACATCGCCGATATCAAACAGCCCTTCATCCGCTGCGATCTGGCTCTGCAGAACGACCTGCAGCAGCATGTCCCCAAGCTCCTCACAGAGGTTGCCCGCATCACCCGTTTTTTGCAAAACCTCGATTGCGGCGAGCGCCTCCGCAGTCTCATTGATCATACACGGCTTCAGGCTCTCGTGCGTCTGCGCGCGATCCCACGGACAGCCGTCCGGGGCGCGCAGCTTTTTTATGATCTCTATATAATCTTCAAAACTGTACTTCATATGATCCCTTCCCGTTCTTTTGCACTGCGGCGCTTTCTGCTGCGCAGACAATCATTCCAGCGTCTTTAAGAATGCGTTTCGCTGACTCTGCTGGCGGATCAGCACTTCCAGCTTTTCCCTGCTCTTTTCCGGAACCCATGCTTTATTGCGGTTATAATACTGATTGGCGAGCTTCCAGAATTTTTCCGGGTAGAGCAGCCGGACATAGAGATAATCCCTCTGCCGCTTTCCCATGGTCTTTTCCCGGTCGTAGCCGTCCAGAATGCGGTACCCGCTGTGTTTCTGCCAATCCTGCTTTTCCATGATCTTGCGCATAAACTGATAAAGATCCGCTTCCTGAATGTCATACCGGCACTTATCAAAATTCCCGACAAAGATCTGGTTTCTTCCGGTGAACCAGACGTTGTGCTGGTTGAAATTTCCGTGACAGAGCGCGCCGCGCCCGCACATTTCCTCCCGCAGAGAGGTATACCCGGAGCTTTTCAGCTTTTCTGACGCCTCCTGTGCCTGCTCGTAAAACATATGGAAGCAATTTAAGAACAGGATCTCAAACCCATTCTTCTGCTTCCGCTTCCGGATAAACGCGTAGACCTTGCGAAGCTCCCGGTTGTGGCGCAAAAGCTCTTCCTGCAGATCCTCCCCGATATAATTTCCATCATCGCTTTCCGGCTCCGGCGGCAGATACATAAGCCTGTGAAGCTGTGCCAGCCTTTTTACCGTCTGCTCCACATCTGACATGCTCTTTGTGTCGCATTCGCGCCCTTCAAACCAGTCCTTGAGGATGCAGGCTTCCTCCTCGCGGTCAGGTGTCAGCAGCTTCCCCTCTTTGTTTGCCATCGCCGTATCGGCATACAAATATCCCTTCTGCCGCATGGATTCCAGCACGCGGTTGACAAATACCATCTTCTTTTCGGAGCTGCCGCAGACGGCGAGCAGCTTCTTCCCCAGATTTGTCTCGCAGATATAGGAGCCTCGTCCTCTCCTTGTGCTGATGACCTCAATCTCATACTGTTCCAATACCTTCAGGCTTTTTTCGTTCACACATAACCCTCCCCTATATCACTCCTTTTATCGTATGCGATACGGGGACAGATTATGTTTTAAAAGCCCGGCATAAAAATCACTTCACATAGGTGTGCATCAGATATTCTTTTGTATTGTGCTGCGGCTCCTCAAGGACATCCTCCAGCATCCGCTCCAGGATCTCGCCAATTTCCTTTCCGGGCGCGATCCCGGCGCCGATGAGATCCCGGCCGCTGACGGCAAGCTCCTTTAAGGAAAGACACTGCTCTTTCTGCAGAATCTCCTCATAAATATCGTACATCTGCTCCAGGAGCAAAAGCTTCTCCGTTTTCCGGTAATCGCTCTGCGCCAGCACATCCGCGCCGCACACCTGCATCAGCGAAGGGAACAGCTCCCTTGTGCAGCGGTAGACAAGGCGGCGCACGCTTTTTTCGGAAACGGCGCGCTCACCGCTATGCAGCTTTGTAAGCGTCTCATCGTTCAGAGGCGGCTTTGCATCGTGCAGGCGCACCAGCACTTTCACCTTACGGATCGTGTCGTTGTCAAATTTCAGACGGCGCAGCATCTTTCCGGCAAGCTCTTCGCTGACAGCGGGATGCCCATAGAAATGATCCACGCTGTCCTTTGTGGTGCGCGTCGCCGGTTTGCCAAAGTCATGACAGAGAACCGCCAGCCGGATAATGCGGTCATTTTCCGCGTACTCCAGCGCCTTTAAGGTATGCTCGCCCACATTGTAAATGTGATGTTTGTGATTCTGCGGCGTCTCCATCATCGCATCAAACTCCGGCAGCACCACCGCCGTGATGCCAAGCTCATACGCCTTGCCGAGGATCTCCGGGTGCGGCGACACGAGCAGCTTGACCAGCTCAGCCTGTATCCGCTCGGCGCTGATGCTTCTTAAATTTGCTGCCATTTTCCGGGCGGCAGCCTGCGTCTTTTCATCAATCGAAAAACCGAGCTGTGCGGAAAATCGCACAGCCCGCAAAATGCGCAGGGCGTCCTCGCCGAAGCGCTCTTTGGCGTCGCCAACGCAGCGGATCACGCCGTCCTGCAGATCCCGGACGCCGCCGAATGCGTCGATCAGTCCCCGTGTCTCGCTGTACGCCATCGCGTTGACCGTAAAATCGCGCCGCCGCAGATCCTCCGTCAGATTGTCCGTGAAGCTGACCTCCTTCGGGTGACGGTTGTCGGCGTATTCCCCGTCGATGCGGTAGGTCGTCACCTCGTAACCCGTTTTATCCAGCATAACCGTCACGGTGCCATGGGCAATGCCGGTATCCACCGTCCGCCGAAACAGCTCTTTTACCTGCTGCGGTCTGGCGGAGGTGGTGATATCCCAGTCATCCGGCTCCCTGCCGAGAATGGAATCGCGCACGCAGCCGCCGACAGCGAACGCCTCAAAGCCCGCCGCCTCCAGCTTCCCGATAATTTGCTTTACATGTTCCGGTAAAATAATGTTCATAAAATCCCTTTACATCCCCTGTGACCAGAAATATGCCAGCACGACCACGCCGAGAATGATGCGATACCAGCCGAACACGGTGAAATCATGCTTGCGGATGTAGCCGAGCAGCAGCTTGATGACCGCGATGGACACGACAAATGCCACCACCATGCCGACCAGCAGAAGCACCAGTTCCATCTGCGTGAACGAAAAGCCGAATTTCACAATCTTTAACAGGCTGGCACCAAGCATGACGGGCACTGCAAGGAAAAAGGTAAACTCAGCCGCCACGGTGCGGGAAACTCCGATCATGATCGCGCCGAGAATGGTCGCGCCCGAACGCGAGGTGCCCGGAAATACCGCAGCGATCAGCTGGAACGCCCCGATCCAGAGGGCAACCGGATAGGTAATCTCCGAGATAGAATTTACTTTGATCTTCATGCCGCGGTTCTGCCGCTCGATCACAATAAACAGGATACCAAATACGATCAGCGCAACCGCAACCGTCTGGTAATTGTAAAACAGCTCGTTCAGCTTCTCATCAAACAGGATACCCACGACCGCCGCCGGTATACATGCGGCAAGAATCTTAAACCACATGGAAAAGGTATCTTTTTTAATAAAATATTTCTCCTTTAAAGAAAACGGCCATAGCTGCCCGAAATAGAGCACGACGACCGCCAGGATCGCGCCGAGCTGAATAACCACCAGAAACATTTCCATAAACTCCGCCGATACATTCAGCTTAACAAACTCATCCAGCAGGATCATGTGACCGGTGCTGCTGATCGGCAGCCATTCCGTGATGCCTTCCACAACGCCAAAGAGCACCGCCTTTAAAATTTCAATGATGTCCATACATTTCCTCCTTATTTTTATGTCCATATTATATTGCCGGGCAGTCTAAAATACAAGTGATTTCTTTCTTAATATAAGACACGCGCATCTGCCGCCAGGCCCCTACAAAGACCGGGTATCCGCCTCATCAGTATTCTTTCTCGATTTCTTCTATCCCGTACATTTCCTTAAACTCTGCCAGATCGCCCGCGCCCCTGATCAGCATCACTTCCTCAAATTTTCCGGTGCGCAGATCCTTAAACCCGGCGACCGTCTCCCCGGTGCAGATGCTGCAGTGCAAGACCGGTTTCTGGTTCTGGCGATCGTAGTCTTTTTTGACCTTCTTCTTTTTTCCAAACATCATTATCCCCCCTGCTCTTCATTCCAAGACTCTTTATGTACATTATAACGCCGTGCCTGTTTTGCGGCAACCAAAAAAGACGGCTTCATTTTTATATAAAAACTACCGAGACCTTTCCCTGTCCAAAAACATCTAATTAGTGTAAGATAAATATGCCGGCCGGCAGAAAGGAACTACCATCTATATGAAGAAAGAACAGCTCGGCGAACTGATCCTGGCGTCGTCAGATACGATGTATCACATTGCAAAAACACTTTTGTATGAGGATGCTGACTGTGCGGACGCCATCCAGGACGCCATTGTAAAAGCATTTTCCAAATATCACACACTAAAAAACGATGCTTACGCCAAAACCTGGCTGATCCGCATCTTAATCAATGAGTGTTACCGCACTCTGCGTCAGAAAAGCCGCACGATTCCGATGGAAGCGCCGCTCCCGGAACAGGCAGCAGCACAGGAAAACGACTACTCGGAGCTTTATGAGGCACTGGCTGCTCTGCCGGAAGATATGCGCCTCGCCGTAGCACTTTATTATCTGGAAGGCTACAGTGTCCGCGAAACTGCAAAGCTTCTTGGAACCTCTGAGAGCGCCGTCAAAAACCGTTTGCTCCGCGCACGCGCAAAGCTGCGCCGGGCACTGGAAGGAAAGGAGAATGAAACATATGTGTTACGATAGTCTGAAGCAGGAATTGAATAAGAGCTTTCCGCAGACGCCGCCGGAAATCCGCAGCATGATCGGGCAGGAGGTCGCACGACAGATGGATAATAAAAAAACCGCTTTTTCTCCGCGCCGCAGAAGCCGTCGGCGCAGACTGCCGCTTTTAATTTTTGCCGCCGCGCTGCTTCTCGGTACCGTTTCCTTTGCCGGAATCCAGCTCTATCAGTTATATATGGAAAATGAGGGCGCTTACGGGCGGACGATCCACGTCGAGGGGACCGGAACCAACGGTGATACAAATGCCAGTGCAGAAAGCACAGCGACTGCCTGGCTGCAGTTTGGCTACATCCCGGAGGATATGTTTTTGGAGCCGAACGGCTTCAAGCTCTCCTTTGCAGATTCCTCCTGGGCAATGACCATTATCCGGCATCCGCTAAAGTCAGATACCTCCGCGGAAAGCCTTGCATTGTCCGAGCAATATGTTACCTTCAGTGAAGAGCTGGAAATTAACGGTCGTGCGGCAGTGTATCTGACAATTCAGCGCAGCGCCGATGCCGAGGCGCAAACAAAGGTTTACATGCTCTGCCCGGAGGCGGAAACTGTTCTGGAGGTTTACGCCGCCCCGGAGCTTTCAAAGGAAACGCTCGTGAAAGTGCTCGAAAATGTCACGCCAGCCGCGGCAGATGCCGTTTCTCCTGATAGCGCTAACGAAGCAGCAAAATCCATGGAATCCCCATTAGAGTCTGCGATCCGCTTTTTCTGCAGCCTGCTGCCCGCCAGGGAAACAAACGATTATCAGCCGCAGACTCGCTTTACAGCGGAAGAAATCGAAGCGATGCACGATATCGGCGACGCCGTCTCCGTCCCAATGGGCGCGGACACGCCGCAGAAGCAGCATGATGTGACAAACGATATCACCGCAGTGGTGACGGACGTGCAGATTTCCGATAATCTGACGCTTCTTGATCGGCCGGAATATATCCCGGACCACTGGGCGGATATCACCGATGAAAACGGAAATCTGCTGCCCGCCGAGATTACGTACCTGCGCCGCCAGGACGGCGTCAACGCACTGGATGAGATTGTGGAAACGGAGACGATTGCGCAGAAGCTTGTTTACACAACCATCACATACACAAACAACGGTTCCGAAACTCTGAAAAATATCTGCTTCCGGATCGATCTCTGCGGTATCGCCGAAAAAAATGACGGCTATCTTCTTTACGCCGACCGCGCAGAAATGTATAATGCAGACGCACAGCTTCGCGGCGGTCTCTCCTGCGACTATGCAAATTCTACGGGCGCAGCCAGCTTCGAAGCAGGCTACTTCGATCCGCACGGCGGAGACGGAATGCACGGCGGCAACTACATCACGGAGCTGAAGCCGCAGGAAACGGTCACTATCCATACCGCATATATTGTCAACGCTGACGAACTGCCCTATCTGTTTGTGGACCTGAACGCAATTTGGGGCGACGACTATCAGGGAACAGAAGCGCAGAGATATGTGGACATCCGGCAGCAGTAAAAGACAGGGCAGCGCCAAAAGATCGGCAATGCCGAAAGACCGGGCAGCGTCGAAAGACAGGGCAATGCCGAAAGACCGGACGATGCCGAAAATCAGATGGGGCTGGCAGATAACTGCCAGCCCCGCGTCTCACCACTCCGCGACAGAACCATCCCGGTGTCTCCATACCGGATTTTTCCAGCGATGCGGATTTTCGTTTTCTTCTATCACCAGCGCTTTGTTTACCTGCACGCCAAGCCCGGCTTTCACCGGAAGGTTTACAAAACCGCCGACAAATCTGAAATCCTCCTTATTATCGATATAATCCAGAACACTCTTCCCGACGTTGTAGTGGATCCCGATACTCTGCTCCTGAAGCACGCCATTATAGCTGACTGCATCGACCTGCAGGCAGGACGCCAGCGCGATCGGTCCCAGAGGGCAGTGCGGCGCCAGCGCCACATCGTAGGCTTCCGCCATCGCGCCAATCTTTTTCACCTCTGTGATCCCGCCGGCATGTGACAGATCAGGCTGGATGATATCCACTCCGCCTGCCGTCAGCAGCCGTTTGAAATCATATCTGGTATATAACCGTTCTCCCGTCGCGATCGGAATATTGCAGCAGGCAGCGATCTCCTTAAAGCATTCCATATGTTCGCACAGCACCGGTTCTTCCAGAAACATCGGTTGAAATTCCTCCAGCTTCTTTGCGAGAATTTTTGCCATCGGTTTATGAACTCTGCCATGGAAATCAATCGCAATGCCAAAGTATTTCCCGCATGTCTCCCGGATCGCCGCCACACGCTCGCAGACTGCATCAATCTTTTCATAGCTGTCTATCATCTGCAGCTCCTCAGTCGCATTCATCTTTATCGCAGAAAAACCCTCGTCCTTTTTTTTCTTCGCAGCATTCCCGACATCCGAAGGGCGGTCCCCGCCGATCCAGGAATAGACGCGCACCTTGTCACGGCAGGAGCCGCCAAGCAGCTCATACACCGGCGCATCGTAATATTTCCCTTTGATATCCCAGAGCGCCTGATCGATCCCGGCAAGAGCGCTCATCATCACGCCGCCTCCCCGATAAAAGCCTGCGCGGTACAAAACGTTCCAGATATCCTCTATTTTCCGCGCGTCCGCACCGATCAGATAATCCAGCATTTCCTCCACACAGGCAAGGACCGTTTCCGTATGTCCCTCCAGAACCGCTTCGCCCCATCCGCTGAACCCGTCATCCGTTGTAATTTCCACAAACCCCCATCGTGGCCTGACAAGATACATATTTACTCTTGCTATCTTCATTTCTGCCTCCCTTTTTCCCTATCCTTTCACGGCTCCGCTCGTCATGCCTGCGATGATCTGCTTCTGCATCAGCAAATAAAAAATCACCATCGGAAGCATCACGATACACATGATCGCCAGCATCACGGACCAGTCCAGGTTAAATTCTCCTACGCAGAGATTCAGCTCAAGCAAAAGTGTCATCTGATCCCGGGAGCTTAACAGCAGACTGGACAGCGTGAAATCATTCCATATCCACATCGTCTGAAAAATAACAATTGTAGCGGTCACCGGTTTGATCATCGGAAACACCACATTCCAGAACAGCTGCCAGGGATTTGCCCCGTCGATCAGAGCTGATTCCTCCATATCAATGGGCAGTGCGCGGATAAAACCCTGGTACATAAAAATCGCAAAGGACACGCTCGCCGAATAAACAAGGATCAGCCCCGTTTTTGTATTGATCAGATGAAATACCTTCATCACAGAAAAAATCTGTACGATCAGCACCTGTGTCGGCACCATATATCCCACCAGAAAGTATACCGACAGAAATCCGGTCAGCCTGTTTCGGAACCGTGACAGCGGATAAGCCGCCAGCACGCCCAGTATAACGATCAGAAATACCGAAGACGCTGTGATCACAATGGAATTGCCCAGGGAGGTCCAGAACTGCATCTGACCAAAGGCTTTGATATAATTATCCAAAAACAAGCTCTCCGGCAGCGCCCACGGTTCTCTCAGCATCTGGCTGTACGGTTTCAGAGAATTCAGCACCATATAAATGATCGGGCTTAAATAAACTAACGTAAATGCAAGCAAAAGCACTTGAAGTATGAGCCCTGTTATTTTCCTTTTTTTCAGCATACCTCATCCTCCCGCTTTCTCGAAATATAAAGCTGCAGCAGAGATACTGCCATAATAATAACAAAAAATACCACTGCCATTGCAGACGATCTGCCTACCTTTTTCTCCCCGATACCCGTTTTGATAATCAGCTGCGTCATAAATGTTGTCTTATATCCCGGACCGCCTCCGGTAAAGGAATACGGCAGCGCGTAAATCTTCAGTCCGTCAATGATGATCAGCATGGTGCTAATGGAAATCGCCGGCGTCAGCAGCGGCAGCGTAATATATCGGAACATATTCCACCCGGAGGCTCCGTCTATTTTTGCAGCCTCATAATACTCCTCCGAGATTCCCTGCAGCCGTGCCAGATAAACACAGGCATGCCTCGTAAAATTCCAGCCCATAGCAGTCTATATGGTGATGCTGCACCGATACCGACGTGCCTCCTCTGGTCCGATAGCCCATCTGTCCGAGCAGCGTATGCCCGCCATACTGCACATTATAATGGTACTGCCAGCTTGCAAGATAACTGCTCACCTGCTTTGCCGCTTCCAGATATTCCCTCTCCCCTGTTATCTCAAACAGCTCAAGCGCGCACCGCAAAAGCGGAATTGCAGATTCTTTATCAACGCAGCAGGTATCCAGCGCTCCCGCCGTCGTGTAGCCATATTTTTCAAATTCTTTATAATAATAGGAAAATCCGGCTCTGGCAGCATTGAGAAATTCCCGGCTTTTGCATTCCTTCCAGCCGAAGCAGAGCGCCTCGGCAAGATAACATCCGACGGTTCCTTCCGCATCTGAAATTCTGCCATCGTTAAACCACGCTTTTGCCATTTTTCCGCTTTCCAGCTGATGCTGCGTCACAAAGGAGCAAATAGCGAGCGCCGTCTTTCGGTACAGCTTTCGTTCTATTCCAAGCTCTGCGAGCAGATGATAAGCTTCCAAAAGCTCCGTCACCGCACTATAGAGATTCGCCGCATCGTTGCGCTCCTCATCATTGTCAATACGTCCGCCCCATTTCCGGATCTGGTCAAAGCGGCATCTGAACAGCCCGTTTGGCAGCGCCGCTCTGCCGCACCAGACGTCCAGCACAGAAAGCCCGCGCCGGAGCGCTTCCTTTTCCCCAAAAATCGCATATTCATAAAGAAGCGATACTGCCAGGGACGCATTTTGTCCCACCCAGCCGATTTCCAGATAATCCCTTTTCTGCTCCCAGCCTTTATCCTTCCAGGTCAGCCCCATACAGAAGCCTGCAAATCCGTCTTCTTCAAAATAGAGCCGGTTTTTGGCAAAATCCATGCCAAGCTCCCAGACCTGTTCGTCTGTCAGCAGGCGCACGCTGCCCTCTTCCCGGCAAACCTCCCACGCCTTGTCTAAAAACGCTGCATAATCATGCTGCTTTTGAGGTTCTCTCACAACGATCCATGCCGAAAAAACAAGATTTTTTTTGCAAAAACAGGTTGTTTCCATATATTTCCCTGCTTCATAACTGTCTCTGGCGCAGTAAACTCTCGGCCCTTCCTGCTCCGGGAAATGCAGCCTCATGCAAAATCCTTTTTTCTCTGCGCGCTCCATTTCCATAGAGCATCCCATCGGATTTTCCTGCGCTGCAAAAATTCCGACGGCAGCTTCCTTTGTCTGGGCAAACATTCCCGCACGCACGCCGCTGCGATGTCCTGCAAAGCGCCATGGAATACCGTCATCCAGAAGCCCCTTCGGTTCTTTTCCCTCGCCCCAGAAATTTCCATTGTAATTCACACCGGGAATCATATAAAATGCTACCTCGCCCTGCAGGATAAATTCCATAGGAAAATCGTCCCAGCTTTCCCTGGCGTCTGTGACCGTAAAGGTACGATTCCACAGCCACATATTCTCTCCCATGCAGATAAACGTATCCTCCCATTCCCCGTCTCTCTGCTCAACACAGGCAATTACGCTCCCATCCAGCAAAAGCTTCTTATTTTCCATCAAAAAAGCACTCATTTTTCCACCTCCCTTTTTCTGAGTATAGTAGGCGTTTGCGAAACGCCTAATGCCGCATAAATACGGCATTTTTTAACCACAAAAAACAAATAACCCCTCACCGGATATGGTATAATAGAGTTGACGAAAAACTATAAACCATGCATCCAAGAAAGGAGTTATTCTGACATCTATGATACCATATAAACAGCTTTCTTTGGCAGATTTTTTTTCGGATTGCCAAGATAAATTTGAAAATGACAAACCTGGGTTTCTGTCTCTATTAGAAAACCACATCGATATTGATGAGATCGTTCCGATTTCTTTTCGAAATCATTTCTATGCATCAACGGGCAGAACCCGTAAATACCCTTTAAGCGCTTTGCTATGGGCGTTGATTATTCAGCGTATTTTTTCTATTCCCACAGACCAGCTTCTTTTAACTTTTCTTGCTTATTCAAAACCACTGCGTGAATTTTGTGGTTTCACTAAAGTTCCAGATGCTTCTAAAATCACCCGCTTCAAACAGGACTTTATGGATGACCTTCAGCTTGTTTTTGATAACCTTGTTGAATTAACCGAACCAATCTGTCATGCTATTGATTCTTCAAAAGCTGATATGACCATCTTTGATTCTTCTGGCATTGAGGCTTTCGTTACTGAAAATAATCCGAAATACGCAAATCGTATTATCAGGCAACTCAAAGCTTATGCCAAAGCTAACAGCTTCGACAAGAGTTATGATCCTTATAAAGCAGCTTATGGTTCTATGCCAACACACGCATCCGCAAATCCAGAAATTAAACAGTTATACATTAATGGTCATTTTTGCTATGTCTTCAAGTTTGGCATTATTACCAATGGTCTTGGCATTATCCGGCATATATCTTTTTACAACAAAGACTTTATGACCTCACATCCTGAAATCGTTGTGGAAAAGAAATCTGATTCTCCTGATGAAGATAAGTGTGTTCATGATGCTAAATTACTCATTCCTACACTAAAAGATTTCTTTGCGAAGCATCCGCTTATGAATCCCAAAACATTTCTTGGTGATGCAGCATTTGACTCCTGCCAGCTTTATGGAGAACTGCTGACAGGCAATACCTTTGGCGAAAATAAACACTTTAAAAAAGCATACATTCCTCTGAATTCCAGATCCGGATTAAAAAATCCTGATTGTAAAGTGAATGAAAACGGCATCCCTTGCTGCCCTAATGATGATTCACTTCCAATGAAACACGAAGGCACATCTACAAGAAAAAATGGTTTAAAAAGATATAAGTTTATCTGTCCTAAGATAAAGTATGTTAAGGATGCATCAACCGGAAAATATCATAGACATTGTATCTGCGATAATCCCTGTACTACTTCTGAGTGTGGACGTATGATCTATGTTTATCCTGAAAAAGATCTTCGTGCCTATCCCGGAACCATTCGTGGAACCGAAGAATGGGATAACACTTACAAAATCAGAACCGCAGTAGAAAGAGATATCAATCACATAAAAGAGAATCTCTGTCTTGCAGGACGTCGTACTCAGAATGAGAAAACATTGCATGCAGACTTAATTCTTGCTGGAATCACCCAACTCATTACAGTTGTTCTTGCAGACAAAATCAAACATCATGAATACATACGAAGTCTGAAACCACTCATCGCTTAGGTCTTATTAACTTTATAAAGCCTGTAGCTTATTAAAGTGCGCCTAAAAACGGTAGTTATCCACTTCTCATCTTAGGATTCGTACTCTATACGAATTCTTCCTTGTTTGGATTCAAGATTGTGAACGAGCATTGCGAGTTTCGCAATTACCTATCTGAGTATAGAAAATGCGTGCCTTTTATAAAATGTTTTTAAATCTTATTTTTTACCAAATTCTCTTATTTCAGATACATCTTTTTATAAACAGAAGGAGATACCCCTACCAGCTTGCTGAACGCCCGTGAAAAATGATACTCGCTTGTATAACCGATTGCTTTCGCAATCGCAAAATTTGTTGCGTCCGTGCTCACCAGCAGCTCCTTCGCCTTTGTTATCCGCACCCGCATTACAAAATTCCACACGGATTCCCCGGTTTCCTCTTTATACACCTTCGAGAGGTAGCTTTTTGAGATATGCAGATGTTCCGCCAGCTCTTCTATCGAAAATGTTTCCCGGCAGCAGTTTTTCCGGATATATGCGTTTGCCCGCTCTATTAAAAGCCTGCTTTTCCCTCCGGCGCCTTCCGTCTCCTCAGTCAGCCGAAGCCCCGCCTCCGCAATTTCTTTTGCCTCCTGCAGTTGATATACCCTGTCGCAGCGCTCGATCAATTTTTCATATTCCGGCGCCCGCTCCGGGCGCGCCGTCTCTTTCATCCAGCGCAGATATTGTTTTACCGTCTCCAGAACAGTTTCCCGCTCTTCCTGTACCGCCGCGCAATCCGCAAACCATTTTTCCAGAAATGTCCGGCATTCGTCTGCCCTGCGCGCAGTCAGCCAGATCAGAAACTGCTCGCGGCTCTCATTCACCGGAATCCGCTCCATATTCTTCTTGTCGCGCTCCATATACTTTGCAAAATAAAACTGCGGCGTATAAAAAAGCCTGTTCAGTGCCCTTTTGCTTTCCACGCAAAGCGCCGCCTGGTTTCCCCTGGAGATCGAGCTTCTCCCACAGAGCAGCGTGCCCTCCCGGATATATGTCCGCTCTACCTGCTGCAGACATTCCTCCAGCTTTTCCTTTTGCTTTGCACGCAGAAAAACTGCCAGCAGTCCGTCACCGACAAACAGACTATAGCTTATCACCTCTTTATTTTTTTCAATATCCTGCTGCAAAAAAACGATCTCATTTCTCACGATCGCCAGAACGCTCAATATACACCAGTAATCTGCGCCCTGCAGTTCGTCCGGCAGCGCTTCTGCCGCTCCCTGGTACAGCTTCAGCAGCTGCTCCTCGTAATACTTTCTTTGAAAATAATTCAGAGAGCTCTGCAGCTCATCCAGCTGTACCTGATAGCTTTCTCCCTGATCCATCTCCTTTTGCAGCTCCAATAACGTATGGATCAGCTCTTCCCGGTTCACCGGCTTTAAAAGATAGCCGTCCACGTTCAGCTTCAGCGCCTTCTGTGCATATTCAAATTTATCATAGGCGCTCAGTATAAGGATTTTCACCGCCGGATCCTGCATACGGATTCTGGTAATAAATTCTATCCCGGATATGTGCTCCATGCAGATATCTGTGATAATCACATCCGGATGAATATTATAAAATATCTGCATCGCCTCCGCTGCGCTCTCCGCCTTTCCAGCCACCTCAAAGCCGTAAAATTCCCATGGGATCATCCTTGTAAGCAGATCTAAAATATACGCTTCATCGTCTACCAGTAAAACCTTCTTCATATGCTTTGATCTCCCGTCTCCTTATGCGCCTCTGTCGGCACAAGCACCGTTACTTCCGTGAAATACCCCTCTTCGCTGTTTATTTTTATTCCGTATCCATCGCCAAAACACAGCTTCAAGATCGAATGTACATGCCGCAGTCCGATATGCTCCCCGGATATATCCCCCTCTTCCATATGCTCTCTCAGCCATGCTAAATGCTCCGCTGGAATTCCCCTTCCGTTATCTCTCACAGAAATCGCAAGATTTTCTCCCTGCTCTTCTATCACGATCCGGATCCGGGCCCCGTTCATTCCCTGTGAAAAGCCATGCTTTATGCAGTTTTCCACGACCGGCTCCAGGATCATCTTTGGAATCTGCGGATTCGCCCGGCTTCGCTCTTCGATCCGGCACGTAAGTTTATTTTCATACCTGAGCTGATAGATATCCAGGTATGCCCTGACATACTCCAGCTCTTCCCGCAATGCCACCATCTTATTCCCGCTCATCGAATAGCGCAGGATATAACTCAGCCGACTGATAATCTTGCTGACATTTTCCTGTCGGTTCACCATCGACTGATAATCTATCAGCTGCAGGGTATTGTACAGGAAATGCGGTGAAAGCTGATGGGTCAGAATCTGTATCTGTAAATCCTTTCGCTTTAATTCATACAGATAATTCTCCCTGATCAATTTATCCATACGCTGGATCATATATTCTATCTGAATGCTCAGTTCGCTCACACTCTTCATATCCTGGTAATCCGCAGCCAGCTCCTGCGCCCCCTGGTTGATCTGCATATCCTTTATCATATAGATGATATTTTTCAGCGGAGTCAGGATCTGTCTGGTAAACTGTCCTGAGAAAAAGGTCACCGCAACCAGCCCCAAAAGAATAACGGTGACGTCAAATAAAAAAATTACCTTTCCAAATCGGTTAAGATTTTCATATGGTATCGCATATAAATACACCCAGTCCGTTTTTTCTGATTTTACCTCTATCAGCAGCTCGCCGTGCGAAAAGAACTGCTCCAAAAGACCCATACTTCCCTGCGCCTTTTTCTCCGCCGCCAGGATATGCTCTGCCGATATCTTATCATTTCCCTGCTCATAAATTAAATTTCCCAGCTCATCACAGACGACGATCTTTGCACTCTCTCCCTCCGCGTTCTTTTTCAGGGAATCGTCGATCATCGCCGCATCTATGTCACAGATAATATATCCGATATGCTTCTGATTCTTATAAACCGGCAATACAACCGAGTACACCCGCATATTGTCCGCCTGATAGTAATCTGTCTCATGTTCTCCGATATAATACAGGCGGCGCTGCTCCTCATTTACTTTATCAAAATAGGGCAGCGCGGAAAAATCCACTTTTTTTAAAAATTTACTCTGGTCATTGCTGTAAACATTATACTGAAAGCCCTCATTCCCGAGAATAATAATATCGCTGATGAAGCTTTTAAATGATGCTATATTCTGCACAAATTCCTTCAGCGTATTGTTTGTCTCCAGCTTTTCGCGATTCGTCATGTCGGAATAATGCTCCATTGCTTTCACTACGCTGTCATTTCGCGCCAGCATTACCATCGGCGTCTTTACATCCTCAAAATAATAATCTATCGTATCTACTGTACCGGACATGTTTTTATATGCGCTGTCCAGAATAATATTATTATACTGAATGGTTTCCAAAAGGATGATCGCACTGCTGACCAGAATGGTCACAATAATTAACCCGATGCTGATTTTCCCTGTAAGCTCAAATTGTAAGCTGCGCTTTTTCATCCTCCAATCCTCCCATCGCTTTCACCGCCCTCACAAACCGCAGCACATCCCGCGGCGCATTCAGACTGTACAGCAGCCCGTAAGGAATACTGTAATCCCAGTTCACCGGAACAGAGACAAGTCCCGGGTGCACCTCCCGCCAGCATTCAATCGTGAGCAGCACCTTTCCCGTCTCCGCGCAGCGATTAAACACAGAAAGGTCGTAGAACTGCGGCGTATCCTCGATATGTATCTGCGGATGATTTTTCTGCAGATCGCTGCGGATCAAGTCGTTGACGCCGGAATCACCGCAGGGCACCATCATCAGCGTCTCGCCGTATAAATCCTCTATATTAATCTGCTCTTTTGACGCAAAGCGGTGCTCCCGCGGCACCGCTACCATCTTTTTATATCTGCCAAGCGGAAGGAATTCGCAGAGCGAAAGCCAGGCTTTCGAATCGCATACCCCGATCAGAAAATCAAACTTTTCTCCCAGCTTCCCGATTTCCGAGAGAATCCCCTCGTGATCGTCCTCGAAGGGCACAAGATGCAGCTTATAGTCGGGAAAGCTTTTGTTTACGCGATACCAGAGATCCATAAACGGTTTTGCCGGGTTCAGCAGAGAGGTTCCCACACAGAAGGTTGTATCATGGGAATGTGCAGCGGCATTGGCGTCCGCAATGGATTTTCGCGAATAATCGATCATAAATTTTGCATCCTTGTAAATCACTTCTCCCGCCGGGGTCAGACGGATGCCTGCCGGGGTCCGCTCGATCAGATTTAATCCCAGATGCGCCTCCAGCGTGTTCATCTGCTTCATGACGGCGGTCGGCGAAATATACAGGCGCCCCGCCGCTTTTGTGAAGCTGCCGCAGTCTGCCGCAGCGATAAAGGTATCCAGTAACGGATGATACATCCCGCACCTCCCATATAAACGTTTTCATCCAGGGTGCCTGGTTTCGGTTTCCTGCCAGGCCCACATCGCCGCGCCCGCGGCTGCCTCTTCTTTTACCTGTCTGAGTATAACCGGCATCCCAAATGCCCTTTCTATTTCCTGTCTTAAAATCCGGTTCCTGCGTATGCCATTTCCGCTGGCTACGATCGTCGTTTTGCCGCGGCGAAGCTCTTCCGGAAACTGCCGGTAGGCTTCATACAGCTCTCTTGCCATACCAGCCGTATATGCACGAATTACATCCGCCGGATAAAAATTTTCCGCAGTCAGTCCCTCCACGGTCCCCGCGCTATCCTTATCCGTTCTGCTTCCATATAAAAGCGGAAATACCCGAAGCTCCGTCTCTGGTTTTTCCAGAGCCGCCTCTTCCATTTTTTGATAAATTTCCGCCTTATCAACACGTATCCCGGTAAAAAGCCGCACGGAATCCTGGAAAAATTCCGCCAGACGCTCATAGACTTTTCCGCCATTTACCGAAGCCTGCACATACAAATAGCCCTGCTCCGTAAAAGGTCTGATTTCCCCCGTTTTTACCTCCAGCAGCGTCCGGTCAAAGAAAGAGACCTGCGAACCTGTTCCAACATTAACGCTGAGCATTTCGTCCGCTTCCCCTGCCGCAGCATAAAAGCTGGCCTGGTTGTCTCCCACTGCCCATACGACCGGAATGTTCTGATACATGCCCGCAATCTCCACTTTTTCATTTACCTTTGGATAGTAAGCCGTATTTATTCCGGCTTCCTGAAGCTTTTCAAAATCAAAGCTCCCGTCCTCCAGCCTGAAACCTCCCATACTTGCCGCGATCGAAGAATGCATTTGCGGAAGCTTCAGATCGCACAGCCGCATGACGAGATAGTCGCCAATGTTTGTAAATACATCTGCTTCCTCTGGAATCTGATTTGTTTCCTGCAGAAAAAAATGCGTCACACTTCCATATCCGGTATGCATCGCATACCCGGTCTTATCTGACAGCCACTTTGCATACGTGCCTTCTTTAAACGGCTGATCTCCGCACTCCGTCTTCCAGGTATAGTAGGGTGTTACCGCGTTCCCGCTCTTATCCAGATATAAAATCCCGTGCATCTGGCTGGATACGCCGATTACATCAACATTGCCTGTCTCTTCTATCATTCTGTCCAGCATTTCTTTTACGCACAGATAAATTTGCTGCGGATCCTGCCGGAATGTCCCCGGACAAAAAGCATTCTCCGCCTGCATTATCGCTTCCGTTTTTCCCGAAGCCACACAATAACTTACAAGACAGATACTGGTCGTTCCAATATCTATCCCAATCGCTTTTTTGGTTCTCATTGCCGGTTACCTCTCTCCTCATTTTTTCTGTAAATGTTCCAGGCGGAAACGCCTCTGCATACCAGTTTCGCTCTTATAGCTATAAACTTTTTATTAATACCATGATAACCTACCGGAGATTCCCTGTCAAGAAAATGCATGTTATAGTAGATCATACAGACAACAGGGAGGTTGTGAAATGTCAAAGAAATTGATTGCTTTTTATTCAAGAGCCGATGAAAACTATGTAAATGGTACGATTAAAACGCTGAAAACAGGCAACACAGAGCTTGCGGCCGGCATCATCCAGGAGTTTACAGGCGCAGATCTGTTTAAAATCGAGCAGGTACGTCCCTACGCCAAAAACTACAATGAATGCATCGCGCAGGCACAGGCGGATCAGCAGCGCAATGCCCGTCCGGAGCTGAAGCGCTATCCGGAAAGCATTGCAGATTACGACATTATTTATCTTGGCTATCCGAATTACTGGAGCACCATGCCGATGGCTGTCTTCACTTTTCTGGAGCATTTTGATTTCAACGGAAAAATCATCAAGCCGTTCTGCACGCACGAGGGCAGCGGAATGGGCAGCAGCGTCAGCGATATCCAAAAGCTCTGCAAAACGGCAACAGTCGAAAAGGGGCTTGCCCTCCACGGCGGCAGTGTTCTTCGCGCAAAAGATGAAATCAGGGAATGGGTATAGGAGGATTTTAAGATGAGTGCAAAAGAAATGAGTGTGTTTCCCACAAGCAAACCGAACGACGCGTTCGCACAATATTTTACCGGCCAGAGCTATCTGAATATGCTCTCTCTGGAGCAGGTGGCGGTCGGCAACGTTACCTTTGAGCCGAAATGCCGCAACAACTGGCATATCCACCATGCAAATAAGGGAGGCGGGCAGATGCTGCTCGTCACCGCAGGCGAGGGCTGGTACCAGGAATGGGGCAAACCGGCCAGAAAGCTTCTTCCCGGAGATGTTGTCCACATTCCGGCAGAGGTAAAACACTGGCACGGTGCAGCGGCAGATTCCTGGTTCCAGCACTTGGCGATCGAGGTTCCCGGAGAGGGCTGTAAAAATGAATGGTGCGAGCCGGTTTCTGATGAAGAATATGAAAAACTTAAGGGTTAGATCATAGCAAACGCCAGAAATCACGGCGTAACAAAAGAAGAGAGCGCCGAGATCCTTACACATACCAAAAGAGGTCTGGACGGAGGAATAATTTTTCTTATGATAAAAAGCCGGACAGCGAAGGAAGAAAACACTTCCGCCGCTGCCCGGCTTTTATTCCCGCGAGCAACAAGACAAGCGGACATGCTTGCATGTCCATTTGACTATGCTGTTTTGAAGATCACATTTTTATATCTGTCAAGTGCAGACAGGATCACGAGTCCCAATACCCCACACGAAAGCACTTCACCCGCTCCGACGCTCAGCATCATCAGCGGGATCGGCAGATTAATGCCGTATCCGTAGAAAAGCACGAACGGAACAATCACCGTATTTGCCATGATCGGCGGAACCGGCACGAGGAATTTCTGCTTCCGCAGTGCGTAGGAACCGAACGCCCCGATCAGTGTGGCGATGCTGCCGCAGATGATGTCCACCGGAATCGCGCCGCCCAGAAAATTTCCGATAATACAGCCGACAAACAATCCGGGGATCGCCGCGGGCGTAAAATACGGAAGAATCGTCAGGGCTTCCGCAAAGCGGACCTGCACCTCTCCGAAGGAAAGCGGTGCAAAAACAACGGTAAGCACCACATAAATAGCAGCAATCGCTGCTGCCTGCACAATAAACAACACTTTTTTGTCTCTCATATTCAGTTTTCTCCTTTAGTTTTGTTTTACGAGTGGAAGGTCTCGAACACTCGGTGCATTTTTCGCGAAGCAATGAGCCGGACGGATATGCGTGCATGTCCATCTGGCGAATGCCGCGAACTCAGATACGCACGTATCTGAGTAACGCCGGGAATCGGCGGCAAGCCCGGAAAGACCTTGGTTTTGTGGGCTTTGCAACGGATTATAGTGTAACACGAGTTGTATTGCAGGTCAAGAAAAAATCCACGTCCGGCCAAAAATCGGACCAAATGGAAAAATAAAGGGATAAAATTATTGGAAAAAGACGTGAGAAGCTTAGCATTTATTCTGTTCAGTAATATAATCACAGGTATACACCTTTGACTAGTGCCCTGTAAAAAGGGCACTGCATTTTTGATTCTTTTACTGTACCATTTGTTTTATCCAGTTGTGAATAAATAAAGTGAAAAGAAGATAGAAAATGCTCTGTTTAAGAGGGCGAAGGGTTACGATTTCACAGAAACTACCACTGCACAGGTATTTTAGCTAAAAAATCGGAAACCAGAATACTCGGGTGGCGGTGATAATTTCACAGTAGAAAATGAAACAGAAGTGCAGCTTTATCTTCCGGATAATGAATCGAAAAGGATATGGATTACATCACATTGGCAATTATTATAATCTCTGGCATTATCGCCGGACACCTCATAGCCAGAGCGATTGACCGCAAGCGCAGAAAATAGACTGCCGGGAGAGCCTGCTGCATCTGTTCAGATTACCAAACGGTAATCAAAAGCACCCAGGTCCCACACCTGAGTGCTATTTTTGTGCTCTGCTCCCGTAAATGAATGTCAAATATGGGAACGGAACGCATGACTTCGGGAACGAACCCCACTTTTAAAGGTCCAGACTGGAAAAGTCTATCTGCAAGTCCGGATAGATACCCACCGGAATACGGTCATGGAATGTGTACGTCTCGACCTCGAAATGCTCCTGCTCCAAATGATAAACGAAAATGCGTTCTTTGCGAGGGTCCACAATCCAGTATTCCCGAACACCTGCGTTTGCGTACAGGTTCAGCTTAAGAACATAGTCATGGCTTGAATTGCCGGGAGAAACAATCTCAATGATCCAGTCCGGCGCTCCGGTACAGCCACGATCCGTAAGTTTGTTCCGGTCACAGATAACGCTTATGTCCGGCTCTACTATGGTTTTCCTGTCCTCCTTCAGCTTGACAGCGAACGGGGCGGGATATACACGGCAAGGTCCGCCTTTTGATTTGAGATAATTCCGGATTGTTCCGGAAAGCTCCATGAGTATTGTCTGATGGATTCTGGAGGGCGCCGCCTGGTTATAGATCAGGTTCCCCTCTATCAGCTCCGCCCGGACATTCTCAGGCAAATTGTAATAGTCTGCTTCTGTGTAAAGTTTGGTTTGTGCTAATGGCATAATTAAAACCCCCTTTTCCGGTTATTGCATACGATGAGAAATAAACTATTCTTTGGCACCTGGTAGAGGATTTCTCAAATCTGCGGTCGTAAGAAGGACTTTTTGTGTATCGTCCATTTCAAAAGCAAGTTGGCAACCGACAAAATCAGCTATCATTATGAGCTCATCTGCTGAGAAACTACCACGTACAAATTTATTTCTCATAGCCTGCTCACTGATTCCGAAAAGGCTTGCCAATTCTTTATACTTTTTTCCTCGCATACTGAGTAATCCTTTTATTTTGTCACTAACCATTGACGCACCTTCTTTCGTTTTGATGAATTCATTATACAGCACAAATAAAACCATTGCAATCAAAAAAATATAAAATGTAATCAAAAAAGTGTATATATCAGTTGACAAAGTAATGAAAAATGTTTGTAATATAATCATAAGCAAAACAAAAACCCGTCGAGCGAAGGTGGAGGGGAGTAGGGAAACCGAAAGCAAGAGTACCACATAACACCGGGAAACAGGATAAGGGAATAATGAGACGGACGAGATTCCTTAAATACTTTAAAGCCTGCCGGGGCTTGGCCGAATGAGAGGAGATTTCATCATAACAGAGAGACAGATTGAAAACGGAATTAAAAAACTGCAGGTCATTGAAGCACAACAGAAAGTGCTGGAGGAACAGGCTGAGGCATTGAAAGCAGCTCTTCCAGAGATTTACAATCAGTATTGTAAGGTCAGCACAAGCCTCCGTTTCAAGCCTCCGTTTTACAGTAGCATAAAAAATGCCCTTGTCAGAGGTCGCAACTCTGGCATGGGCGATACCTACAAAACCATAGCATCGGCAGCAGGTATATTTATTTTTACTTAAAAACTTACTAAATTTCTGATTATCTTTTCATAAGTTGGTAAATGCCGAT
>NZ_JBKXTT010000025.1:0-33553 GCF_047017445.1 Marvinbryantia sp. | reverse complement strand
TTTCTTTTTGCAACTGTGGAATGGCAAGATAATAACGTTATATACAGTGTATATTAAGTACAGATATTGTATTTCTGCATGATGGGAACATAGGGAGTCCATATAAAGAGTATGAACAACGGTCACGACGGAAGCCTTTCCACCGGACACGGGAACAGTCCGCGCGATATGCTTGCGCGCCTGGAGACGATGGTGCTGATGGGCATTGAGCTGCCGGTCTCCGCCGTCCGGCGGCAGATTGCATCCGGGCTTGATATCATGGTGCATCTCGGAAGGATGCGCGATAAGAGCAGGAAGGTACTGGAGATTGTCGAGATCATCGGCTACCGCTATGAGACGGAGGAAATACTGACGCACACGCTGTTTGAATTTGAGGAGGGAAGGAGACAGAGCGACAAGCTGGAAGGGAGCCTTGTGAAAAAGGGTGAGCTTCGGCAGAGAAAAAAACTGGAAAGGGCGGGATTTTGTTAGATGGATTATCGGGAATACAAATTTTCCACAAAAGAAATGGCGGAGAATCTGGGGATATTTCTGCTGCTGGCGGCAATCATCAGTTATCTGTTTTACCGTTCGCTGATCGCATTTGCACTCTGCCTTCCGTTATTTAAAGTTTTTCTGAAAATCCGCCGGGAAAGCTGCATTAAAAAGCGGCAGCAGGAGCTGTCCGCGCAGTTTCTGGCAGGAATGCAGTCAGTTTCGGTTGCACTCTCGGCGGGCTGTTCGGTGGAGAATGCCTTCATGGAAGCATTGCGGGAACTGCGGCAGCTATATGACGAGGATGCCATGATCATCCGGGAATTTCACTATATTGTCGTCCAGCTTGGCATGAACCGCAGCCTGGAACAGCTGCTTGGTGCGCTGGCAGTGCGCAGCGGCATCGAAGATATCCGGAATTTTGCCGATATCTTTTCTGCGGCGAAAAGGACGGGCGGAAATCTGATCGCTATTATACGAAATACCGTCCAGTGCATCTCACAGAAGGAGGAGACGCGCCGGGAGATTAACACCTGCCTTTCAGCAAAACGGCTGGAGCAGAACATCATGAGCGTTGTTCCGTGTATGATCCTCATCTATGTGCAGATGGTTTCTCCGGGATTTCTGGATGTCATGTATCACAATCCGGCAGGAATCGTGATCATGAGTGTGTGCCTGCTGGTCTACTTTCTGGCGTGGCTATGGGGCAGAAAGATTGTGAGCATCGAAGTGTAGGAAGCAGAGTATAGAAGAATCATATAGGAGAATAGCAGTATGGTGGTATGCTTCATAATTTTAATTGGAATGGCAGCGCTGCTGTGTCTTTCGGCAGCGGTCAGTCTGCCGGAGGAAATTTCTCCGCCGAAGGGACAGGCTGCCTTTTATAAGGCGGCATATTATTTACTGATGCTGGAACAGGGGAAGCGCAGACATGCCGGGAAGAGAACATCAGGCAAGGGAGTATCTGAAAAGAGAGTATCCGGCGAGCGTGCGGGCTGTGATAAAGCATGGATGCCAGTCGGGGAAAAAGGGACGGTTCAGACATCTGCCCGGATCGTGTTTGAGACCGCCCGCCTTGCCCGCGTGCTTCTGGTGTTATTTCTTGGAAGCGGGCTGAGCCTTCTGCTGCAGGCAGCGCTGGCAGGACAGTCTGTTTTGGAGAGCGGTTATGAGCTGCCAAGACCGACGGACGGACAGGATGCCTGGTCGTGGGAGCTGCAGGCGCAGATCGGGGAGACCGCACAGACGGAGCAACTGGAGGTTACAGTGAGTAAGCGCCGCTATACGGAAAAAGAAAAACAGGAATTGCTGGAACAGGCAATCGGAGAAATTGATCGGATCATTCTGGGAGACAATGCTTCCGTCGATGAGGTGCGAGGGCGCGTCGTTCTGCCTTCCGAAGTTTTTGATGGCGTTGTCAGTATCCAGTGGATACAGGACCCGATGGATTTGCTGGATGCGGATGGAAATGTGACGGAAGACCTGCCGGAGGAGGGAACGCTTCTGCAGCTAAAAGCGCTTCTGGACTGCGACGGGCGGGCAGCTATTTATGAATGTGCGTTGCAGCTTTATCCGCCTTTGTACAGTGACGAGGAAAAATTGCGGCGTGCTCTGCAGAGTGAAGTAGAAAAGGCGGATGAGAAGAGCGCAGAGGAAGCGACTCTGCACCTGCCGGAGGAGCTGGATGGACAAAAGATCATCTGGGAGGCAAAGGAGACGGATACTGCGGCGATTTGTCTGGGGCTTACCCTTCTGGCGGCGGTCTGCGCCTGGATCGCCCAAAATCAGGAACGTCAGAAGGCGCAGGAGCAGCGACGGCGACAGATGCTGATGGATTACCCGGACCTGCTTTTTAAATTAAGTATGCTGCTGAACGCCGGGCTTACCATGCAGAACGCCTTTTTTAAAATCGCGCTCGAATATCGGAATCGTGAAACAAAGGATGTCCATTATGCCTATGAAGAAATGCTTACATCCTACTATGAGATGCAGAGCGGCGTGCCAGAGGCGCGTTCCTACGAAAATTTCGGCAGACGCTGCGGCGTAGGCAGCTACAATAAACTCGGAACTATGCTTTCCGCAAATCTGCAGAAGGGTTCACAGGGACTTGCAAAGCTTCTGCAGGAGGAAGCGGCGTTTTCTATGGAAGAACGCAGTCAGATGGCGCGCAAGTTTGGCGAGGAAGCCGGCACAAAGCTTGTCCTGCCGATGATACTGATGCTTCTTGTGGTACTGGTGATATTGATGGCGCCGGCGGTGATGGCATTTTAACCGTTACATTGTTTTCTTGCGGCTTTTGCAGCAGGCACAAAACCTGTCTGGACGGTTACTTTAAATCTGTCGCGCCCTGGCTGGATTTCTCGGAGAAAATTATGGCGCGTGTCAGTTTTTGGAAGCCCTCGGCTTTGTACTGCTGCGGACAATCAGATGCGGCTCAAAGGTAATGGTGCGCTTTTCAATATCCGGATGCTCAATTTCCAGAAGCGCCTGCCGGGCAGCCTCCTGCCCGATTTCGTAAGCGGGCTGGTTTACCGTAGTCAGGGGCACCGCAAGCATACCGGAAAAGTCGATATTATCGAAGCCGACGATGGACATATCATCGGGGATGGAGACGGCATGCTCCTTTAATGTCTGGCAGGTACCCAGAGCCATGACGTCGTTAAATGCAAAAATGGCGGTTGCTTTTGTAGAATGGAGGATTTCTTCCGCGGCTCTGGCGCCGCCCTCCTGACGGTAATCGCCGCAGAACATATATTTTTCAGGAAGAGAGAGTCCGGCTTCTTTCATGGCAAGCCGGTAGCCTTCCAGACGTTCCAGCGTTACCGTAGAGTGCTTTGGTCCCGTGATGCAGGCGATGTCGGTATGTCCGTAATCAATCAGATGTTTTACGGCGATATAAGCTCCCTTCCGGTTGTTGAGCTGTACGGCGCTGCAGTGCAGCTCCGGATAATAATGGTCAACGGTCACAACAGGTACCCTGACATTGCTGAGCAAATCAGAGTAAAGGGACAGATTTTTCGGACTCAGAGAGGCGGCGGTAAGAATAATGGCGTCGACACCTCTGGATTTTAAAACATTGATGCCGCGCACCAGCTTCTCTGCGTCAAAGTCGGTGTTCAGAAGAATAATATTCTTATTATGGTTGTTCATTTCGGCGTCCATACCGAGCGCCAGATTGGAATAAAAATGGTTGCTGATATCCGGGATGATAAGCCCGATGGTGTTGCTCTGCTGTTTTACCAGCCCGACAGCAAGCTGATTTGGGTAGTAATTCATTTTCTCAGCCGTTTTCAGAATCAGCTCACGGGTGGCGCCGGATACGCGGCAAGGCTTTTTATTTAGTACAAGCGAAACTGTGGTGACAGAGAGATTCGTCTCTCTGGCAATATCTTTTAAGGTTGCGGACATGGCGAAAACCTCCCACGGATAAGTTTTTATAGGATGCCGGAAAGTAAAATATCCCATCCTATAAGATATTTTATCATCCGTGCAATAAAATTTCAAGATAAAACGTTAAATCCAATAATGGGTAATATGACACAAAAATGGACGCCGGATTTTGTGAAGTATTAACAAAAAGCTTATAAAACGGCAAAAATATCAAAAAATGTTGTTGACAATAAACAATGACGGGAATATAATCTAGGTATCAAACATGATAAAACGTTTTATCAAAAAAAGGAGGACGAAAGATGAAAAAGAAAATGGTTTCAATGGTACTGGCGGCAACGCTGACAGGTGTATCCATATTCCCGGCAGCAGTGCAGGCGGAGGATTCCGGAAAGGTAACGATTTCCATCCTGTGCGATCTGGAAAGAGCAAATGTTGGCATCGGAGGTCTTGATACAGGCTTTTATGCAGCGCTTGATGAGTGGGCGGAGGCACATCCGGAGGTGGAGATCAGTCTGGAGAGTATGAACCAGACGGATTATCAGACAAAGATTACGTCTCTCGGCGCGGCAGGAGATATGCCGGATATGTTTATGCTGAAGGGTTCCTGGACAAAAAATTTTGCAGAGAATGGCTGGGTAAAAGACATTACAGATGTTCTGGATGCAGACCCGGAGTGGAAGGACGGATACATCGAAGGTGGATTTGATGCGGCAACTTATGATGGAAGGATTTACGGCGTACCGCGTGAAAGCCTTGCAACCGGACTCGTTTTCTACAATTCCGATTTATGGGCAGAGATTGGTTATGAAGAATTCCCGTCTACCTGGACAGAGCTTCTGGACGCGGTAGAGAAGTTTAAGGAAGCCGGTATTACCCCGTTTGTAATGGGAAATAAGGCAAACTGGCCGGCAGAGTCTAACTGGCTGAGCACGCTGGGCGACCGTTTTACCGGAACGGAATGGACGAATTCAATTATAAACGGAGAGGGCGCCGCTTTCACGGATGAAGAGTTTGTAGCTGCGCTTACCTGTTTCCAGGAACTGGCGCAGGCGGGGGCATTTAATGAAGATATCAATTCTCTGGATGATGTAGAGGAAGATACCGTGTACTTTAATAAGAAAGCGGCAACGATTGTTACAGGCACCTGGTTCTTTGCAACGGTGGACTCTTCGGCTCCGGACGATGTAAAGGCAGCGACAAAGCTTGCGCTTCTTCCTTCTGTAGAAGGCGGCAAGGGAGACGCTAACACGGTATCCGGCGGACCGGCATGGTTCTTCTCTGTGAGCAGCAACGAAATGGATGAAACAAAGACAGAGCTTATTATGGACCTCTTAAAATATGTCAGTGACGAGCATCAGGCAGATGTTTCCGCTTCAGCAGGTATTATTACCGCATGGGCGAATCCGACCTATGATGCTTCCGGTGTACCGGCGCTCTTTAACGACTACAACGAGCTGATGAAAACAACGACTGTTGTTCCGATTTATGATGCGATGATGGATGCGGCATTGATTGAAACAATGAATACCGGTCTGCAGTCTCTCCTGATTGGAGAAATGACACCGGAGGAGCTTGCGGAGAACATTCAGTTTGAGTACGAAATGGCGCAGTAAGGGATAAAAACAGTGCTTTGACAGTTTCAGATATCCGGAGCAATCCGCCATATCGGGGACGGAATGAACAGAAGGAATGGCAGGCAGCCTGCCATTCCCTGTATGGAGGTGTAGATGTGAAAAAAATCGCAGATAAACGCGGAACCAGACTGGCAATCTTTTTGTGTCTGCTTCCGGCACTCGCCATATATACCTATGTGGTGGTTGTTCCGATTATTGACGCAGTCCGCTACAGCTTTTTTAACTGGTCCGGCGGACCGAATATGAAATATATCGGGCTGAAAAATTATCAGATGCTCCTGAAGGACAAAAACTTCTGGGCGGCATTTCTGAACAACATAAAGATTACGGTAATCTGTGTAATCGGGCAGATTGGCATCGCCTTTATTTTCTCCGCGATGCTCTCCTCCCGTTTTATTAAGCTGAAAAAGCTGCACAGGGTAGTAGCCTATTTCCCGTCGACGTTATCCGCGGTAGTGGTAGGCTTTACATGGTCCTTTATTTTTAACTATGATTACGGTCTTATCAATGTCATACTTCGCGCTTTGGGAATGGATAACTGGGCGCAGGCGTGGCTTAACAATCCGGACACCATCATCGGTGTAGTATGTATTCCGCTGATCTGGCAGTATATCGGATACTACATGGTTATCATCATGGCGGCAATGAGCTCGATTGACCCATCCATCTATGAAATGGCGGAGCTTGACGGCGCGGGCGGCGTGCAGAGGGCGCTGAAAATTACGCTGCCGATTATCAAAAATTCCATTGGCGTGGCGGTCATGCTGTGTATTGCCGGAAACATGAAGATTTTCGACCATATTTATGTAATGACAAACGGCGGACCGGGAACAAGCTCTATGGTAATGGCACTGCAGGTGTATAAGACCACCTTTGTGAAGAATCAGTTTGGTTATGCCAGCGCAATGTCAATCGCTATTCTGATTCTGAGCCTTGCGATTACAGGCGGCAGCCGCCTTCTGATTAACCGTCCGTGGAGAAAGGAGAAGGATTTCTGATGATAGGGAAAAAAATAGGGAGAGTGCTCTGCAATCTGATTTTTATTATTTTTTCGTTTACCTGTGTGTTTCCGATTGTCTGGATTTTCTATTCCTCTTTTAAAACCCAGGCGGAGTTTATGCAGAGCTCTGTTGCACTGCCGGAAGCGCTCGATCTTACAAACTATATCAGTGTATTTACTTCCACATCCATGCTGAAGTATATGCTGAACAGTGCAAGAAATACCCTGCTGGCAGTGGCTGTTATCATTATTATTGCATTTCTTGCAGGCTATGTGCTGTCACGGTACAAGTTCCGCGGCAGAGGAGCGATTTATAACTATTTTATCATGGGTATGCTGATTCCCATACACGCGCTGCTGGTGCCGATGTATATCCAGTTAAACGGAGTGGGACTGACCAACCACTGGTATACTCTGCTGATTCCGTATATCGGATTTGGACTGCCGATTTCGATTATGCTGATTGAAAGCTATATTTCCTCTATTCCGGGTGAGCTGGAGGAGGCGGCAGCCATTGACGGATGCAGCTTTACCAGAACGCTGTTCCAGATTGTATTTCCGCTTGCCTCCCCGATACTGGCAACGGTTGCAATCATCCAGTTTTTCGCGGTGTGGAATGAGTTTACTTTTGCACTGATACTTGTAAATGACGACAGCCTCCGCACGGTGCCGGTAGGTCTGACAATGTTTAAGGGAGCCTACACCGTCGATTATCCGAGAATGATGGCGGGAATTATGGTGACGATGCTTCCGGTTATGATTTTGTACTTTATCTTCAGCAAACGTATTATTGAAGGTATGGTAGCCGGTGCGGTAAAGGGCTAAAGAAGAAAATGACTGCCGGCGTTGCACAAAGATTTGGGACATAATTATCTGCCGGCGTTGTGCGGTGCCGGAGAATGGAGGAAACGATGGTAAACTTAAATAGTGGATGGCAGCTTCATGAAAGCCGCCTGGATGTTGACAAAAATCAGTGGGCTTCGGTGCTTGCACAGAAAGAGGGCTGGTATGACTGCAGCCTTCCGGCGGATGTCAGAATGCCGCTGCTGGAGAACGGGGTAATCAAGGAACCGCTGAAAGCCGATTACTGCTTTGAATCCGAATGGATTGAAAAAAGAGCGTGGTGGTTTAAAAAAGAATTTGACAGCGCAGAGGTGGACTTTGATGATGACATTATCCAGCTTATCCTGGAAGGACTGGATTCCAGAGCGGATATTTTTGTAAACGGAAATTATATTGGGACACATGTCAGCGTACATTATCCGTTTGTGTATGACATCAAAGGTCTGCTGGTGGAAGGAACCAATACCATTCTTGTCCGTGTGACGACCGGGCTGGAAGAAGTGACGGATAAAGACCTTGCGGAGCTGAATTATGCTGTGTGCACAGAATATGACAACGGAGGCAAATACCGCAGCGATAAGAGACGTGCATTTGTCAGAAGACCGCAATATACGGTAGGCTGGGACTGGGGCCCAAAGGTTGTGAGCTGCGGGATTACCGGAGGCGCCAGACTGGAAGGACACCGGCAGATCGCACTCAGAGAGGTGTATGTGCAGACCGTGGAGGCGGCAGAGACAGCAAAGCTGAAAATAATGCTTAACATCGAAAATCTTGGCTTTATCAGCTCAAGAACCGGCGCCTATAAAATCCGGATTTCCTATGATGGTAAAACGGTTTACGAAAGAAGCTGCAGCGATGTACTTCTGACCTCCGGCTATAATTACATAGAGGAAGAAGCTGTGATTGAAAATGCGCAGCTCTGGTGGCCGAACGGATATGGCAGCCAGCCGCTGTACGATGTGGAAGTGGAAGCTTCCTGCAATGGTGCGACAGAGCACTGGCATAAAATGCGTTATGGTATCCGCACAATCAGCATAGATACGTCCGTCATCAGTGGAGAAGACCGAAAGTTTGAATTTCTTGTAAATGGGAAAAAGGTATTCTGCAAGGGCGGAAACTGGATACCGAATGATTTTATTTACGCGCGTGTGACAGATGAAAAATACCGCGTACTGATTGACGAGGCTATTGAAGCGAACTTCAATATGCTGCGCATCTGGGGCGGCGGCCTGTATGAGAGGGATTTATTCTACGAGCTCTGCGATGAAAAGGGTATTATGCTGTGGCATGATTTCATGTTTGCGTGCGCAACGCTTCCGGACCACCGGCAGCAGTTCCGTGAGGAAATACGCAGAGAATTTGATTATCAGACCAAACGTCTGAGAAACCACTGCAGCCTTGCAGTTTTCTGCGGGTCCAATGAGGTTCATTGGCTGTTTAACCATCTGGATAATCCGAGGTGGGGAATCGAGTTTTCTTATGAGCATGCTTACGGAATGTCACTCATGAATATACTGGCAAAGGAAATTATCCATGCCAACTGCCCGTCGGTTGCTTACTGGAACAGCTCTCCATACGGCGGAGAACGTCCGAATGACAATTCCCTGGGTGATATCCATCACTGGAATTGTGCTTTTATGAGCCACAAGATGGAAGAGCGTATCGAGGCAAAGGATTACGATAAAATCGGGGCGAAATTTGTATCAGAATACGGCTATGTCGGACCATGCTGCCGGGAAACTATTGAAGAATATATGGACGGACAGCCTCTGGACCGCAGCAGTAAGCTCTGGTGGTGGCACAGCAATGTTTTTGAAAAAGGCACTGTGCATACCGCGATCGAGAAAAACTATGTGGATCACGCGGATGAACTGTCTCTGGATGATTACATCACTTACGGCGGACTGGTTCATGGGCTTATGTATGGCTATTCGCTGGAATCCATGAAATTTAAGGAGCACTGCTACGGCGGACTCATCTGGATGTATAACGATGCATGGGGTGAAGTTGGCTGGACGATTATTGACTACTATCTGAGAAGAAAAATTCCGTTCTATGCGGTAAAGAGAAGCCTGGCGCACCGGAAGTTTGCAATGCGTGTGGTAGATGGGGATGTGGTTCTGCAGGGCATCAATGACCTGCCGGAAACAATGGAAGTGACCGGACGGTTTGGATGGATTTCCTTTGACGGAAAAGAGCAGGAGCTGCGGGATGTTTCGTTCCGTATGGAGGCAGGAGAGAGAACTTATCTTCTGCGCGAAAAGCTGCCGCAGAAGGACTTTACAAAAGGAACAATGGTTCTTTACGTTGATTCGCCGGAAATTGCAAATGCATGGCTTCGCATGGATGATATGAGAAAGCTGGCTGTTCCGGAGGCGGATGTGACCTGCCTGGAAGACCGGCGGGAGGGCGATGACCGTATTATCAGAGTTACCTGCAATACCTTTGCACACGCGGTACATGTCGATGGAAACTGGAAATGCTCCGATAATTATTTTGATTTGCTTCCGGGGGAGGAAAAGACATTTACCGTGAAGGACGCCGGAGAGAACGCGCTTACCGTTTCTGCGGTAAACTGGCAGAGCATGTAAAGGTATCCGCGGCGCGGCGGAACAGGAATAATTGAGAAGAAGAGGGATGACATGAAACGCTCAGAAATAAATGCAGCAATTCTTTATGTGATGAAGGCACTGCGGGAAAATAAATTCCCGCTGCCTCCCTTCGCTTATTATACGCCGGAATACTGGCGGACTGTAGATGAGAGCGAGGTGGAAATTGCCGATAATATGCTCGGATGGGACATTACGGATTTTGGCTATGGAGATTTCGAGAAAATTGGTCTTTCCGTATTTACGTTTCGGAATGGAAATTATAATTTTCCGGAAAAATATCCCAAAAATTATGCGGAAAAAATACTTTTTGTGAGAGACGGTCAGATTCTGCCATTTCATTATCACTGGTATAAACGGGAAGATATTATTAACCGCGGAGGCGGGGATCTGGAGATTACCGTATATAATTGTACAGAAGACGATTTTGCCGACGTGGAGGGCGGAAGAGCAGGTAAACCGGGGAAATTTGCGGATACCGATGTACATACTGTTATAGACGGAAAAAAGGTGACGGTTCCGGCAGGCGGGAAAATCGTCTTAAAGCCCGGACAGTCCATAGCTATCGAGCCCGGACAGTACCATCAGTGGCAGGGCGTTCCGGGAACCGGCGATGTGATTTTGTTTGAAGTATCCGCCACCAACGATGACAATATCGATAACCGTTTTTACACGAGCGGCAGGCGGATTCCGGATGTGACGGAAGATGAAGAACCGGAATATCTGATGTTTGCTGATTATAAGAAGTATTATAATCCTGTTGCGCTCCGTGCGCATGGAGAAGCCGCAGAATTTTAAATAAGGGTTTCCCCTTGTATTCAGATTCCTTCTTTGCTAAAATATGAAATGCAGATTGTACTGCAGAAAGAAGGGAATGCTTTTGGGAAAGAAGCTGGATCTGATTCATGGGAACCCGGGAAAGTCCTTGTTTTTATTTGCATTACCCATGATTATCGGAAATCTGTTCCAGCAGTTTTACAACATGGCAGATTCCATAATCGTGGGTAATTATGTTGGTGAGGATGCGCTTGCGGCGGTAGGAGCGTCGTACTCCTTCACGACGGTTTTTATTATGATAGCAATCGGCGGAGGGATCGGCGCCTCGGTACTGGCAAGCCAGTATCTCGGAGCAGAAAAATACCGGGAAATGAAAACAGCAATTTATACGTTCCTGGTTACGTTCGCTGTGTTCAGTATTTTGCTGGCAGTGTTTGGATTTTTCTGCAATCCGCATATTCTCAGGGTGCTTGGCACGCCGGAAAATATATACGACGACGCTGTGCTGTACCTGCAGATTTATTTTATCGGCTTGCCGTTTATGTTTATGTACAACGTTCTTTCGGCCGATTTTAATGCGCTTGGGCGATCAAATATTCCGCTGGCGCTGCTGATTTTTTCATCGCTTTTGAATATCGCGCTGGATCTCTGGATGGTGAATGGGTTCCGGCTGGGAGTTGCCGGAGTGGCGATCGCCACAGTAATCGCGCAGGGCGTTTCTTGTGTAATTTCCTTTGTTATTCTGATGCGTCTGCTAAAGAATTACAAATCGGATACCAGCCCGGCGGCATTTGATACCGGAATGTTTTCAAACGGTGTGAAGATCGCGATACCCTCTATCGTACAGCAGTCGATCGTCAGCATTGGAATGCTGCTCACACAGTCGGCGGTGAATCAGTTTGGCTCTTCTGCGCTCGCTGGATATTCTGCCGGGATGCGTCTGGAGTCCCTGTGCATTGTGCCGATGATCGCCACCGGAAACGCAATGTCTACCTTTGCTGCGCAGAATCTGGGAGCAAAGCAGCATAAGCGTGTGGTTGAAGGCTATCATGCGGCGACAAAAATTGTGCTTGGTTTTGGGGCGGTGTTGATTATTATTTCACAGCTTTTTTACCGTCCGATCGTTTCAATCTTTGTAAAAGAAAGTGTGTCGCCGGTTGCGTTTTCTACGGGAGCGGCTTATTTTCGTTTCGTCGGATGGTTCTTCGCATTTCTTGGCATGAAGGCAACTACCGACGGTATTCTCCGCGCTTCCGGAGATGTGAAGGTATATATGGCTGCGAATCTGATTAATCTGTGCATTCGTGTAACGGTTGCTCAGCTAGGTTCTCCGGTTTTTGGAATCGAGGTTATCTGGTATGCCGTTCCGCTGGGCTGGTTTGTTAATTTTCTGATCTCCTATTTCTGGTACCGAACAGGAAACTGGAAGCGGAAGAATCTGGTTGAGGGGACTGTGTAACAGGAAGCAAAAGAACCTGATCAGGGGACTGTGTAAACAGGAAGCGAATGAACCTGGTTGAGGACTGTGCGAATAGAAAACGGTATATTAGGCGAGGATGAGCGATGGTAACATTATCGAATTTGCAGGCACGGCAGTTTTTGTTATTAAAGCACGGACTGCTCGGCAGCTATAAATTTTCCGGGAAAGAGGGCGCGCTGGATTTTGTCAGACAGGCGGGCTGCATCCAGTTTGATCCGGTGGATGTCTGCGGTAAAAACGCGGAGCTTACGCTGCAGTCCAGAGTGAAGGGATTTCGCAAGCAGACGCTTTATGAGCTTTTATATAAGGATCGGGCGCTGCTGGACTATCCCGATAAAAATTTGTCGATTATTCTGACGGAGGATTTTCCATATTTTTTGAGATACCGGCAGGCAGCAAGAGAGGGCGGACGCAGCTTTGAAGGTCTGGCGGAGCTGGAACGAAAGACACTGGACTATATAGCGCACAACGGACCGGTCAGCTCCGATACACTGCCGGTTTCCGGTACTATGTTCTGGCATTCTCATATCCACTGGAGCGGGAACTGGGGTGGGCAGACGAACGCCGCGCGGGCGGTTCTGGAGCAGTTATACTCCACCGGAGAATTGGTTATCTACAGTAAAAACGGTTCGCGGAAAATCTACGACCTTGCGGAAAAACATATTTCACCCGATATTCTGAATGCGGATGATCCGCTGCCGGAGGAATTTGCACATCAGAAATGGCGTGTGCTGCGCCGTATTGGAGCGGTTGGGCTTTTGTGGAACCGTCCGTCGGATGCCTGGCTGAATATCTGGAATCTGAAAGCCCCACAGCGCGATGAAATATTTCGGCAGTTATTGGAGGAAGAGAAAATTGCAGAGGTAAAGGTGGAGGGGATCAAAAATATTTTATATTGCAGAAGCGAGGACCTGCCGCTGCTGGATACTGTGCGGCAGAAGGTGTCATACGCTCCGCGCTGTGAGCTTCTCGCCCCGCTGGACTGTATGATGTGGGACCGGAAGCTGATAAAGGCATTGTTTGGCTTTGATTATACCTGGGAAATCTATACGCCTGCCGAAAAGCGGAAATATGGTTTTTATGTGCTGCCTGTGATCTATGGAGATAAATTTGCGGGAAGGGCGGAGATAGCAGCAGATAAAAAGACGGATACGCTGATCGTGAAAAATATCTGGTATGAGGAGGGCGTAAAGCAGAATAAAACATTGGCGGCTGCAATTGACAAATGTATGAGGCGCTTTGCACGCTTCAATGAATGCGGCAATATTGCCAGGCAGGATAAGCCAATGGGAGGAGGACTTGACCCTTACGGGAATAAAAGAGCCGGCGAAAGCGGATGCAGATATGACAGGACAACGGGAGGAATGAGCTGTGAATAAAGAAAATTATGTGCGCGGAATGCTGATGATTATTTTGTCGGCGTTTTGTTTTGCGTGTATGAATGTATGTGTACGGTTATCCGGGGATCTGCCGTTTGTGCAGAAGAGCTTTTTCCGCAATTTTGTGGCGGCAGTATTTGCGGGGATCGTGATCGCAAAAAACCATACTTCGCTGAAGATTGACAGGGAGTGCCGTATTCCGCTGGCAATGCGGTGCGTGTTTGGTACGGCAGGGATCCTCTGCAACTTTTATGCCGTGGATCACTTGATGGTGGCGGATGCTTCTATTTTAAATAAGCTGTCTCCGTTTTTTGCAATTATGTTTTCGTTTCTTCTGCTGAAAGAAAAAATAACGCATATTCAGACTGCCTGTGTGGCGCTTGCGTTTGCGGGCTGTTTGTTTATTGTAAAACCGGGATTCCAGAATGCGGCGTTCATTCCTGCAATGGTCGGGGTGTGCGGCGGTCTCGGGGCCGGAATTGCATATACCATGGTGCGAAAGCTGGGTACCCAGGGCTTAAAGGGGCCGGTTATTGTGTTTTATTTTTCCCTGTTTTCCTGCCTGTGTGTTATTCCATGGATGGCATTAAACTTTGTGCCTATGAGTGCAGGGCAGATTGGAACGCTTCTGCTTGCCGGATTATTTGCCGCTGGCGGTCAGTTTTCGATTACAGCCGCATATACCTATGCGCCGGCGAGGAAAATTTCAATTTACGATTATTCGCAGATTATTTTTTCGACGATTCTGGGCTTCCTGATATTTGGGGAAGTTCCGGATGTGTATAGTTTTGTCGGATATGGACTGATTATTGCGGCGTCCTTCTTTATGTTCCTGTATAACCAGAAGCGGGATGCGTGATAAATCCGTCTGTAAGAATATGAACGAGGATGCTCTTTTGTATCAATGCAGGAAGAGCATCCTCAAATTTTTGCCCCACGGAAGAAATTTACGGATGTCCGATGAAACAAAAAAGTTTTTCGGAAACAGTCAAAAGCGTTTTTCTAACATATCCCCACGCGGAAGCGCACCCGTGCAAACACTATTTCGTCGTTGGGCTGGATTTTAACAGGATCTTTAATGGCAAGCCGCTGTCCATTTAAAAAAGTGCCGTTTGTAGAATTCATATCGCAGAGGTAGTAGTCGTTTGCATAGCGCTCGATTTTTGCATGAATGCGGCTCACAGAAGAATGCTCCAGCACAATATCAGATTCGGAAGAAAGCTTTCCGATAATATAACAGTTATCCTCCAGGACAATGCTTTCCCTGCGGCGGGGATCCATGCTGATAAGAACAAGGTGAGGGTCGTAATCGCCGTTTTCCTCGTAAAGCACACCGGTGTCGCCAAGCCGATGTTTTTTCTCGTTGTCCATTTGCGTACTATCTGTATGATATCGGTATGCCGTAGGTTCAGATACATGGGAGGCTTCATAGTATGCCGTAGGTTCGGATACGTGGGAGGCTCCATAGTATGCCGTGGGTTCGGATACATGGGAGGCTTCATAGTATGCCGTAGGTTCGGATACATGGGAGGCTCCATAGTATGCCGTGGGTTCGGATACATGGGAGGCTTCATAATATGCCAGAGGTTCGTCATGTGTACGGGCAGAACTTTTCTTCCGGGAGCTTCCCCGTGCGGGCTTGCTTTCTCTGGAGGGAAGGACTTCCTCATGGTAAGGTTCCTCCTGGAAATCTTTCATTGCATCTGCGAGTGCGGTATCCGCATGCTTTTCTTCTCTCTTTTTCTTTTTGCTTTCCAGTGAAAGACCATAAGCCAAAAGCCCGATCAGCAGGAATATAATACCGCCGATCTGAGTAGTGTCCAGCTTCCAGAGCCACATGGCAATCAATGCAAGAAAAATAGAGAAAATAAAGCAGACAACAAGGAAAATACGGTTAGAGGTATTCCCTTTTGCAGATGGAGTTTTCCCTGGAGCCCTTTTCTCGGACTTTTCTTTTTTCGGCGCTGCGATCTTTTTTTCCGCCTGCTTCTTTTTGGGAGAGTCAGAGGAGGATACAGGGAACGCTTCGCTGTGCTCCGTTGCGGAAGGGCAGGAGGTGGAGACCCGGTAAGGCGTATTAACATGATATTCACGGGCTTTGGAAGTCCGGTAAGAAGTATCGACATGATATTCACGGGCTTTGGAAGTCCGGTAAGGAGTATCGACATCATGTTCACGGGATTCGGAGCCCCGGTAAGGTGTATTAACATCATATTCACGGGATTCGGAGGCCTGGTAAGGCGGGCTGTCATTATGTTTGTGCGGCGTGGTGTCTGAGCGGCAATCCTGACGCAAGGTGTTGTCGGCTTCCGGCCGTCCTGCTTCCTGGAGCAGTCGTTCCAGGCTGTAGTTTTCAATGCGCGCTTTCCGGTAGATTTCGTATCCGAGCAGCACGGCGGAATTGTCTGTCTGATCCAGATGTTCCAGCAGATAAGCGGTAAGCTCCCGGAAAGACTGCAGCAGATCGTTTTGATATCCTGGGAGGTAGCAGAAAAACGGCTCCCTTGATTCGATATCCATATAGATCATGTCCGGCTGCAGCACGATCCGGTCGACGTCCAGAAGATATTTTTTTACTTCTTTTAAGGTGCGGTGCAGACCGCGCAGCATCGTACGGATGTCCTCAGCATTCAGAAAGCGGCTGTCATAAATATGTTCCATAGACTGACGTGAGGTAATATCATAGAAAAAATGACTGCGGCAGTTAATTTTTTTCAGACTGCAGGGCAGCAGACCGCGGATGTGATTTTCCATCAGCATATGAATGCGGTAGTCATCTTCACGGATGTCGTCGGTCAAATCCGGAACCATATAATTATGCGACATGTCGCGTTTGTATGAAATGTTCATTCTCTGTTCCTCCTTAGAGCATTGATCACCTTTGAAGCGCCGCGGATTTTCTGGATGCGTCGGGAGGGACGTTCCAGATTCAGCGTGACGCCGGATCTGACAGGCGCTGCGGACTGGCCAAAGAAGGGAACCGAAAGACTTGGGAAAGAAAATGTGCCTTTATACGTTACCTGGATCTGGCGCGTGCTTGCTGCAGCGTCGGCGGAAATGTCCGACGTACCGAGTGTTCTGCCTGTTATCAGCTTTTGAGCGGCTGCTGAAATATCTGTATTTTTATCGTCGGCGTGCAGGCTGGCATAGGAGGCAGCTTCGTGTGCTGCGCACTGCAGAAAGCTGCGGTCATGCAGAAAAAATCCCATATAAATAATTCCAACCAGAAGCGGAAGAAGGATGCCCATCAAAAGAGAAGCTTCAATAGTATGGCTCCCGGAAAGCGTAGTATGTTTTAAAATCTTCATAAAAGACCTCTTTTCGTTGTTTTATAGTCAAATACCCCGCAGCAGGTCTGCGTTTCACTTCGGTCGGTACTAAATGTGTGCCATCGGCACACAGCACCGCCAAATGGATGTGCGCGCACATCCGCCTGGCCCGATGCTCGCGGGAATAAATGATGCTGTACATATTGTATAAATGCTGCTGCATATATCGGTCCATATATCGGGCTATGCGCGGCCAAGAAGCTGTTGTCCAAAGAGATTAGCGTTAGGAAATTTCCGCAGCGAGCCAAAGCAGATATCCGGCAAACAAAAAAGGAACAAACGGCAGCTGCTTTTTGCGCCCGGCTTTTCTGCACACGATATAAAACAGAGAAACCGGAGCAATGAGCAGCAGAGCGGTCAGAAGGATACTCAGACTGGCGGAAAATCCCAGATAGATTCCGATGACAAGCAGAACGATGCCGTCTCCGTAACCGACCTGCTGCCTGGTAGACCAGCCTACGGTCAGCAAAAAGAAGCCGGGCAGGGTTCCGATGAGACAGGATAGAAATAGTCTGAATATCCTCCCCGCTGTATTTGTCGGGAACATGCCGTATAAAGAGCCTGTATCGGGGCTCCCGGCGCAGAGCGCAGGCGCCAGCTGCAGCATTGCGCCGAGCAGGGCAATGGTAAGCGCCGGGCGCAGTGCGACCCGCCTGTTCCGTATATCCCGGGCGGCGGCTGCCGCCAGGTATATCAGCAAAATGATTTCTAAGATCCACCGCATTTTGAACATGCCCTCCATCCTTCCAGCTCTGACAGGGGAACGCGTGTCAGCGTCCGCTTCAGACCGCTGCAGCTAAGCGAGGAATGGTAGTGCGTTCCGTAGTCCGTGATAAATACATTTGATCCGCCGCCGCGGCAGCGCTCGCAGGCGGTATACCTTGCACCCGATTTGTTCCGAAGACTGCGCACGGAATCCCTGCTCACACTGTGTATGGAAAGCCTGATATGCGTGCAGTTTTCATCTTTATGATAAACATGTCCGGTTGCTGTCACGATGACAGTTTCCTCTTCGTTTTCTTCCCCGGAGCCGCCGTCAGAACCGGAGCTTCCGTTTCCATCCCTTCCGGTCCACGCCCGTACACGTGCGCGGAGAGCGGATTTGACGGTTGGAATAGGAAGCAGTGTGTAAGTATTTCTGGCGCTGTAGGTGACGGCAATATCGATGATATCATTCTTCATAAAGGAAGATTTCCAGAAATGAAGCGTACCGTCATTTTCAGAAAAAGAAGCTTTGCGTTCGATGCTTCCTTTCGCATAAGCCGCAGATAATCCTCCGGTCAGAAGGTCGGCGGCGACGCCGTCTCCTGCTGATACACCCAGTTTACGGATGTAGGCGTAAGCCGCCATATCCTTCGCGGTATCCTGCATTCCGGCAAGAACGGCGCTGGAAACCATGATAATCTTGAAAAACTGCATAACAGCCAGCAACGCGAACAGAAACCATGGAAGTACGCAGGCTGCTTCGAGAGTCATGCTTGCGGATGCACCGGAAAGCGCCTTTTTGGAATTTCGGGATGCACCGGAGAGCGCCTTTTTGGAATTTCGGGATGCACCGGAAAGCGTCTCCTTGGAATTTCGGGATACATCGGAAAGCGCTTTTTTGGAATCTCGGGAGGCGTCGGAAAATGCCCTTTCGCACTCGGATAATCCGAAAAAAGCTCCTGCCGGGAGAGAATCCAAATCCTTTCTGTAGTTTTTATGCATTTGTTTTATGGTAGAAAATATCCTTTGCGGAAAGAGCATTTTCAGACACCTCCCTGTTACGTCAGTATGCAAAGCTTCCCGAAATATGGTAGTCGGTTTCGGCGGTTCCGGTTTTTAAAAAGGCACTGGACACGCGCAGAAACAACGGCGGTATATGAAAATCCGCCTCGGCCTGTATCTTGCAGATGGCGTGATCCGCGCGGAAGGCGGCAGTCGCCGGGCGGGACTGCATGTAGCCCTCGATCAGATCCAACGCACGCATTGGATATTTGCCGGTTCCGCCCAGTGTAAATAGAATCTGCAGATAGGCGGCGTAGCTGAGCCCGTTTTGCGAAGAACCGTCCGTCTGTTCCAGAATCTGTAAAAGATTTGGAATAGAAGTAAGCGAGAGCCGCCAGGTTTCGGCAGATTTCAGTACCGGCACTTTTCCGCCTGCAAGCAGTTCACGCACATCCAACAGACTTTCTGCGTACGCCCACGCCAGCAAAAGAGCATAGGCAGTCACAGTGACGATGCCGGGAATCGGTACAGCGCCGACGAGAAGTGCGGCAAACGCATTGGCAGCTTCCATACTGGCGGCATCATTGGACAGAAAGAGAAAATTGGCGCCTTCCCGCAAAAGAAGCAGACGTGTGACGACAGTTTTTAAATTTTTCTCATCACTGTTTTTCCCGCACAGGATATATTCCAGCTCATAATCCAGCACGCCCTCTTTTTCCCTGTCAGTAAACAGGCCGAAGCGCTCGAACAGGTACTGCTGGAACAACAGGTCGGCGGTAAGACCGCTGTATTTTTTATCGACCGGAAGATTTCCTTTCTGGTTCGTCCTTTTAGAGGGAACGGAGGAGGAGAGCGTCTTTTGCGAGACTATGCTTTTATCCTTTAACACCAGCCCAAGGATCCCCTCTTTTTTTAACTTTCGGATAATATTCAGCGGGTTTTGCGACTCCGGGATGGTCGGAAGTGTTTCGGTTTCCGGCTGCGTTTCACCCTCCTGTACTACCGTCTGTGCTTCAAGCTGTTTCTGAGCTTCCTCCATCTGCTTCAGGCTCTCGGAAATGCTTTCGTCTCTGCTCTTGTAAATTTCCTCCGCATTTTCAAGCTGTTGTCCGTCTTTCATTCTTTCCAGCCAGATACTGATAAACTCTGTTCCGAGATTTTCGCGCATAAAGCCGACAGCCTGTTGATAAAAGGCAGCTCCTTTTTCGTCGGTTGCACGCACTGTTCCCGTGATAACTGATTTAGTCATATTCTGACTAAAAATATCAAACCGGCTGAGGAGAAGACCTTTATTCGGGGATATATTGTATGTCATATATTCCTGCAGTGCCTGATTGAGCTGATCCTGGTTAAAGGAACCGCTTCCGGCGGCGCCGTCCAGAAAAAATACATCATAGCGCTCCAGTAATTCGCGCTCAAATTCGCCCATCACTGAAAACATTCCCATATCCAGCGCTGCCGCCGCCTTTGCCCTGCACCCTTCCATCCTTGCCGATTCCTCGGCAGTACAGAGAAGGGACAAAAACAGGACGCTTACGAGACTGAGAAAAACTGAGATTGTCCCTTTTCCGTAACACCGTTTCATGTCGTACCTCCGTTAAATACTGTTGCTCTGACTGACAATTTTTTTAAAGATATTGTTTACCAGACTGGTAAGCTGACTCTTGAAGATGATAACCAGACCGATAAGAACCACGATGATGAGAATGATTTCCACAGTGCTGATACCGTCTTCTTCTTCACAAAGCCGCGTAAAAAAATGTCTCATATTATTCACCTCTTTTCTTGAAGATTTTTCCATCCTTAAGGGGCAGGTCGGAATAGTCCTGATGTTCCAACCGCACAGGTGGAAATTTTTCCTAAACGGGAGAATCCGCCGGACAGTCTGCACAAAGGCTTTGCGATTAAGCGGCGCAAAGAGCTACCAATATCCCCGTAAGGAAGAAACGCCAGGCTGCTGCGCAGACCGTTTTATAAGGCGCGAGAGGAATCTGCTCCGTGCAGACCATGCGCTATGCAGTTTTTAGCCCGTATTCAAGGGTTTTATGCCGAACCGGCGGATTTTAGATGTTTAGAATGATTAAATTATATATGATTTGAGAATATATGTCAATAGTTTGTGATGAATAAAAATAAAAATATTTTTGTTGCTATTTCCGGAAATCTTATTTATACTATTTATAAGGGATGGCAGCATCAGGAAGGGATACAGGTATGATATTATGAAGAAAATAGGCATTATCGGGGCAATGGAAGTAGAGGTCGCGCAGCTTAAAGCGACGATGTGGCAGCAGCGCATGGTGACGCGCGCGAAGATGAATTTTCTGGAGGGTATTCTGGAGGATCATTCGGTGGTCGTGGTAAGGAGCGGCATCGGAAAGGTAAACGCGGCGGTCTGCGCGCAGATTCTGAAGGATGAATTTAAAGTGGATGTTATTATTAATACAGGAATCGCCGGCTCTCTGAAATCGGAGATCAATATCGGAGACGTTGTGATCTCCACGGACGTGGTGCATCACGATATGGATGCGACTGGTTTTGGGTATCCGGCAGGTCAGGTGCCGCAGATGGAAGTATTTTCCTTTAAAGCGGATGCAAACCTGCGGAAGATTGCAAAAGAAGTCTGCCAGCGCGTAAATCCGGACATCCATGTATTTGAGGGCAGGATCGTGAGCGGCGATCAGTTTATCTGCGACAGACCGACGAAAGACCGGCTCGCGGAAACCTTCGGCGGGTACTGCACGGAAATGGAGGGCGCTGCGATCGCGCATACCGCGTATCTGAACAATATTCCGTTTGTGATCATCCGCGCTATCTCCGACAAAGCGGACGACAGCGCAAACATGGACTACGAAACCTTTGAAAAGATGGCGGTGGAGCACAGCGTCCGGCTGGTGTGCGGCTTCATCCGCGAGCTGGATTAAAAATGAAAGCGGGATGCCGTAAAGCATAGAAGCATTTCACCAATCAAATAAAACAGGAGAGCATATGCGTATCTGCGCCGATGTTCTCCTGTTTTTTGTTGACCTGTATCCGAAGGAAGCTGCCGGTGGCAGATCCTGTAGATTACTGATTATTTTTCTTAAATGCCGCTCTCTTGCGCATGGTCGGATCAAGGATCTTCTTGCGGATGCGCAGGCTCTTCGGTGTAACCTCCAGAAGCTCATCGGTGTCGATGAACTCCAGCGCCTGCTCCAGACTGAGGACGCGCGGCGGCGTCAGCTTGAGGGCGTCGTCGGAGCCGGAGGCGCGGGTATTTGTCAGATGCTTGGTCTTGCAGACGTTCAGCTCGATGTCGTCGGTCTTGCCGTTCTGTCCGATGACCATGCCGGAGTAAACCTTTTCGCCCGGCCCGATAAAGAGGGTGCCGCGTTCCTGGGCGGCGAACAGACCATAGGTGACGGACTCGCCGGATTCAAAAGCGATCAGAGAACCCTGCTTGCGGTACTGGATATCTCCCTTGTAGGGACCGTAGCCGTCGTAGGTGGTGTTCAGGATACCGTTTCCTTTGGTGTCAGTGAGAAATTCGCCGCGATAGCCGATCAGACCGCGCGCCGGGATGGAAAACTCCAGACGGGTGTAGCCGCCGCTTCCCTGGCTCATGCCCTGCAGCTCACCCTTGCGGCTGCTCAGCTTATTGATAACGGTACCGGAAAATTCTTCCGGAACGTCGACGTATGCAATTTCCATCGGCTCCAGCTTTCTGCCGCGCTCGTCCTGTTTATAGAGCACTTCCGCCTTGCTCACTGCAAATTCGTAACCCTCGCGGCGCATATTCTCGATCAGAACGGAAAGATGCAGCTCGCCGCGCCCGGATACCTTGTAGCACTCGGTCTCCTCGGTTTCCTCCACACGCAGGCTGACGTCTGTGTTCAGCTCGCGGAACAGGCGGTCGCGCAGATGGCGGGAGGTCACAAATTTGCCCTCCTGCCCGGCGAGCGGGCTGTCGTTTACCATGAAGTGCATGGCGATGGTCGGCTCGGAAATCTTCTGGAACGGGATGGACTCCACATGCTCCGGAGAGCAGAGTGTATCGCCGATATGAAGGTCGGCAATGCCGGAGATGGCAACGATGGAGCCTGTGCCGGCTTCGTCTACGTCCACCTTGTTCAGACCGTCAAACTCGTAGAGCTTGCTGATCTTTACCTTTTTCTGCTTGTCTGGATCGTGGTGGTTTACCAGCACAGCGTCCTGATTAATGCGGATGGAACCGTTATCCACCTTGCCGATGCCGATACGGCCGACATATTCGTTGTAGTCGATGGTGCTGATAAGCACCTGCAGCGGCGCGTCCGGGTTGCCCTTCGGAGCTGGGATATAGTTGATGATCGTCTCAAAAAGCGGCGTCATGTCGCGGTGCTCGTCGGATAACTCCAGCACGGCGTAGCCTGCTTTTGCGGAGGCGTAGATAAACGGACAGTCAAGCTGCTCGTCGGAGGCGTCCAGGTCTATGAACAGCTCCAGGATTTCGTCGATGACCTCGGCAGGTCGTGCCTCCGGGCGGTCGATCTTATTGATACAGACGATGACCGGAAGATCGAGATCCAGCGCTTTGCGCAGCACGAACTTTGTCTGCGGCATGGAGCCTTCGAAGGCGTCAACGACAAGGATAACGCCGTCCACCATTTTCAGAACACGCTCCACCTCGCCGCCGAAATCGGCGTGCCCCGGGGTGTCTACGATGTTGATTTTGTAGTCTTTGTAATATACGGCGGTATTTTTTGAAAGAATTGTGATGCCGCGCTCGCGCTCGATGTCGTTGGAGTCCATGACGCGCTCGGCAACCGCCTGATTTTCGCGGAATACGCCGCTCTGCTTCAGCAGCTCGTCCACCAGTGTTGTTTTGCCGTGGTCGACATGGGCAATGATGGCGATGTTGCGGATTTTTTCCTGATTCATATGTTTCCCTCTTTCCTAATATAGCTTCCTGAATAATTCGAACAAGTGATGCTTTTAGCGAGCCCCGGGGTCATGTTTTTTCGCATAAGCGCGAAATACAAAATCTTTTGTCCCTGGCATCGCTTCATATAGTATACCAGAAATTTTCCGATTGACAAGGGCTTTATTATAGGATATGGTTCTTACATTACAACTAATGAGCAGAAAAGTTACTGTTCAGGTCAGGACTTTGCATTCACTGCAAAGTCCGTAAGAAAGTGATACAGGTGTGAGCAAATCCCATTCGCGGAGCGAATTTTAAATGGATTTGCGAATGTTACTGTGAACAGTAACGCGGAAAATACTTCGGAAAACCGCGGAAAGCGGCGCGGGAAACTGCGTGTTCAAAGAAGAGAAAGGAATCGAAAAATGGCGGGAAAGAAAAAAGGACGCCGCGCCCATCTGGACGCGTTTAAAAAGAATGAAAAAGGGGAATATATCTATACCGGAAAGCAATATGCGTTTGATGAGACGAATATAAAATGGAAGACGGCGGCGATAAGGCTGGGAGCGGTCTGGACGGCGATGATGGCGGCGATGATCGCAAACGGCTGCATTCCGGCGCCGGGAATGGCGAACTGCTTTTACGTGCTGCTGCCGTACGCGGCGCAGGTGGTGGCGGCGGCGAGCCTGGGGACGGCGCTGTTTGCGCTGCTTTCGGCGGGAAATCCTCTACGTGAATATCAATATGAAGCGGCGGTGAAGAAAATTCCGATGCGATCGCAGCTTACCGCGGCCTTTGCGGGGGTGAATATGCTGGGTGAAATGATCTATCTTGTGCGAAATGGCACAGAAAGTGCGGCTGGCATGGCGGTACTATTTCTTGTTTTGGAGACAATGGCGTGCCTTTGTGCGCTGTGGGTATACAGATTTTCTAAAAATTGGTTTTTACAGGTATCGCCAATTGACAATCTGTCTAAAAAACAGTATAATTGCAAGTAAGTTTCAAATACACACAAGGAGGATATAATATATGTTTAATGTTAAGAAACTGTTAGCGCTTACACTGACGGCAGGTATGTGCTTTGGTTCCGTGGCAAGTGTATTTGCTGAAGAAACCATAGAAGCTGCTACCGAAGCGGTAAGTGAAGCTACTGAAGCTGCTGAGAAAGCGGCAAACACGCTGGTATACGGCGAAGATGCTATGGACGGAAAGTTTTCTCCGTTCTTCTACACTGCAGTGCCCGATGAGGACGTTGTAAGAATGCTGTTCCCGCTCCTTCTGGAGGCAGACCGTGAGGGTGCGGTTATCCTGAACGGTATCGAGGGTGAAACACGTGAGTACAACGGCACGGATTACACCTACTACGGAATCGCAGACTGCGAGATCGTGGAAAATGAAGATGGAACGGTAGATTATAATATCACGATGAGAGACGACCTTGTATGGTCCGACGGCGAGCCGATGACCATTGACGACGCGATCTTCTCACTTTATGTATACTGCGACCCGACCTACGACGGAAACAGCACCGTGTTTGCACTTCCGATCGAGGGCATGACCGAGTACCGCAGCGGTATGGAATCCCTGTTCAGCCTGCTGACAGCAGCCGGTGAGGAAAATACCGATTTCACATACTGGGATGAGGCTACACAGACTGCATTCTGGGCAGATCTGAACCAGGCAGGTGAGGCGTTTGCACAGTCTATCGTAGACTATGTGATCGCAGCAGGCTACAACGCAGAGGGCGACTCTGTTGCAGCATGTGCGGCAAACTGGGGCTACACACTGGATGAAGGCGCAACAGCCGCAGACTTCTTCAAGGCTATGGCAGAGGCTTATGAGGGCGACTATCTTGCAATGTCTGACACAGAAAAGGCAGACGCTACGCTTCAGGACCTGATGGAAGACTACGACGCATACAGCATTGGTGTGGAGACAGGCGAATCCGCTCCGTCCATCACCGGCATCAAGAAGACCGGCGATTATACGATGACGATCACCACAACCTCTGTTGACGCTACGGCGATCTACCAGTTAATCTCCTTCATCGCTCCGCTTCATTACTATGGCGATAAAGAAGCATTTGACGTTGACAACAACAACTTCGGTTTCCCGAAGGGCGACCTCTCCGGCGTGAAGTCTCACACGACACAGCCGCTGGGCGCTGGTCCGTACACTTTCGAAAGCTATGAGAACGGCGTTGCAACCGTAAAGGCAAATCCGCTGTACTACAAGGGCGAGCCGAAGATCGAATACATCAACTTCCAGTTCGTACAGGAAGCAGATAAAGCAAGCGGCGTAGGCGCGGGCACACTGGATATTGCAAGTCCGTCCTTCAGCCTTGACACGATCGATGAGATGACCGCACTGAACGGCGGCAACGAGGACTTTGACGGCGACGTGATCACCATCAAGACCGTGGCAAACCTTGGATACGGCTACATCGGCATCAACGCGAAGAACGTATGCGTTGGCGGCGAGCCGGGCTCCGAGGCTTCCAGAAACCTGCGTAAGGGTATTGCAACCGTTCTGTCCGTATACCGCGACGTGGCTATGGATTCCTACTACGGCGAGTGGGCAAACGTAATCAACTACCCGATCTCCGATACCTCCTGGGCAGCACCGCGTGTTACCGACGAGGGCTACAAGGTCGCATTCTCCACAGACGTAAACGGCAATCCGATCTACACAGACGATATGACAGAGGATGAGAAGTATGCAGCAGCTCTGCAGGCGGCGCTTGGCTTCTTTGAGGCGGCAGGCTACACCGTAGAGGACGGCAAGCTGACAGCGGCTCCGGAAGGCGCGTCTCTGGAATATGAGATCATGATCCCGGGAAGCGGCATCGGCGATCACCCGAACTTCATGATCCTTACACTGGCAAAGGATGCACTGGCAACCATCGGCTTCAATCTGATCGTTACCGACCTCTCCGACGGTACAGTTACCATCGGAAACAACCTGGATGCAGGAACTGCAGAAATGTGGACAATGGCATGGCAGGCAACGGCAGATCCGGATATGTACCAGATCTACTACTCCGACGTTGCAAACGGCGGAAAGAACCCGGGCGGCAGCAACAAGTATTACGCTATCGAGGATGCAGAGCTTGACGAACTGATCATGGCTGCACGTCAGTCTACTGACCAGGCATACCGTAAGATCATCTACAAAGAGTGCCTTGACAGAATCGTGGACTGGGCGACTGAGATTCCGGTTTACCAGCGTCAGAACTGCCTGATCTTCTCTACGGAGCGTGTAAACATGGATACCGTTACTCCGGATATCACAACCTACTGGTTATGGTATAACGATATCGAGAAGATGGAGCTTAACTAAAGACACTTAAAATTGAATCCCTGGAATTATAAGGGCTGCTCTGCGGCGTTTCCGCCGCAGAGTAGATTTTAATTGCCTATATGCATTTTTGTTGTTCTGCATATAAGGCAGTCGCTTGGATTGTGGGATGCAAACGTCTGTCTTATATGCAGAGCTTTTTTACTGTATAAAAGGAGGAAAATGAATGCGTAAATATATTACGAAGCGTCTGGCACTCTCAGTCGTTATTCTGTTTTTTGTCTGTTTCATTATTTACACACTGATGCGCTGCCTCCCTGCTTCCTATGTAGAAACGATGGCGATGCAGCTCAGCCAGCAGCCTGGCTCGAAAAGCTACCAGGAGTGGCTGGCGCAGTTAAACGCCCAGTACCATATGGACGTCGGCATCATCCCGGGCTTTTTCATGCAGCTCGGCGAAATGCTTCGCGGCAACTTCGGCGATAGCTGGAAATTCACCGTTCCGGTTGTGGAGCAGTTTCAGAAGGTAATCGGCGTTTCCTTTATAATGGGCGCTATCGCACTGATCCTGGAGCTGATCATTGCAATCCCGCTTGGTATTATCGCGGCGACAAAGCAGTATTCCAAGGCGGACTACGCGATCACGGTGTTCGCGCTTGCCGGGATCTCTCTGCCGACCTTCTTCTTTGCCAGTCTGCTTAAACTTGTATTTTCCGTAAAACTTGGCTGGTTTGACCTGGTTGGTCTGACGGGACGTAATTATAATAACCTGGATTCGTTTGGGCGTATCCTCGATATGGCGCATCATCTTGTGCTTCCGATCGTCACGCTGGTGGTGATCAGCGTCGGTTCCCTGATGCGCTACACCAGAACGAATATGCTGGAGGTCTTAAATGCCGATTATATCCGTACCGCACGCGCAAAAGGTCTCAGCGAGAGAAAGGTTATCTACCACCATGCGTTCCGCAACACACTGATCCCGCTGGTAACGATTATCGGAAACTCTCTGCCGGGACTGTTCTCCGGCGCGCTTATCACGGAGACACTGTTTGCGATCCCCGGCATTGGATATACCTCTTATCAGGCAATGATTGCCGGCGATATTCCGTTTTCCATGTTTTATCTGACATTTATGGCAATTCTGACGCTGGTGAGCAACCTGCTGGCAGATATCATGTACGCTGTGGTTGACCCGCGCGTGCGCATTTCGTAGAAAGGGGGAGCAGTATGTCTGAAGAAAAGAAGAATACAAATGCAGGCGGCGAGGAACAATATTCCTTAAATGACGACCGCCGCGTGAAAGTGCTGTCCCCGGGAGCGATGGTGGCGAAGCGCTTCTTCCGCAACCGTCTTGCCGTGACCGGTATGGTTATTCTGATACTTATGTTTGTGTTTTCCTTTGTCGGCGGTCTGATCAGCCCATACGGGCAGGATGAGGTATTCTATCGCCGGGAATATATCAAGAAAGAGTATGTGGGTGTGACGGAGAACAAAGAATTCCGTTACCTCCAGCTTGATGAGGCTTACGGTACCGTGGCGCAGGCGATGACGGTGCTTGCGATCCAGCAGGAGAAGGATTCCATCACGGCGACCGGCGGTACCTATGATGTTATCAAAGAGAGCGACGGTCTTTACTCCATCAAAGACGGCGACAAGGTGATCGGAGCGGCTTACCTCGACATTGTGAGCGCGGAGAGCAGCAGCACGACCTTCTCGCCGGAATTCCAGTACGAAGCGCTGCTTGCGCTCTCGAAGGGCGGCGGTGAATTTACCGCGGACGGACAGGACTATGAGGTGAGCGAGGAAGGGCTTGTCTCCCAGAACGGCGAATCGGTGGCTGTGTGCAGCCGTTATGTCATTCAGTCGAAGAGCGGAAATGTAAACGTGAGCAATGAATTCCGTGAGAGTCTGATCGAGGCGCTTATTTCTGATGAAGAGGAATTCGCGTTCACGGACGAGAGCGGCGAGACGGCGGAATACACGCTTTCCTATGATGCGGCGACAAAAATCTGGTCCGTTATGCAGGAAACCTCCACGCAGGTGTTTGACACCTACTCCTTCCCGACGAAGGAACACTGGCTCGGTACCGACCGCAATGGTATGGACATGCTCACCCGTCTGATGTACGGCGGCAGAGTATCGCTGATCGTTGGTTTTATCGTTGTAATCATTTCCACTGTCCTTGGTATTGTCCTTGGCGGTGTTGCCGGTTATTTCGGCGGCTGGATCGACAACCTGGTAATGCGTATTGTAGATATTTTTTACTGCATCCCGTCTATGCCGGTGATCATTATTCTCGGCGCGGCGATGGATGGAATGCGCCTTGATCCGCAGATCCGTATGCTGTATCTGATGCTGATCCTCGGTATTCTGGGATGGCCGGGCACGGCGCGTATGGTCCGCGGACAGATCCTTTCCCTGCGCGAGCAGGAATTTATGACGGCGACGGAGGCATGCGGCATCAGCGTGTCCAGACGTATTTTCCGCCACCTGATCCCGAACGTTATCCCGCAGCTTATCGTTATCAGTACGATGAGCCTCGGCTCCACGATCATTACGGAATCCACGCTGTCCTTCTTAGGTCTGGGCGTAAAATTCCCGTTTGCTTCCTGGGGAAATATCATCAACGACGTTTCGAACTCCTACGTGCTGACGACCTACTGGTTCATCTGGATCCCGGCGGGTGTCTGCCTGATGCTGACGGTACTTGCATTCAACTTTGTGGGTGACGGTCTTCGCGACGCGTTTGACCCGAAAATGAAACGATAAGAGAGGAGGGGCACAAAATGGCAAAAAATAAACCAGAGGGCTACCTCTCTGCAAGAGAGTCCCGGCGGATTTCCAAGGAAAACCGCAGAACTACAAATGAGCTGGAAAAAAAGCGCAAGCGCAAAAATGTTCCGGAGAGCGAATATACGACGACTATGCACGACCCGAACAACGCCGTGGAATTTGATAACCTGCACACCTATTTCTTTACGGATGCGGGAACCGTCAAGAGTGTGGACGGCGTGAGCTTTGAGGTACCGATCGGTAAGACGGTCGGCGTGGTTGGCGAATCCGGCTGCGGAAAATCCGTTACCAGCCTTTCTCTGATGCAGCTTCTCCAGCGCCCGCAGGGGCAGATCGTGGAGGGCGAGATCCGCTTAAATCTCGGCGATAAGGCGGTGGATATCGCGAAGGTGCCGGAGGAGGTTATCCAGCATCTGCGCGGAAATTATGTATCCATGATCTTTCAGGAGCCGATGACGTCCTTAAATCCGGTGTTCCGCATCGGCGCGCAGCTTGACGAGGTTATTGATCTGCACGATGGCGAGGGCAAGAGTAAAGAAGAGGTGAAGGCGCGCACAATCGAGCTGCTGGAGATGGTGGGCATCGCAAACAGCGAGGGCGTTTACGCGATGTATCCGCACGAGCTTTCCGGCGGTATGCGCCAGCGTGTCTGCATCGCAATGGCGCTTGCCTGCAACCCGAAGATCATTATCGCGGACGAGCCGACGACAGCGCTTGACGTTACCATCCAGGCGCAGGTGCTCGACCTTCTGCGCAACTTAAAGGATAAAATCAATTCATCGATCATGTTTATCACGCACGACCTCGGTGTTATCGCGGAGATGGCGGATTACGTGGTTGTTATGTACGCCGGACGCGTGGTGGAAAAGGGCACGGCGGAGGATATTTTCTTCCATCCGGCGCATCCGTACACCATCGGTCTGATGGCGTCGAAGCCAGTGGTCGGCAAGCAGGTGGATAAGCTTTATTCCATCCCGGGCAAGGTGCCGAACCCGATCAACATGCCGGATTACTGCTACTTTAAAGACCGCTGCGAGATGTGCGTGGCACAGTGCGACGGCGAGTACCCGTGCGAGATCAGTCTGTCTGAGACGCACAAGGTATCCTGTTATCGCTACTATGGAAAGGAAGGAGGGAATGCAAAATGAGCCTCAACAAAGAAGCTGTCAGTGAGAAAGAGCCGGTCGTTTATGATCCGCAGTATATTCTGATGGTAAATGACCTGAAGAAATACTTCCCGATCAAGGGCGGCATGATGTCAAAGACGGTCGGTCACGTAAAGGCTGTGGACGGCGTTACCTTCAACCTGAAGCGCGGCACCACGATGGGGCTTGTCGGGGAATCCGGCTGCGGCAAGACGACGACCGGGCGCACCATTCTGCGCCTCTCCGGCGAGAAAACAGGCGGACAGGTGCTGTTCAATGGACAGGAGGTCTACGACCTTTCGGCAAAGGAAATGCGCGCTCTGCGCACAAAGATGCAGATTATTTTCCAGGATCCGTTTTCCAGCCTTTCCCCGCGTCTGCCGGTAGGCGAGATCATCGGGGAGGCGGTGCGTGAGCACAAGCTGGTTCCGAAGGAAGAATTTAACGATTATATTGATAAGATCATGGACAACTGCGGACTTCAGCCTTTCCATAAGGACCGTTATCCGCATGAGTTTTCCGGCGGACAGCGCCAGCGTATCTGTATTGCGCGCGCGCTTGCCCTCAATCCGGAGTTCGTGGTCTGCGACGAGCCTGTTTCGGCGCTTGACGTTTCCATCCAGGCGCAGATCATCAATCTGTTAAAGGAGCTGCAGGAGCAGTATGCGCTGACCTACCTGTTTATTTCACACGATCTTTCGGTGGTCGAGCATATTTCGGACACGGTCGGCGTGATGTATCTTGGAAACCTGGTGGAGTACGGAGCGACGGCGGATATTTTCCGCAATCCGCTGCACCCGTACACGAAGGCTCTGTTCTCCGCGATCCCGATCCCTGATCCGACCGCGAAGATGAACCGCATCGTGCTGGAGGGCTCCATTCCTTCGCCGGCAAACCCACCTTTGGGCTGCAAGTTCCATACCCGCTGTGCGAACTGCATGAACCGCTGCAAGGAGGTCGCGCCCGTTCAGAAGGAAATCGAGCCGGGACACTTTGTGGCGTGCCACCTGTACGATAAATGAGCAGGCGTAAAAAACAGTACGACGACGATGACGGGCGCACCATCGCCGACATGAGCGCTCTTACGCCTGGCGGGGGCTTTAAGGGCTTTGCGCCGGGCAAAAAGAAGCGGCAGGAGGAATCCGAACGGGAGGAACGCCCGTGGGAGGACGGCTTCACGCGGGAGGAGCGGCGCATGTATACGCTTGGCGCTTTGAAGGCGGCGCTTCTGATCGCGCTGGTCTTTATCGTTGGTCTCGGGCTGACGACGGCGTTTCTGCTGTTTCTTTGGACATAAAAAACTGTTAAGAAGAGGATAGCGGCTGCGGTGCTTTTCGTACCCGGCGTTATCCTTTTTTCTTTTGCAGACGGCTCCCGAAGCTGCTTTTTCGACATAAACTGACATATGATGTAGAAACTTGACGAACGCTTCTTAAAGCTTTTTTGCATAAAATCTGTTATCCTTGAATATGAATAACTATACTGCGAAATACATATAGAAAAGGAGTACAATTTATGTCAGAGAAAAATAGGCAAAACGATATCTATGCCTGCCCGATGCAGGATGGACAGCATCAGAGGTTTATCGAAAACAACCAGGTATCTATTATAGGGGAAATTGTTTCAGAGTTTGTCTTCAGTCACGAGGTGTTCGGGGAGGGCTTCTATCTGGTGGAGGTCCAGGTGAAGCGGCTGAGCGAGTCAACCGACTGCATACCCGTCATGATCTCCGAGCGGCTGATCGACGTCACGCAGGACTATCGGGGAGAGTTCATCCGCGTGACAGGGCAGTTCCGGTCGTACAACCGCCACGAGGAAAAGAAAAACCGGCTGGTTCTTTCTGTATTTGCAAGAGAGGTGGCGTTTACCGAGGAGGAAAACGACAAGGTAAAGACCAACCAGATTTTCCTGGACGGCTACATCTGCAAGAATCCGGTTTACCGGAAGACACCGCTCGGCAGGGAGATTTCCGATATGCTGGTGGCGGTCAACCGTCCCTACGGAAAATCCGATTACATACCCTGCATCTGCTGGGGCAGGAACGCGCGCTTTACTTCCGGCTTCGAGGTGGGAGGTCACGTACAGATCTGGGGCAGAATCCAGAGCCGCGAGTACGTGAAAAAAATGGAGGGAGACCTTGCCGAGAAGCGCACCGCATACGAAGTATCCGTCAGCAAGCTCGAATGGCTTGGATAAGATTGCTTTTTCCGCAGGAGTGTGGTACACTGATGCCAGGAGAAAAATGGAAAAGGCGAGTATAAGCGAGGTACGAAATGGAAAAAGGCTTAACACATATATTCTGCGGCGAAGGCAAAGGCAAGACAACGGCGGCGCTCGGTCGCGTGATCCAGGCGGCGAGCGTTGGAAAAACGGTCATGATCATCCAGTTTTTAAAGAAGCGCCGGAGCGACGAGATCGGCTTTATACGGCGGCTTGAGCCGGAGATCAAGCTGTTCCGATTCGAGCGCTCGGAAAACTCCTACGAAAATCTTTCTGAGGAGGAGCGAAAAGAGGAATGTCAGAACATCCGCAACGGGCTGAATTTTGCCCGCAAGGTCATCACCACCCAGGGATGCGACGTGCTGATCCTGGATGAGGTGCTTGCGCTTGTAACGGCTGGCATCATCTCCTGCGAGGAAATCCGCAGCCTGATTGAGCTGAAGGATGCGAAGATGGATCTGATCCTCACCGGCGCCTACAAGGGCGAAGCGCTCTGGGATGTTGCCGACGAGATAACCGTCATGCAGATGGTAAAATGTTACTGTTCATGCCCAATGTCATTTAGTTAAACAAGACATGTTAGAGAATCCC
>NZ_JBKXTT010000024.1:0-44494 GCF_047017445.1 Marvinbryantia sp. | reverse complement strand
TGACGAAAGGCAACAAGATCTATAAAATGTTATTTTAAAGGAGCATCAACAATTATGGAATAAGTGTGGTGCATATGGCACAAGGTAATTTATGTATTTAGGATTGACTTCATATAATTCTATTGCCAATTCTTCATCCTCCATATATAAAATGGGGCGGATTAACCGCCCCACTGTTAGGTTCGCACTTCGAGTGGCGAAACACTCACTTCTAACTGTCTCGCTTAGGGCTGAGATACGCCCACTCATAACTTTCTCAGTTGAAGGTCGAGATATACCTGCTGTTAAATCTTTAAAGACTTATCCTAAGAATAGTATACTCACAATTCAGTAAAATAGCAACTATTTTTTTTGTTTACTTCTTCTAATTTCATAGCATTTTTTTCATATGCTTTTTCTTATGCAAAACCCCGGAAAGCCTAAGCCATCCGGGGTAATTTTACAATATAAGTGTCCGAGATTACTCGATGATAGAAGCAACACGGCCTGATCCAACAGTACGTCCACCTTCGCGGATAGCGAATGTAAGACCCTGCTCCATAGCGATCGGGTGGATCAGCTCGATGGTCATTTCTACGTTGTCACCCGGCATGCACATTTCTGTGCCAGCCGGCAGCTCGATAACGCCGGTAACGTCAGTTGTACGGAAGTAGAACTGCGGTCTGTAGTTGTTGAAGAACGGAGTATGACGTCCACCTTCATCTTTTGTCAGAACGTATACCTGAGCGGTAAACTTTGTGTGGCACTTAACGCTGCCCGGTTTTGCAAGAACCTGACCACGAACGATCTCAGTTCTCTGAACACCACGAAGCAGTGCGCCAATGTTGTCACCTGCCTGAGCTTCGTCAAGCAGCTTACGGAACATTTCGATACCGGTAACAACAGTCTTCTTTGTAGCTTCCTTAACACCGATGATCTCAACTTCATCGTTCAGATGAAGAGTACCACGCTCTACACGGCCGGTAGCAACAGTACCACGACCTGTGATTGTGAATACGTCCTCAACCGGCATAAGGAACGGCTTATCTGTATCACGCTCCGGATTCGGAACCCATGTATCAACAGCATCCATCAGCTCCATGATCTTGTCGCCCCATTCGCTGGACGGATCTTCCAGAGCCTTCAGAGCGGAACCCTGGATGATCGGTGTGTCATCGCCCGGGAAGTCATACTCTGTGAGCAGCTCACGGATCTCCATGTCAACCAGCTCAAGAAGCTCTTCATCGTCAACCATATCGCACTTATTCATGAATACTACGATATACGGAACGCCTACCTGACGGGACAGAAGGATGTGCTCCTTTGTCTGAGCCATAACACCATCGGTAGCAGCAACTACAAGGATAGCACCGTCCATCTGAGCAGCACCGGTGATCATGTTCTTTACATAGTCAGCGTGACCCGGGCAGTCAACGTGTGCATAGTGTCTCTTCTCTGTCTCATACTCAACGTGAGCGGTAGAAATTGTGATACCACGCTCTCTCTCTTCCGGAGCCTTATCGATGTTCTCGAAATCTGTAGCTGTGTTACCAGCAACTCTCTCAGAAAGCACCTTTGTGATAGCTGCTGTAAGAGTTGTTTTACCATGGTCTACGTGACCGATGGTACCGATATTACAATGCGGTTTCGTTCTTTCAAATTTAGCTTTTGCCATTTTGAATGTCCTCCTTAAAAAAATCAGATTTTTCGTTTTTAATTTTTTAACAGGCTATCTATGATTATATTTCAAATCATAGACATTTTCAAGCCTTTTTTCATTTATTTACCTTTATTGCTCAGTACTTTTTCCTGTACAGACTTTGGAACCGGCTCATATCTCTCAAAGAACATGGAATAGTTGCCGCGTCCCTGTGTCTTGGAACGAAGGTCGGTGGAATAACCGAACATCTCAGCAAGCGGTACATAGCCGCGCACCATCTTGCCGCCTCCGATATCCTCCATACCCTCGATACGTCCACGACGGGAGTTGATATCACCGATAACGTCGCCCATGTATTCCTCCGGCATCGTTACCTCTACCTTCATGATCGGCTCAAGCAGGATCGCATCACCCTTCTTCATAGCGTCCTTGAATGCCATGGAACCGGCAATGTGGAATGCCATTTCAGAGGAGTCGACCTCATGGTAGGAACCGTCGTATACATTTGCGTGAACACCGAGTACCGGGAATCCGCCAAGGATACCTGCCTTTGCAGCTTCCTCTATACCTTCGCCAACTGCCGGGATATATTCCTTCGGAATAGCACCGCCGACAACCGTAGACTCGAATTTGAAGGTTTCTTCACCGTTCGGATCCATCGGGGTGAAGATAACTTTACAGTGACCATACTGTCCGCGTCCACCGGACTGCTTCGCATATTTGCTGTCCACGGTAACTTCTTTGGTGAAGGTTTCTTTGTAAGCAACCTGCGGTGCACCTACATTTGCCTCAACCTTGAACTCACGCAGCAGACGGTCTACGATGATCTCCAGATGGAGCTCGCCCATACCTGCGATGATGGTCTGTCCTGTTTCCTGATTTGTATGAGCACGGAAGGTCGGGTCCTCCTCTGCAAGCTTTGCAAGAGCTTCGCCCATTTTGCCCTGTCCTGCTTTTGTCTTCGGCTCGATAGCCAGCTCGATAACCGGTTCCGGGAATTCCATGGATTCCAGAATAACCGGATGCTGCTCGTCGCAGATGGTGTCGCCGGTACCTGTTACCTTAAATCCAACTGCTGCAGCGATATCACCGGAGTAAACCTTGTCAAGCTCGGCTCTCTTGTTTGCATGCATCTGAAGGATACGTCCTACACGCTCCTTCTTGCCCTTCGTGGAGTTCAGCACGTAAGAACCGGAGTTCATCGTACCGGAATACACACGGAAGAATGCCAGCTTACCAACAAACGGGTCTGCCATGATCTTGAATGCCAGAGCGGAGAACGGCTCTTCATCAGAAGAATGTCTCTCTACTTCATTTCCATCCAGATCAGTACCCTTAATAGCCGGGATATCGAGCGGTGACGGCATATATTCAATGATCGCATCCAGAAGCTTCTGAACGCCTTTGTTTCTGTATGCAGTACCACAGCAAACCGGGACTGCTGTACACTCGCAGGTAGCTTTTCTCAGAACTGCTTTCAGTTCGTCCACAGACGGCTCTTCCCCTTCCAGGTAAGCCATCATCAGATCGTCGTCCAGCTCACAGATCTTCTCGATAAGCTCTGTGCGGTACAGCTCTGCTTCTTCCTGCATATCCTCCGGAATATCAACAACAGAAATATCGTCGCCCTTTTCATCGTTGTAGATGTAGGCTTTCATTTCAAAGAGGTCGATGATTCCTTTGAAATCGTCTTCTTTACCAATCGGGAGCTGAATGCAGATCGCATTCTTACCCAGTCTGGTCTTGATCTGTTCTACGGCGCCGTAGAAGTTCGCACCAAGGATATCCATCTTGTTGATGAATGCCATTCTCGGTACGTTGTAGGTGTCAGCCTGACGCCATACGTTTTCTGACTGAGGCTCTACACCACCCTTTGCACAGAATACGCCGACAGCGCCATCCAGTACACGAAGGGAACGCTCAACCTCTACCGTGAAGTCAACGTGACCCGGCGTATCGATGATGTTGATACGATGCTCCAGAGCACCCGGCTTCGGCTTGCAGTTTTCCTGCAGCGTCCAGTGACAGGTTGTAGCGGCTGAAGTGATGGTAATACCTCTTTCCTGCTCCTGCTCCATCCAGTCCATGGTAGCAGTACCCTCGTGAGTATCACCAATCTTGTAGTTAACACCGGTATAGTAAAGGATACGCTCTGTCGTGGTAGTTTTACCAGCATCGATGTGCGCCATAATACCAATGTTTCTGGTTCTCTCTAACGGATATTCTCTTCCAGCCAAGGTAGTTTTTCCTCCTAATTAGAATCTGTAATGAGCGAAAGCCTTGTTAGCTTCTGCCATCTTATGCATATCTTCTTTTCTCTTCACAGATGCGCCAGTGTTGTTTGCTGCATCCAGAATCTCGTTTGCCAGTCTCTCTTCCATGGTCTTCTCGCCTCTCTTGCGGGAGAACATGGTCAGCCAGCGAAGAGCCAGCGCCTGGCGTCTGTCTGCTCTTACCTCGATCGGTACCTGGTAGGTAGCACCACCGATACGTCTCGCCTTTACTTCCAGAACAGGCATGATGTTGTTCATAGCTTCTTCAAATACTTCGATAGCCGGCTTGTCGGATTTTGCAGCCACTCTATCGAACGCACCGTATACAATCTTCTGTGCGATACCCTTCTTACCATCTAACATAATGTTATTGATAAGCTTCGTAACCACTTTGTTATTGTACAGCGGATCTGCCAATACGTCTCTTTTTTGAGTATGTCCTTTACGCGGCACGTTACTTCCCTCCTTAATATTGTTTTCTGAATCGGGACAGCAGATAAACAAGAAAAACACGCTGTCCTTTACAGAGGATACTTAATTCATCGGTACTCACATGTGTCGTTCTAATGTGTTTCGCGCCCATAGCTTCTATTTTCAACCTGCAACCACCTGGTAATAGAATCCCGGCACAAATACTAGTTCTGTTTGTGATTTCCTGTAAAAAGCCCGTTCAAAAACAAATGCCCGCTTTGCTTGCGTTTGTTTTTGTTCCCCGCTTTTTTTATTTCTTAGCGTCTTTCGGTCTCTTTGCTCCGTATTTGGAACGAGCCTGTCTTCTCTTTGCAACGCCTGCGGTATCAAGTGTACCACGTACGATGTGGTATCTGGTACCCGGAAGGTCCTTTACACGTCCGCCGCGGATCAGGACAACGCTATGCTCCTGCAGGTTGTGTCCTTCGCCCGGAATGTAGCTGGTAACCTCGATGTTGTTGGACAGACGTACTCTGGCGATCTTTCTAAGAGCTGAGTTCGGCTTCTTAGGAGTCGTTGTCTTAACCGCTGTGCAAACACCTCTCTTCTGCGGTGCAGATACATCGGTGCTCTTTTTCTTCAGAGAGTTGAAACCCTTCTGGAGAGCCGGTGCAGTAGACTTCTTTGTAGATGTCTCTCTGCCTTTTCTTACTAACTGGTTAAATGTTGGCATTCCTTTTACCTCCTGTATTATTCCCTGTGGGTTGTGGTTGCCGGTTATCCTGTCTCGAATAACGCTCAATTTTGCGCACCAAAAGACATACGTCCTTCCGCGCACGAAATTAGTATACATAGTTCTGTTTCCGATGTCAAGGAGATTTTTCTTATATTTATTTTTCTTCTTATATTTTTATTAAAATGATGGACATTCGAAAACAGGCGTGGTATTATGACAATCATTCAAGAAACAAATTACAGGAGGTACTTCAATGATAAGAACTTTACTGAAACCCTTTTCGTTTGTACCCGCCCTGCTTCTGATGTATATGATTTACAGTTTTTCAGCTCAGCCTGGCGAGGTATCCTCACAGCTCAGCTATAAGGTCAGTTATAAAATAGTAGAAACCGTGGATCAGACGCTGAACGCAGACATGGCGGACTGGGAGATTGATACCTGGGTTTACCGGATACACGGTCTGGTGCGGAAACTGGCGCATATGACAGAATATTTCGCACTGGCAGTCGCGGTATCGTTTCCTTTATATGTATACGGAGTACACGGCATCTGGCTGATGCTTCTGGCCGGGATCATCTGTGTGGGCTTTGCCTGCGGGGATGAATATCATCAGTCGTTCGTGGAGGGGCGCGGTCCTTCCGTGCGTGATGTTGCGATCGACAGCTTTGGCGTTTTCTGGGGAATCATACTGGTGAGAATCGTTGGGTGGACCGGCAGAAAGACCATCTTCCGCCCACGCAAAAAGAAAAAGCAGAAGGAGACGCGGAAACAAACACATTCCGAACAGACGTGGCAGGAACCGCAGCGACATGCATATTCCGGGCAGACGTGGCAGGAACCGCAGCGACATGCGTATTCCGATCAGGCATGGCAGGAACCTCCCATCCCGCCGGTGCGGCAGCAGACAACTGTTCCGCCATCATGGCAGCCCCGGCAGAGTTATACAGCCCCCATGCCGCCAGACGGACGTACGCAGGCAGCGCAGGGCTGGCAGCAGGTCCAGGGATATGCTGAACCAGCTCCGCAAAGCGGGCATACACAGAGAGCACAGAGCTGGCAGCAAACGCAGGAATATACCGCTTTCTCTCCGCAGGATATGCAGACGCAGGCAGCTCCGGACTGGCAGCCGTCTCAGTGCTCTGCGGAACCTGTTCTGCAGAATGAATATACGCAGCAGCAAGCGCAGGATTTGCAGTCTGATGTAGTGCGCAGACCTCATCCGCAGGCACACAGGCAGCAGGAACCGCCCGCACAGATATCCCCGTCAGAGGCTCCGTATACGCAGCGCCCGAATCCGTCTTTCGAACACGGGACCGGCCAGATCCCGGATTCCTCCCAGGAGCAGAATTCACCGGAAAACATTCCTTACCGACCATACACACAGTCATATCAATATAGCCAGGTCTCTGCTCAAAAAAAGACTCCTTAACGGCCATAATGCTTTTTCTGTCCTGCAAATTGCAGGACAGATATTTTTATAATTTATTTCATCTTTTTACCTATAATCCCCATCCATATCCGCCAGGGTCCGATACTTTTCATACTGTTGTCTATATATATTACATTTTTCAGCGTCCGGTGTAAACTCTCTGAAAGGCTTCGCCGCCATATATCTTAACGCTGTCTCTATATCCGGATACTGTCCGGCAGCAACTGCAGCATTAATTGCGGCCCCCAATGCACAAATCTGGTCTGTATCCGGAATCTTCACATTCTTTTCGAGCACACTTGCCATCATCTGCATTATATAAGAAGACTTTCTGGCAATTCCCCCCACTGCTATGATTTCCCTGATTTCTAATCCGGCTTTTTCAAAACCATCAACCAGTCTCCTGAGACCACATACTGCTCCAAAGACAAGTCCCCGATAAACATGAGGAGCATTTGCCCCCAGAGACAATTGTGAAATTGACCCCATCTGATAGTCATCCGTGTCGGGATATCTGCGTCCGTTAAACCAGTCAAGCGCTATCGGAAAGGGTTCTTCCGGAAGTTTTTCAGCCTCTTCCTGGAGCCATTCCAACAATTGATTTTCCATGTTCTCCGCAAGCTCATCACATAAACATTTCTTTTCTCCGGATAACTTTTTAGAAGCCTGTTTCAACGGCCAAAGCAATATTTTTTTATACCACGCAAAAATATCTCCAAATGCAGCCTGTCCTGTTTCTATTCCCGTATACCCTTCAATAATAGAATTTTCCGCCTGTCCGCATAATGATACCAGATTTTTACCAAAAAGATTTTCCGGTTTTTCTATAAGTAAATCCACTGCCGATGTTCCCAGTATGCAAACCATTGTTCCCCGTCTGATTCCTGCACCTATTGCTCCGGCATGTGCGTCAAAAGAACTCCCGGAAACTATCACCTGCCCCGATAGTCCCAGACGCTTTGCCCATTCATCATTAAGATTCCCGGTATTGGTTGTTGCCGGCAGCGGTGTTCTTCCATATCTCTCTGCCACCTCAGCAAGATACGTATCCGCCATTGCCAGACATTCAGAAGATGGAAGCCCATTCCACGCACTGTGCCATAATGCCTTATGCCCCGCTGCACAGGTACTGTGATACATTGTCTGCGGAGCACTTTTCCCGGTCAGCAAACCAACAATCCAATCGCAATGTTCTATCCAGGTATATGCTTTCTGCTTTATTTTCGGATTTCTGCGAATAGTATGCAATATTTTTGCCCAATACCACTCCGAACAGTATTGTCCCTGATATCTTGTATAGTTTTCTTTCGTGCCAGACATAAAAATATGATTCAGTTCCTCTGCTTCCCGCGCAGCCGAATGGTCTTTCCACAAATGAAACATCGCGTCTTCGCATTCTGCAAATTCCTTCAGCAATGCCAGCGGCGTTCCATGTATATCAACAGGAACCGGCGTAGAACCGGTTGTATCAATCCCAATACCGCAGATTTTGCTGACTATTTCTTTATCCAGCGACCCAAGCGCTTCTTTTATACATTCTTCCAGCGATTCCACGTAATCCAGTGGATGCTGTCTGAAAATATTTTTTTCCGGATGCTGATATAATCCCATCTTCCATCTCCGGTAAAAAGACACTCCCCGGCTAATTATCTTTCCATTTGTACAAACGACCGCTGCTCTTACCGAATCACTGCCAAAATCAACACCTATAACATACCTGTTATTATCCATATCCGTATTTCCTGTTCCTTTCATTGTATTGATTTTAAAAAACAGATGCCCAAACTGCACCGGGCATCTGTTTTCTTTTTTACAGTAAACCTTTTTTCAAGATAATATTGGCGGCTAATGATTTTTCACTTGTAGCTACCAGACAATACGCGTTTCGCACTCTTCCCATAAATTCTGGGTCTTTAAGCATATTAAAGCCGTTCCGGAATTTGTCCGCCTCCTCGCTTTCCAAAATTATTTTCTTATACGCATCCCATATATCCGGTCTTGGACCTGTCCAGTCACAAAGCGTTACTGGCTTTTCTGTTTTCGCATCAAGTGGAAAATATTCCAGCACCGCTTCCAGGATTTCCGGCACCCCATGTCCATCTAAACGGACTACGTTTTTCCCTACAGTATAAACCGGCATGTTTCCATCACATATTACAATTTCATCTGTATGCCCCATTTCCGCCAAAATTTTCAGCAATTCCGGACTAATTATCGGATTGATTTTCTTAAGCATGTTTTCCTCCTTAAAATGCCTCATTCAAAATATTAATGAAATCCTGTTTTTTTAACGGATAAAATCCTCCCAGAGTGCCATTTTCATCCGGATATGCTTTGTCAGCCATCACCAGAATATCTTTCCTGCTGTTTACTCCCACTTCTCTAAGCGTTGTCGGAAGACCTATCTCTTTAATAAACAGTTCCAGTCTTTTAATACCTTCCAAAACAGTCTCTTCCTCATCCCAAGGATTTACCGGTACATCCATAACCCTGTTTGCAAACCGTACAAAACGCGGGATGTTATGCTTATACACATACCTCATCCACTTCGGTGTAATCACCGCCAGTCCTGCGCCATGAGATGACTCAAATGCAATTGAACCGATATCGCGTTGGAGAAGATGGCTTGACCATGCCTGCTCCCGTCCCACACCGATACAACCATCCTGCGCAACCTTGCATCCCCACATCAGCTCCGCTCTTACATCATAATTATCCGGTTCTTTTATCACACGTTTCATATACTTCATCAACGCTTTCATAATTCCTTCAGCCATGCCGTCAGAAACCTCGACAAATGTCGTATCTGTAAAGTAGCGTTCCATAGCATGAGAAATCCCATCGAAAGCTCCTGCCAGCGTATGATACATCGGCGCTGTATAAGTAAGCTCCGGGTTCATAATCGAAAACACCGGTCTGGCAAGGTCTGTGTCACAAGACCTTTTTAATCCCAGCTTTTCATCTGTTATCACAGAGCCATTACTTGACTCGCTGCCAGCTCCGGGAATTGTAAGGATTGTACCAATCCCCAGACAGCTTTCCGGTTCTGCTTTTCCAAGATATAAGTCCATAAAATCGCCAGCATATGGCACACCGTATCCAATCGCTTTTGCTGTATCAATTACGCTTCCTCCACCAATTGCGAGAAGAAATGAAATTCCCTCTTTCCGGCAGATTTCTATCCCCTGATATACCAGTCCGGAACGCGGATTTGATTTCACGCCGCCAAGCGCCTCATACTCAACGCCTGCTGACTTCAGAGAAGCTATCACCTTATCATAAAGTCCATTCTTTTTAATTCTTTCCGAGCCATAGACAATCAGCACCTTATCGGCATGCTTTGCCGTTTCTTCCCCGACTTTTTCCTCCATTCCTCTCCCAAAAAGTATTTTGGTCGGATTATAATAAATATCATTTATCATATTACATTCCTCATTTCCAGTCAGTTTCAAAACTATTATTTCTTACTCAAACATGGCCAGATACTCATCCACATTCTCCTGCGTTACCATCTGAAACGGAACGTACGTCGTTTTTTCAAACTCCTCGCCATTCAACGCTTTTAGCGCAGTAGCTATCGCCTCATCCGCCTGTCCATATACATCCTGGAATACCGTTGCGCACATTTCGCCTTTTTTTACAGCCTGCAACGCATCATAAATTGCATCAATGCCGATTACTTCTATATTATTTTCAAGACCAGCTCCCTGGATTGCCTGCAGAGCGCCCATTCCCATATCATCAGAATGGCACACAATCGCATCAATTTCATCGCCCGATTTTTCCAGCCAGTTTTCTGTTAATTCCATTGCTTCTGTTCTGTCCCAATTTGCCGTATCATTATAAAGCATTGTAATATCCGGATAGTTTTTGAGCGTCTCTTCAATCCCCTCCATTCTTGCAATTTGTGCAGAATGACCATAAGGTCCTTCTATTACGCAAATAGTTCCTTCGCCCCCAAGAAGCTCTGCAATGTATTCCATTTCCATAATTCCCGCGTCAACATCATTTGCACCGACATATGCGGTAGCCTCATCCACATTATCTGTCGGATTATTACAGCCTATCACAGGAATACCAGCCTCATTACAATTTTCAATAATAGGAGCACAGCCGCTTTTATCTACCGGAATAAACATCAACGCATCCACACCCTGCTGAATCGCGTTTTCACATTGATCGAGCTGTTTGTCTACCGCACCCTGTCCATCAAATTCTACCAGTGTAACACCCAGTTCCTCTGCCTGCTTTTGAAGCTCCCCCTGGAAATAAATATTAAATTGCCCCGATAAATCCTGATAAATCATGGCAATTTTATATCCGCCGTCTTCCGCAAATGAAACTGTTCCCATACTTGCCGCCATCACTGCTGCTGTCATCCCGATAACTAAAGATTTCTTCATGTCTTTTACCTTCCCTTTCTCTTATAATATTAGTTTCTATCTTTCAAGCCTGCGCACAGCTTAAAATTCAAATTAATGATTTCTATTTACGTTATTACGATCAATAATAACCGCAAGTACAACAACCACACCCGTTACAATTTTCTGATAATACCCGGAAATATTAAGAAGATCCATACCATTATTCAGCACACCAATTATCAATACACCGATTATTGTCTGAATAATGCCTCCAGTACCTCCCTGATTGCTGGTTCCTCCGATAACGACCGCTTCTATCGCATAAAAATCGTACATTTCACCAGAATTTGGCGTTCCAGCCGCAATTCTTGCTGAAAGAATGATTCCCGCAAGAGCTGCCATAGCACCACCCACAACATACGTGCTCGCCTTTAAAAATTTCACTCTCAACCCGGCTACAATTGCCGCTTCTTCATTTCCTCCAATAGCATACAGATATCTTCCATACTTTGTCCGCGACAGGAAAAACCACGCTGCCGCTGCAAGAATGATAAAGATAATAGCCGGAATCGGAATTCCAAAAACGTAAGATTTTCCCACATTTGTATAGGTTTCCGTAAGTGCGTTAATCGGTTTTCCCGATGTAAAAACCAGTGCCACACCACGTACAACAGACTGCATACCCAATGTTGCTATAAATGGTACAATGCCAAGGTAGGCAACCACATAACCATTAATAAGTCCTACTATAATGCCAACGGCAACCCCTGCCAGAACCGCAACAGGATATGGAAGCACAATACCCATTTCTGTAGACAGACTTGCAGCCACACACGCCGCAAGTGCCATCGTAGACCCAACAGATAAATCAATTCCGCCGGCAATCATAATATACGTCATCCCCAGTGCTACAATTCCAACAAAAGAACTCTGCCGCAGAATATTTCTGAAATTATTAAGGCTGAGAAACGAATCCGAAAAAATACTCAGTCCAATCAACATAACAATAAATACAATATAAATAACGTTACTTTTCAAAAAATCTCTGGATAAAACTTTAGTTTTCATACCTGTCCGCCGCCTCCTTTGTTTCTCCAGCCGCACACGCCATCAATTTAAACTGGTTAAATTCACTGCGTTCAAAAATTCCCGTCTGTTTTCCCGCGCACATGACAACAATTCTGTCACACATTCCCATCAATTCCTGCATCTCCGATGAAATCATCAAAATACTTTTCCCCGATTCTGCCATTCCGGTCATTATCGCATATATCTCTGATTTTGCTCCCACATCAATTCCTCTGGTCGGCTCATCCATAATCAGAATATCCGGTTCCGTCAGCAACCATTTTCCAACAACAACCTTTTGCTGATTCCCACCGCTCAGATTTCCCACTTTAAACTTCTGATCCGGAGTTTTTATATTCAGCATTCTTATCATTTCATCTGTTGCTCTTTTCTCTTTTTTTACCGAAACCACCTTCAAAAAGTTTTCCGCATATTTTCCAAGACTGGCAAGTACAATATTTTGTCTTACGGAATGTATTCTACTGATTCCGAATCGTTTTCTGTCCTCTGTAATAAACGCAATTCCGGCATTTATAGCGCGCCACGGTTTACGTATGTCCACCTTCCGCCCGGACACATAAATTTGTCCGGATTCCAGGTTGCGAAGCCCGAAAATCGTTTCCGCCACTTCACTCCTCCCCGCGCCGACCAATCCCATCAATCCGACAATTTCACCCGCGCGTATCGAAAAATTAATATTCTGAAAATGTTTTCCACTTGTAAGCCCTTCCACGCGCAATCTTTCTTCCCCAAAAGGAATCCGCTTTTTATTGTAAATATCCTCAAGTTCTCGCCCTACCATCATTTTGATGATTTTTACCTTATCCAGTTTTTCAACCGGCACTGTATCAATTGTCCTTCCATCTCTGATGACCGTCACCATATCTGCAATTTCAAAAATCTCATCCATTCTATGACTAATATAAATCACAGATTTTCCTTCTGCTACCAGTTTACGAATCATAGAAAACAGTGTCTGTATTTCTACTTCTGTCAGAGAAGAAGTCGGCTCATCCATAATAATAATCTTTGCATTGAAAGCAATAGCACGCACAATTTCAATCATCTGCTGATTCGCAATTGTCAGCTCTCTCATCCGCTGGCGCGGATTAATATCAATATCATATTCCTTTAATATCGCATTTACCTCTTTTAAATTCTGCTGCTTATTGATAACACCACCCGGATACAGATTTTCCCTGCCAATGTATAGATTCGCTTCAACCGTCATCTGCGGAAATAAATTCAATTCCTGATGAATCATTGAAATTCCCTTATCCATCGCATCCCTTGGATTGGCAATTTCAACCTCGCGCCCCTCAATCAAAATCTTTCCGGAGTCCTGCCTGTAAATGCCAGCCAACACTTTCATCAAAGTGGATTTTCCTGCACCATTTTCCCCGCAAAGCGCATGGACCGTCCCCTTTTTTACCTGCAGGGTAACATTATCAAGCGCTTTTACGCCGGGAAATTCTTTTGTTACCCCCAGCATCTCAAATAGATAACTGCTGTTTTCCGACATGCTTCACTCCTCCTTTAATCATCAAAGTTTTCCGCAATCTGAACAATATTATCCATAAGAATACACTCCTGTTTTACAGAGCTGGCATCTGCGAACCATGCAAACACTGTTTTCACAATTTCGTATCCCTGATTAAACGCCTGTTGGCAGATCGTTGCTGTAATCCTTCCTTCCTTAAGCTTATTTTTAATGTAATCCATAGAATCAAAACAAAAAATTTTTACCTTTCGTTCCTTAAAAAGTTCTACAGCTTCACAAACACCTTTAATTCCGCCTGCGATAATAAAAACAGAATCAATTTCCGGATTCTCCTTTAATTCTTCTTTTACGGTGTCATACGCCACAAAATCTGCATTATTACACTCAACATAATCTACTACTTTCACTCCTGGAAATTTTCTGTTAATTGTCTCGGTAAATCCCTGATATCTCAACCTGTGTGACAAAATCTTTGAAGAACCAGTAATGATTAACACATGTGATACCGGATTGATCAACCCCAGAAGTCCCGCCGCTATTCTTCCGCTCTTTCTGAAATCAGTTCCCACATAAAAATTACGTTTTGAGTTTTCAATATCCGAATTAATTGTTACTACCGGGATCCCGCTTTCTACGATCTCGTCAATCTTCTGCGCGATCCTATTATCCACTAATGGTAAAAAGCCAAAAGCCGTTATCCCCTCTTTCAACATTTCATCAATCTCTTTTAATTGCTTTTCAACATCATAACCGCTCGTCTGATGTAAAATTGTTTCAAACCCGTAGTCTTTCAACTCTTCATTTGCCGCTTCAATTCCCTGGATTACTTCATCAAAAAAATCATCGCCAATGCTTGGAAGAAGAATCCCAAAGCGCATTTTTTTCTTTAATGTAGAAAATGTTTTTGCCGCTCCATTGGGTTTATATCCCAATGATTCTGCAACCTGCCTGACTCTTACCTCAACTTCCGGTTTTACTCTCCCTCTGTTATTTAATACCCTGTCTACGGTTCCCCTCGAAACTTTTGCTATATCAGCAATATCCTTTATTGTAGCTGCCATACTCAACCTCTCCCATCATGTGCTCGTGCACACATTTCTCTTTTTTATATATGAATATGTCGGCTATAAAGCTGGTTTTTAGCATTTTTGTTGATATTCATTTTTCCCATCCTTTTATTTTGTATCGTGTGCTCGTGCACATCTTTTCTTTATATTACACAATGTATACGTTTCTGTCAATAATTTTCTTTCTGTTTTTTTATTTTTGGATATTATCAACAAATTTCTTCCTGCGTTTTTGTGCGTATTTACGTGCTCGTGCACATTTTTTTAGCAAGCTTAATCGCTATTTATAACGCGCTAATTATTTTATCGCATTTATATGTACGAATGCACCCCTTCTACAATCCAGGACACAAAATTCAAAAGCACCTTCTCGGCTCATTATCAACATATTAAAAATACAAAAAAGCAGTGTTACGCTGCTTTTCCCACCCTGACTGACGGATACACAAAAAATATACAGAGAGCATACCTGCCGTATCCGTTCCGGAATGAGCCGAACACCGCAGTTTCATCCACAGTCCATACGGTATGCAGATATCCTGACTTAAGTTCTGCGCGGCATATGCCTTCTCAGACTGCTTCAATGACACCTGTAGAAACACAATTTCTGATGTAAAAAACGGCACCGCATACGCGGTGCCGCATCTTTATATCCGTTCTATACAAGCTCCAGCAATACTTCCATTGCTGCATCGCCCTTACGAAGACCGATCTTAACGATTCTTGTGTAACCGCCGTTACGGTCTGCGTACTTCGGAGCGTACTCGGTAAACAGTTTGTCTACCAGGTCAACCTGCTTCGTATTTTTCTTTTTGCCAGCAGCCTCTTTCGGAACCTCCGTTACCGGATAGAGAACCTTCATCATCTGTCTTCTTGCATGAAGTCTGCTCGGAGCATCCTTTCTGATCTCCTTCTGCACTTCGTCATAAACCGTTACTTTCTTTCCGTCTACAACTTCTTTCACTCTCTTACCGTCTTTGTCCTTGCGGGCAACCTTTGCGGTAACAGTAACTGTCTCGTAGTTATCTTTCTCTTTTACAGCAAGCGCAATCAGACCCTCCGCAATCTTGCGAACCTCTTTTGCCTTTGCCTCTGTGGTAACGATTTTTCCATGCTGCAGCAGCGCTGTAACCTGGTTTCTGAGTAATGCTTTTCTCTGATCAGATGTTCTGCTCAGTTTTCTGTAACCTGCCATTTTATTTTCCTCCATTTTCGGAGCACGCGAGAACGCTCTTCGGGCTTACTCCCCGTGCCAAACTAATCTGTGATACACCGCACCGGTGTATTCGCGCTATATGTGCGCTCTATTCTTCACTCGGATTAAGCTGCAGTCCCAGCTCCTTAAGTTTTGCAAGGACCTCTTCCAGAGACTTGCGTCCCAGATTCCGAACCTTCATCATGTCCTCCGGAGTTCTGTTGCACAGCTCTTCCACTGTGTTGATGCCAGCCCTCTTCAGGCAATTATAGGAACGAACAGAGAGCTCCAGCTCGTCGATGTTCATCTCCAGCACCTTTTCTTTTTCATTGTCCTCTTTTTCAATCATAATTTCCGCTGTTTTAGCGCTTTCGGACAAATCAATAAACAGACTCAGATGCTCGCTGAGTACCTTTGCCGCAAGGCTGACTGCCTCGTCCGGTCCAAGCGTACCGTTTGTATATACATCCAGGGTCAGTTTGTCAAAGTCTGTAGCCTGTGCAACACGGGTATTCTCAACCGTCATGTTCACACGCTCTACCGGGGTATAAATAGAATCAACCGCAATCACACCGATCGGCATATCCGGCGTCTTTCCTTCATCTGCACTGATGTAACCCCTGCCCTTGGTAATCGTAATCTCCATGTAGAGCTTACTGTCAGCGCCGCCGCTTAACGTAGCAATTACCTGATCCTTGTTGAGGATCTCGATGTCCTGATCTACCTGGATATCCCCGGCAGTCACAACACCCTCTCCGTCATACTCGATATATGCCGTCTTCGGTTCATTTGTCTTACTGGTATTCTTGATCGCCAGCGATTTCAGATTCATGATAATCTCGCTGACATCCTCTTTTACGCCCGGAATCGAACTGAATTCGTGCAATACGCCCTCAATTTTCACCTGGCTTACCGCTGCACCCGGCAGGGAGGAAAGCATAATTCTGCGAAGGGAATTCCCAAGCGTCGTGCCATAACCTCTCTCCAGCGGCTCTACGACAAATCTTCCATATTTACGGTCTTCTGAGATTTCTGCAATCTCAATTCTCGGTTTGTTAAAATCGAACACTACTAAGGTCCCTCCTTCTGGGTTTGTTGTTGTGAGGGTTTATATTACGCCGTGCGCGGGCTTGCGCCTTATGCACCGCACGACATCTTTAAGCCGTGCTGCACATCTCGCAGCTTACGCTGCTCGTGCGAGGGCCTGCGCCCTATACATCCTCATAAAGATGTTTGCGCTTATGCAAGCATAGCGCAAACATCTTTCTTCGTCTGCGCACGGCTTAATGCTTTCGCGACTATTTCGAGTACAGCTCGACGATAAGCATTTCGTCTACCGGAACATCGATCGCTTCTCTTGCCGGAAGCTCCTTAACGGTTGCTTTCAGATTTTCTGCATCTGCATCCAGCCAGTCCGGAACCAGTCTGCCGCCGGTCGTCTCCAGGATATCTTTGTATCTCTGGGAGCTCTTGCATTTTTCTTTGATCTCAACGGTGTCGCCTGCTTTTACAAGGTAGGACGGAATATTTACCTGCTTGCCGTTTACCAGCACCTGCTTATGGTCTACGATCTGTCTTGCCTCTTTACGTGTTCTTGCAAAACCGAGTCTGAAAATAACGTTGTCGAGTCTGCACTCCAGCATGGTCATAAGGTTTGCACCTGTCATGCCCGGCATTCTCTCCGCTTTCTTGTAGTAGTTGCGGAACGGTTTCTCCAGTACGCCATAGATGAATTTTGCTTTCTGCTTCTCGCGCAGCTGCAGTGCATACTCGCTCATCTTACGGTTTGCTCTCTTTAATTCTCTGTTAGACTTTTTGTCAATTCCTAAATATACCGGATCAAGGCCGAGGGAACGGCATCTTTTCAAGACCGGAGTTCTATCTACTGCCATCTTCACTTACCTCCTAATTAGACTCTTCTGCGTTTCGGCGGGCGGCATCCGTTATGCGGCACCGGGGTAACATCTGTGATGCTGGTAACATCCAGACCGCATGCACTGAGTGCACGGATTGCTGCTTCACGTCCTGAGCCTGGTCCCTTTACGAAAACATCAACGGTCTTCAAACCGTGAACTAACGCTGCTTTTGTTGCAGTCTCTGCTGCCATCTGTGCTGCATAGGGAGTAGATTTCCTTGAACCTTTAAATCCCAGACCACCGGCACTTGCCCATGATAATGCGTTTCCAGCAGCATCTGTCAGTGTAACAATGGTATTGTTGAAAGATGACTGGATATGTGCCTGTCCGCGTTCAACGTTTTTCTTAACGCGCTTTTTTGTCACTTTTTTTGTAACTTTTTTAGCCATGATAAACTAACCTACTTTCTTCCTATTCTATTATTTCTTCTTATTAGCTACAGTCTTTCTCGGTCCCTTGCGTGTTCTCGCGTTGGTCTTTGTCTTCTGACCGCGAACCGGAAGTCCTTTACGATGACGGATACCTCTGTAGCATCCGATCTCCTGCAGTCTCTTGATGTTCAGAGCGATCTCTCTTCTCAGATCACCTTCCACCGTGTAATGCTCATCCATCACGTCACGGATTCTGGAAACCTCTTCGTCTGTCAGATCTCTGACACGGGTATCCGGGTTTACACCCGCCGCCTCAAGAATTTTGTCTGCACTTGTTCTGCCGATTCCGTAGATGTAAGTCAGACCGATCTCGATTCTTTTCTCTCTTGGTAAGTCTACACCAGCAATACGAGCCATGTAATTTTTCCTCCATTTTCTCTAAGCTCCCGTCATCGCGCAGCCCGTCCATAGCAAGACGTCTGAAATGTTGTGCGCAGCCCGGTGCTTTGCTATATTGTCTTTAATTGGGGTTTTGGAAATCTTTTCCACCACCCAGCCGCAAAAAATGACTGCCGTCTGAAAAGCAAACGGCAATGCAACGACCTTTCCGCAGATCCGCCGGTACCCGGGAAATGCGGTATTAGAAGCAATATATGTGAGACATCCTGCCCAAAGACCTGCATCGCTCTCGTATTTATGCGCTGCACAGTCCACACCAGGCCCCAGGCCTGGCTTTCCGCCGCGGATTGGGATGTCCCTTTCGTATATTGTCACCAGCACGCGTGTGGATTTCACATCATGCTGAAGCCGTAATCAAGCCACATAAGAGCAAGGATCAATTAACCCTGGCGCTGTTTATGCTTCGGGTTTTCGCAGATTACTCTGATACTGCCCTTTCTCTTGATGATTTTGCATTTTTCGCAGATAGGTTTTACCGATGATCTAACCTTCATGTTAAATCCTCCTTTCCTATTTACTCGCCCTGTTTTGGGCATAATAACCCCTTCTAACAAAAGGTACGCTAATGAGTATATCATCAGCGTACCGGAAAATCAAGCATAAATTTTATAAATATCATAAAAACTTCGAAATATAACCCTCCACGAAAATAAACAGGACGATCAGCGGCAGAATATAAGAAACATACACACGCACCCACGCCGGGAATTTCATACCGCTGCCCGTGTTTGCTTCCTTCATGAAGTTTTTAAAGCCCCATCCATAACGGCTTGTGCAGAACAAAAGATACACAAGGCTGCCAAGCGGAAGCAGGTTATTGCTCACGATAAAATCCTCCAGGTCGAGCACATTGGTTCCTTCCCCGAACGGCATGAAACCGCTCCAGAGATTGAAACCGAGCACACACGGCATCGACAGGACGATAATTGCGATCAGATTGATAATAACCGCTTTCCTGCGGCTGCAGCCGGTCAGATCCATTGCAAAAGAGATAATATTTTCAAACACCGCAATAATGGTAGACATTGCCGCGAAGGTCATAAAGAGGAAGAACAGGCTTCCCCAGATGCGTCCGCCCGCCATCGACTGAAATACATTCGGCAGCGTGATAAAAATCAAACTCGGACCGCTGTCCGGCTGCACATTGTAGGCAAAGCATGCCGGAAAAATAATCAGTCCCGCCATCAGCGCCACGCCGGTGTCGAGCAGGGTAACGCTCACCGCCTCGCCTGTGAGCGCGCGTTCCTTGCCGATGTAGCTTCCGAAAATAGCGATCGCACCGATTCCAAGACTCAATGTAAAGAATGCCTGCCCCATCGCGGCAAATACAACCTCACCGACGCCGGTCTCCACCAGCTTGCCAAAATCCGGCTTCAGATAAAATTCCAGTCCCTCCGCTCCGCCTTCCAGAAATACGGAATGCACGGCAAGGATAATCATCAGAAACAGCAGGCAGAGCATCATCACCTTCGTGATACGCTCCACACCTTTTTGCAGACCGCCTGCGCAGATAAGGAAGCAGACAACAACCACTAGGATCATGCAGAACGCCATCAGCCCCGGCTGTCCCATCAGACCGACGAATTCCGCCGCCACGCCCTCCGCGTCAAGCCCCGCAAAGCTGCCGGATGCCATTTTGGCAAAGTAAAGAATCATCCAGCCGCCGATCGTTGTGTAGAACATCATCAGCAGATAATTGCCCGCCATCGCTCCCCACTTGTACCAGTGCCACTTTGTGCCCTTCGGCTCCAGTACGTCAAACGAAAGCGCCGCGCTCTTCTGGCTTGCACGCCCGACCGCAAACTCCATTACCATGATCGGAAGTCCGAGTATTACCAGGAAAAACAGGTAGATCAGCACGAATGCCGCCCCGCCGTACTTTCCGGTAATATACGGAAACCGCCACACATTTCCCAGACCGATCGCACATCCCGCAGAGATCAGAATGAACCCCAGTCTGGATGAGAATTTTTCTCTCTCCATTTCACATATCCTCCAGATGTTTCATTCGGGAATGCCGCGCATTCCCCGCCGCTGCCAGCTTCGCCCGCGCAACAGTCCGGCCAAACTGCCCTGTCACCCGCCCGCAGCAGTTACCAATGAACCTATTTTACACGAAATGAAACTATAATGGAAGAAATATCTTTGTATTTTCAAAAGTTTGGCAGTGCTTTAAAGCTGTGAAGTGCTATTCCGTTAGCTTCCCTAAAAGTTCCCCATATGTCACCAATGTGACATTTCCCAGTTTGGCAGCATCCTCCATACATCCCTTTGTAAAACCGCTTCTCGCAAACAGATATAAATGCACATTTCTATAATGGAATATCCTGCTGCGCATTACCAATGTTTCCAGAACGCCCACATCCACCTTTTCCTTTGTCCACTTGCATTCGCCAAATAACGCCGTATCTTTATCCTGTTCCCCCATAATATCAATTTCCGTCTGGCTGCGGGTGACCGGGTCTGTCCCCCACCAGCGTCCCAGATTTCTGAATTCCACAGGAGAATCCCCATCCAGCAGCAGTTTCCAGAGATACTGCTGGCATATATCCTCGAATACTTTTCCCATATAATCCGGCAGAAACGGTTCAATCCGTTTATATGCCAGATCAGCTGCTCCACGCCCAATAACGGAGCTGTTCTCCGGGACAAAACGATACCAGAACCGAAACAGATTGTCCTCAATGGCGTAAATGGTCTTCCGGGATGTCTTTTCACCATAAGGCGTTTCTTTCCTGACCAGCCCCAGCATCATCAGATTTTTCAGATAGGTACTGCAGACACTGGTATTCTCGCCGACTTTTGTCGAAATCTCCGCCATGCGGGAAGCGCCGGTCGCCATAGCTGTAATAATGGCATTGTAAAGAGCAGGTTCCCGTACCTCCTGCTTCAGCAGATTTTCCGGTTCCTCAAAGAGTACAGACGTCGGATTCAGGAAGGTATTCTTAATATTCTCCTCAACGCTCAGCCTGTCATCCATCTGAAGTAAATACTGCGGTGTTCCTCCCACCATGCCATATATCATCGCTTTATCCTCATCAGAAAACTTTTGGAAATACCGGCATGTATCTGCAAAATCAAACGGAAGGATTTTCATCTGCGCTGTCCTTCTGCCGTAAAGCGGCGCTTTATACGCCAGTACGTGGTCCTCCATATAGGACATCGAAGACCCGCATAAAATCAGCATCATTTTAGAAGAATCCTTATATCTGTCGATCAGAAGCTGTAATGTAGAGGCAAGACTTCTGGATGCGCGGGCGACATACGGGTACTCGTCAATCACAAAAACCAGACGTTCTTTTTCTGCCATCTGAAAAACATACTCTAATGCAGCCTGAAACGACGCAAACGCAGTATCCGCCCGAATCCCCGTTCCAAATTCCATAATATTTTTGCTGAAATTCTCCAGATTTTGTTTGGCATTGCTTTCTACTCCCATAATGTAGATTGCCTTTTTATCGCTGATAAATTTGTTGATAAGCGCAGTTTTCCCCACCCTGCGGCGACCATAGATAACTACAAATTCAAATTTCCCAGACGCATATAATTTATCAAGGGATGTCAGTTCCCGTTCTCTTCCGATAAACATATTTTAGCCTCCATTCCATATAGCTCAACTATACCATTCCGCCGCATTTTAGTCAATTATACTTTAGTAATTTATACTTTACTAATTTTTAACATCGCATTGTATAAAAAACCGCTGCTTCGTATATAGAAGTAACGGTTTTAAAACAATATTTTATTTATACTGCTCTTTATTCTTCTGCCAGTGTCCTGTCGGGCAAAAATCGCCCTTTTCCGGCATGATATTTACTTCAAATGGAAGAAATATTTTTTATTCTGCGGAACACAGCCCTGCAGCCCTCGCCAAAATCCGCATCTACTTCATAATTCGTCTCATACCGTTCATATCTTCTGGTAAATGCGCGCATTCCACCATTGATAAAAATTTCAAAAAGAGCGTTATCTGTATAAATATCCAGCCTCTCTACAGTTATATCTGCATTCCATTTTTCCTTATCTGTCATAATTATAATCTGACCAGGACATACTGTTACCGTCACTTGCCCGGCCTCAGATTCCGCCAGCACAATGCGGCCGGAAGCATTTTCCCGCAAACCAATCTGTAAGTGTCCGCGTCCATCCTTTATGTGAAAGATATTTTCAAAGTGTTCTTCCGATGTTTCCAGACGCTCCACCTCTTCCACCGGATAAGAATATAATTCCCCCTTTTCGATCCACAGCTTTCTTGGCAGGCTCATGACACCGTTCGACCTGCACAGCTTTTCGATATGATACTCATACCGGTCATTTACCCAGGCAATGGCAACCGTTCTTTTTAAATTTGCAAAAATCTGTGCTGCATAAAAATCCTTTCCATGATCGACCAGCCCCTTATGTTCTACCCGAAAACGGTAATTTTTTATACTTCCAATATAGTATACCGTATCACGTCGGATTTGTGTCTCGTCCCTGTTGTGATAGCCAGCGATCAAAACATACTTATCCGCCATCTTTCTGATCGATGGACATTCTGCTCTGAGATATCGCTTATCTTTTTCCTTTAAAAAAATTCCTTTATACTGCCATTGAATCAAATCTTTAGAACAATGAACCGCAATTGCTGCTGTATCTGCCGTTTCGCTCCCCGTCAGCATAAGCCATTCATCGCCCTCCCGCCAGACCTTGGGATCTCTGAAATTTTCTCCAAGTTCTGCCGGCAAATCGTTCACTGCAATTCTTTCTGCAGAAAAAGAAAATCCATTTTCACTATACACGGCCGCCGTATATTCCATGCAATGCTCTTTTTGCAGATCCCCGACATGTCTTGTAAAAAACAGATGCATTTTATTTTGCTCCACCAGAGCTGTCCCGCTGAAAGCGCCTCCCCGCACATCAGGATTGCAGACAAGCTCCGGCTGAGGGCTTAGAACGACCGGATGCTCACGCCAGTGAAGCAGATCGCTGCTCGTCACATGTCCCCAGTGAGCGTCTCCCCACTTCTGCGACGATGGATTAAACTGATAGAACATATGATACAGCCCGCGGTAAAAGCATAGACCTACCGGGTCATTCAGCCAGCCTACCGGCGGAGAATAGTGGAATGTATTCTGGTTTTTATACGCTGCTGATACGCCGGATTTCTCCGGACAGATCTGCTTTACCGGATCCGCACAGTCTCTTCTAAATAAATAGGCATAGTGTACCTTTACATCCTGCATACAGATACGGCACGATTTTTCCTTTGGAAGCTCTGCCGTAAACAGCTCGCACTTGCTGTACCTGAATTGCTTATCCGTCATAGCCTTCCCGGAGCATATACGGATATACCCCGGGCTGCTCTTTGCGGCCGAAGCAATTACTGTTATGTAATCATAGCCCTCACTATTAACCAACCGTTCACTTTTCATACAGCTTTATATTTCTCCATTCGACCTTTCCGTTATGTACATATAATTTTATTTCAGCTCCCGGCTTCTCTGCCATCCGCACATTAAGCGCAACATCATTTACGTATACAACTGCGATATCATGGTCTACGATCAGGGAAAGATGCACTTTTTCCTCCGGCTGCGCTGTAAAGGGCCTGAACAGTCCGCGGTTCATGCACCGGAACCACGGATAATTGGGTGTTTTGTCAAACAAAAAACGTCTTTCACCGGGCACAAAGTGAAAATCATACCCCAGATCTTCCTTGCTGTTTTCACAGATTTTGATTCCAAACCCGAACGTTTCCGCCTGATAGCTCACATCTGCCTCCAGTCGGAAAACATCGGCCGAATACTCTTTTATTACTGTCTCCGCGCCGCCGTCAAGGCGCGAAAGAGTAAGGCTCTCCTGCATCTGTACATCTTTTTTGCCGATGATCCCCGAAAGCTGCTCCGGCATTCTGACGCCCAGTGTCCCATCCCTGCGCTGGTACACTTCATGCTGAACTGCATTTCCGCCCCAGATCCACATTCCCAGATCGTCATCCCTTTCCCTGGTGGGATTCCATCCAAAAATAATCCGTTTTTGTTCTGTCTGCACTGTTCTTGCAGCATAAAAGCAGCGCCCATCCAGACAGTCATCCGCTGGCGTCTGCCAGGGTCCGAAGAGACTTTTGCTCATACGATAGCGGGTCCGTCTCATATCGTCAAGCTCAGAAAACAAAAGATACCACCATTCTCCGATCCGGAACATATCCGGCATCTGAAGCAGGAAATACATATCCGGGCTGAAAAAAACGCCTTCATAATTCCAGTTTTCAAGATCTGCGCTGGTATAATATAAAAGAACCCCTCTTCGCTTCCGAAAGCCGTCTTTTTTCTGTGCGCAAACAAGCATAAGCCATTTTCCAAACTCCTCCGAAAAACATACAAAAGGATCTCTGAAGTAATCCTTCTCAAAGCCCTCCGGCGCAGAAAAACACAGCTTATCCTGTTTCCTCCAGCTGATTCCGTCATCGCTGATGGCAAGCATCAGCACCTCTTTCGGCGGCATCTCCGGGTGGTTCAGAAAATACTTGCACTCCCCGGTATAAAAAGCTCGGAATTTTCCCAAAGCATATATAACAGAACCCGCATAAAGACAATGCTCCCTTGAACCATGTTTGCCCTTATGAAGCACTTCCCCGTAATCCTTAAAATCAACAAGATTCTGAGATACGGCAAGCGACCACCCGAAAGGCTCTCCATCGGGAAACGGTCTGGGATCCCTTCTGTCAGACTGATAGTACATATAGAACTTTCCCTTATGATAACAGGGCATACAGTCTCCTACCCATGCATTTTCCGGTCTGAAAAATATCTCGTTCATCTCTCTTTTCCTCTCCGCTGTTTAAACTGCAGCTTCTGTAATTTCGTCACCCTTTAACTGCCCCTTCACTAAGTCCCGACTGCATATATTTTCCAAGAAACATATACACGATCAGCGTTGGGATCACGGTCACGGCAATCGCTGCAAATGTAGGTCCCCAGTCTACCAGACCTTCTTCTCCCACAAAAGCATTCAGTCCGAGTACCACCGTCATCATTTTTTTAGAGCTGATAAAGGTATATGAGAAAATATATTCATTCCATGAGAAAATCGCCCGCAGTGTAGCTACCGTAATAATAATATTTCTGCACACAGGAGCCACGATACTTATAAAAGTCCTTCCTATGCTGCTGCCGTCAATAACAGCCGCTTCGATCAGGTCTCCGTCAAAATCCTTAAAAAATGCCAGGAACAGCTGGATCGCCATCGGCATTCCAAACGCAACCTGCGGTAAGATCAGCGAAAAATACGTGTCGAGCAGTTTAAATTTTGCATACGTAAGATATAGCGGAATCAGGATGACCTGGTAAGGTATCATCAGTCCCAGCAGAAAATACATCTCCGCAACCTTCTTCCCGCGAAAACGGAATTCCGAAATCGCAAATGCTGCCGTTGCCGATAATATAACCGTAAAAACCACCACAAGCACGGCAATCACCACGCTGTTTAAAAAATACTGTGCAAAGTTACTTTGAAAAACCTTAACAAAATTGCCCAGATACACTTTGACAGGCAAAGCATATTGCGGATGCGATATAAAATCATCATAGGTTTTCAGCGAATTTATCACAGTGTAAATAAGCGGATACACAAGCAGCAGAAATACCACTGCCGATAAAATCGTGACAATTATATTCTTCACACGCTGTTTTGCCGTTTTTCCTGCTATATTCTTGTGAAAATGTTTCATACCCTCATTCCTTTCCGGCTATTTTATCTTCCGCCCAGTTTTTTTGACGACTGCATCCATCTTATAAGGATTGCAAGAATAAGCGACTCGGCCACAATAAACATTGCAATAGCACTTCCATATCCATATTTCTGACTGCTGAAAGCCTGTTTATACATATACATGGCCTGCAGCTGGGATGAATTGATCGGTCCTCCCGCCGTCAGAAGCTTTGCTATATCAAACCCTCTGAGGGACCCGTTTAAAACAAGCAGTATGTTTGCAAAAATGGTCGGGCGAATATGAGTAAGCTTTATTTTTGTAAATATTTGAAAAGAATTTGCCCCGTCTATCTTCGCCGCCTCGACAAGCGAATTCGGAACCGTCAGAAAAGCCGAATAAAAAATCAGCATATACACCGGCATGTTTTTATATCCGGCAACCGCTGTAACCATAGCAAGCGAGCTTTTAACATTTGTCAGCCATTCAATGCGTCCCCATTCCGGATTAAAATTTGCAAGTATCTGATTGACAAGGCCCGCCGGAACCACTCCAAACATCTTTTTAAACATCTGACAGAGTGCAACCGTAGATATGATTACCGGGAGATAATACATTACCTGCAGCGGTTTCCTGAATACAACTATGTTGCAAAGGAGCACCGCCAGCAGCAGACCTCCTCCAACCTGCAGGATAATCTGACCCACGGCGTAAATCAGCGTGTGCATCACACTGTCCCAAAATTCCGTGTCTGCCAGCAGCTTTCGAAAATTTTCAAACCCTACATAAGTCATCTCGCCATAGCCGTTCCACTGCTGCAAACTGTAATATGCCGACCATATGATAGGAATAATCACCGAAATTGTATAGACGATCAGCCCAGGCAGCAGAAAACTCAAAATGGTTCGTTTGTTTCTAAGCAATTTATCCATAAATACCTCCCGCCGGGTCCTGCTTTATCAGCAGGACCCTCCTGCATTGACTCTGCCATCTTCAGCCCCCATTTTCCACAAGCGCCTCATCAAAAATCTTCATATACTCTTCCGGCGTGATCGTTCCATACACCAGCTGCGCTGCTGCATCTCCGACTGTCGTTGTTGTGGCCGCCGTCAGCTTGTCATCCCACGATACCCAGGATACCGTCTGTTTCTTCATCTCGGTTCCGATATCTGTCATCATCGCATTCAATTTGCCCTCAGGGATATCCGAATTGTACCAGGACAGCGCCCCGCAGTCATACGAAATCTCATCAATATGATCAAAATAAAACTCTACAAAATCCTGAAGTACCGGATCGTTATCATAGGTATCCTTATTAAACGCCCAGGCCTTGCCGCCGTGCGTAGGGATCGTTGAGCCGGTTCCTTCTGTATTCTCAACAACCGGTATACCAAACCAGCCAATTTCTCCCGCATCATACAGGTCGCTTAATTGAGAAGTGTAGTTCGCATTCGTATACATGATCGTTCCGACTCCAGCCATAAAAGTATCTACCACATCGCTCAGCGTCATGTTGTCAAAGCCCGGCACAAAATAGTTTCCTGTTCCGAGCTTTTGCAGAAGCTCCGCCGCATACATGCCCAGTTCGCTCTCACTGTATGTGTACTCGCCATTTGTTAAACCTTTGATAAATTCCCTGCCTTCTGTCGTCCATGTCGGGAAAGAAGCAAATCTGAGATACTGTACGTAGTCTGCGCCGCGCATCACGTATGCATACTCTCCATTATCTGTCAGAGTCTGGCAGACATTTATAAAATCTTCCCAGGTCTCCGGTTCTTCCAGACCGTATTTTTCAAAGACAGGTTTGCGGTATACGAAAAATTCCCCGCTGAAGGTCGACGGTATCATGTACATATTGCCGTCCTCGGATGTATGATAATCCACCATAGAAGCCGCGACCTCCTCCATATGTCCATCCGCTTCCAGCACTTCCGTCAAATTAACAAGCTTATCATTGCTGATCATTTCTTCCGCCAGCGTCCCGTTGCTGATCGCAAAAATGTCCGGCAAAGTGTCTGCTGTATAATACATCTGCAATTTCTGCCATAGATCGGATGTCGCGCTGATCACCTCATACTCCACCTGAAAATCCGGATTAACCTCTTCCTGATATCTTGTCACAACAGCGTTAAACACGTCATAGGCTGCAACGCCCTCTCCGGAGCCGGAAAGAACCTTGTATGTTTTTTGCACCCCTTCCGCTTCTGCCTGCACTGCACCCCCGCATACCGCAAAAAGAACCCCCAACGTTACGATCGATGCGATTTTCTTTCTCATTTTGTTCCTCCTCCTTTTTTAAGTTTTTCATTATATATTTACAATAACAATATTTTATTATAAAATCAAATACATAGAAATTATAGATATATAAACTAAATTTATACTATAGGATACAGGAGTCTGTTATGCAGTTAGAAATGAAATATATCTATCAGATTTATCTTGACGGGAGCTTTTCAAAAGCCGCCAGATCTCTTTACATTACGCAGCCCGCTCTGAGCATAGCCGTGCAAAAAGTGGAAAGCGAGCTCGGTATGTCTATTTTCGATCGCTCGACCCGTCCGCTCACTCTGACGCACGCGGGGCATATTTATATCAATACCATCAAAGATATTATGCTGCTGGAAGACAACATGCATAAGCATATTGACGACATCCAGAACCTTAACTGCGGTTCTTTAATTCTGGGCGGCACTCATTATGTAAACGCTCATATTCTTCCGGATATCCTGCCCGGCTTTCATGCAAAATACCCCAATATCGATATCCGTATTCTGGAGCATGGTTCCTCCGTTCTGACAAACATGCTCGAAGAGCATCAGCTTGATTTTTATTTCAGCTGCGACCCCAAATTGGTTACCGCTTTCCCGGGGCGCAAAATCTTTACGGATCAGCTCCTGCTGGCAGTTCCGGAAGCATACGACATCAACAATGAGCTGGCCGACTACTCCTTTTCCGCCTCCGATATCTGCAGCTTTGCGCATCTTTCCCCTGAACATCCGGCTATTTCCTTAGCCATGTTTAAGGATACTCCCTTTCTGCTGCTTTTTGAGGGCAGTAATTTTTACGAACGCGCCGCCGGTATGTTCCAGGAAGCAGGTCTTACTCCCAATATTAAAATGCGTTTATCACAATCTGTAACCGCTTTCCGTTTCGCGGCTGCAGGACTTGGAGCAACCTTTGTTGTTGACAGGCTTGTAAAAAGCACAGATGACCGTCTTAAATACTACAAGCTTGATTCCGCTTATGTAAAAAGGCATAATTATCTTCTCCATCCAAAGCACAAATATGTAACTGCCGCCATGAATGCGTTTATCCAGTATACATCCCAGTGCTTTTCATCACTGGCCGCCCGGGAAGCCCCGTGATCAGTTTCGCCCCAGGCGGGGTATTTGCCCCCGCGGAAATAAAAAAGGTCTGCAACATCTCTGTTACAGACCGAAAACTTTTTATATTACTGTTCACTCCGTTCGCAGTAACCTTTTTATTCTTCTGTCGAATCTGCCTCCGCAACCCACACATCGATCATTTCCCAGATTTCGTCTCTTCCCTGCTTTGTTTCCGCAGAGAACGGAATCACGGTACCGCCTTTCATGCCAAGCCCCGTGCGGATCGCTTTCACCTGCTTCTGGAGCTGGCTGCGCTTGATCTTATCAAGCTTTGTGGCGATGATGATCGGCTCGTAGCCATTATAGAGGATCCAGTCGTACATCATTTTATCATTGGCGGAAGGATCGTGCCGGATATCAATGAGCAGGAATACGGCCTTTAGCATCTGCGATTTCTGCAGATAGCGCTCGATCAGCTTTCCCCACTTTTCCTTCTCCGACTGCGCAACCTTCGCGTAGCCGTAGCCCGGAAGGTCCACCAGATACATCGCGTCGTTGATGTTGTAAAAATTGATGGTCTGCGTCTTGCCAGGCTGGGAGCTGGTTCGCGCCAGCGACTTGCGGTTCATCAGCGCGTTGATGAGCGATGATTTTCCCACATTCGATTTCCCGGCAAACGCCACCTCGATCTTATCATTTGCCGGCAGCTTACTGGTAATGCCGCATACCGTTTCAAGAGCTACATTTTTTATAACCATATAGTATTCCTATGCTTTCTTTTTCTTCGAGGCCTTCTTCTCCGGCAGCGCCGTCACCAGCGCCCCCGGCAGAATATCCTCCATCGTATCCGCGAAGCGGATATCCAGCCCCTTCCTGATCTCTTTGGAGATTTCCTCCACGTCCGCCCTGTTCTTTGCCGGAACAAATACGGTTTTCATTCCCGCATTCTTGGCGGCGAGCAGCTTTTCTTTGAGCCCGCCGATCGGCAGCACACGTCCGCGCAGGGTGATCTCGCCGGTCATCGCGACGTCCGCGCGCACCGGAATGCCGGTAATTGCCGAGATCATTGCCGTCGCCATCGTCACGCCCGCGGAAGGTCCGTCCTTGGGAACCGCGCCCTCCGGGATGTGGATATGGATATCGTGCTTGCGGAAAAATTCCTCCGGGATATTATACTGCGCGCTGACGGAGCGTATGTAGCTGATACCCGCCTGCGCCGACTCCTTCATAACGTCGCCGATCTGTCCTGTCAGGCAGAAATCACCCTTCCCCGGCATGATATTTACTTCGATCTGCAGGGTGTCGCCGCCCACGCTCGTCCACGCAAGCCCGCGCACGATTCCGACCTCGTTGGTATCGTTCAGCTCCTGGATAGTGTAGCGCACCTTGCCGAGATATTTTTTCAGATTTTCCTCTGTCACCTTAACGGATTTTTTCTTCGTCTCCAGAATCTCGCGCGCCGCCTTCCGGCAGATATCGCCGAGCTTCCGCTCCAGATTTCGCACGCCGGCTTCCCGCGTATAGCCGGAAATCACCTTGCGCAGCGCCTGATCTGTAATAGAGATCTGCTCTGCTGTCAGTCCATTGTGCTCCATCTGCTTGCTCCAGAGGTGCTCTTTTGCAATGTGAAATTTCTCATTTTCCGTGTAGCTGGTGATCTCAATGACCTCCATGCGGTCCAGGAGCGGGCGCGGGATCGTCTGCACATCGTTTGCGGTGGCAATAAACAATACCTCCGACAGATCCAGCGGAATTTCCACATAATGATCGCGGAATTTACTGTTCTGCTCGGAATCCAGCACTTCCAGCATCGCCGAGGAGGTATCCCCCTTATAATCGCTGCTGAGCTTGTCGATCTCATCCAGCAGCATCAGCGGATTCTTCACTCCTGCCATTTTCAGACCGTTGGCGATGCGTCCGGGCATCGCTCCGATGTAGGTGCGGCGGTGTCCGCGGATCTCCGCCTCGTCGCGCACGCCGCCAAGGCTGATGCGCACATATTTTTTATCAAGCGCCCGCGCGATCGACTTTGCGATCGACGTCTTTCCTGTTCCGGGCGGTCCCACCAGGCAGAGGATCGGGCTGTCGCCCTTTTTCGTCAGCGTGCGGACTGCCAGAAACTCCAGCACACGCTCCTTCACCTTCTCAAGGCCGTAATGATCGGCTTCCAGGATCTCACGCGCCCGGACGATATCGCGATTGTCGCGCGAAACCTTGTCCCACGGCATCTCCAGAAGTGTCTCGATATAGCCGCGGATCACCGGACTTTCCCCGGAATTCATGCCGACGTTGCGGTATCGCTCGATTTCTTTTTTGATTTTTTCCTTCACCGACGCCGATGCCTTCAGCTTGGACAGCTCTTCCAGAAAGGTATCCGCCTCGTTTATATTATCCTCTTTTAATTCCTCGCGGATGAGCTTCATCTGCTCGCGCATAAAATATTCGCGCTGGTTTTTGTCGATGCGCTGCTTCACCTTCTCCTGCAGTTCCTGGCGGAGCTGCAGAATGTCAATTTCCTTGCCCATAATAGTAAGCAGCAGCTCGCAGCGCTCCTGCAGATCGGCAGCCTCCAGCACCCGCTGCTTCGTCTCATAATAAAGTGGCAAATTCATAGCAATCTGTCCGGCCGCCTTCTCCAGATCACGGATTTCGGAAATCTGATGGATCAGCTCCTTGCTCATCTTGCCATTGATGCGGCAGTAAACCTCAAACGATTCTTTCAGAGAGCGCAGCAGCGCCTCCCGCGTCGTCTCGTCCAGCGGCTCCTCGTCTGTATAAATCGCGACATCAGCCTCCAGAAAGCCCTCCTCTTCCATCAGATCGGTCAGCTCCCCGCGCTGCACGCCCTCTGCGAGCACCCGCAGGATATTTTTCGGCATCTTCACCACCTGCTTGATCTCCACGATCGTGCCCACGCGGTACAGATCCTCCATCACCGGATCCTCCGTCTCCACGCTCCGCTGTGCAACAACAAACAACCGCTGCTCCTTCAGCATCGCCTGTTCTACCGCTTTAATAGATTTCTTCCGGCTGATGTCGAAATGAACGATCATTGCCGGAAGAATCGTCATTCCCCGCAGCGCCACTGCGGGGATGTTCTTTATCATTTCTGTCATGCTTTTCTCCTATGCAAACGTATATGTTCCTTGCATCAGGCAGATTCCGGCGTCATAACCACTTTCTTCTTCGTATTATATACCGGAATCAGTCTCTCCTCACTGTGGATCAGCTTCGGTTCTCCTTTTCCTTCCACAAGGTCTTTCGTGATCGTACACTCTGTAATCGTCTCGTCGGACGGGATAGTGTACATCAGCTCCTGCATGGAACGCTCCATCACCGCACGCAGACCGCGCGCGCCCGTCTTGCGCTCCATAGAGAGCTTCGCGATCGCGTCAACCGCATCGTCCTCAAATTCAAGCTTCACGCCGTCCAGCTCAAACAGCTTCTTATACTGCTTGATGATAGAGTTTTTCGGCTCCTTTAAGATGCGCACCAGCGCTTCCTCATCCAGCGCGTCCAGCGAAACGACCACCGGCACACGTCCGATAAACTCCGGGATCATGCCATATTTCACAAAATCCTGCGGAACGACCTCCTTCAGGACCTCGCCCACATTCTTCTGTGCCTTGTCAGACAGGGTGCGTCCAAAGCCGATCGTCTTTGTGTTCATTCTCGTCTCGATGATCTTATCGATGCCTTCAAACGCGCCGCCGCAGATAAACAAAATATCCGTGGTGTCGATCTGGATCAGCTCCTGCTGCGGATGCTTTCTTCCGCCCTGCGGCGGAACGCTCGCGATCGTCCCCTCCAGTATTTTCAATAACGCCTGCTGCACACCCTCGCCCGATACATCCCTCGTGATGGAGGCATTCTCCGATTTGCGGGTGATCTTGTCGATCTCATCAATGTAGATGATGCCGTGCTGCGCACGCTCAATATCGTAATCGGCAGCCTGGATGATCTTCAGCAGAATGTTTTCCACGTCCTCACCCACGTACCCGGCTTCCGTCAGCGTCGTCGCATCCGCGATCGCAAACGGCACGTTCAAAAGGCGTGCCAGCGTCTGCGCCAGATACGTTTTTCCGGAGCCGGTCGGTCCAAGCATCAGAATGTTGCTTTTCTGCAGCTCCACGCCCAGATCCTTGCCTGCCAGTATTCTTTTATAATGATTGTAAACCGCTACCGCCAGCGCTTTTTTGGCATTGTCCTGTCCGATCACGTAATCGTCCAGCACCGCCTTGATTTCCTCCGGCTTCAGCAGATTGATTTCTTCCGTTCCCTCCTGCGCATATTCCTCCGCAAGCTCTTCCTCTATAATTTCACTGCAGATCTCCACGCAGTCGTCGCAGATAAAGACGCCGCCCGGCCCTGCAATTAATTTTCTTACCTGATCTTCACTCTTGTTGCAGAAAGAACATCTTACTTTCTGCTCCCCTAACCTTCCTGCCATATATTCCACCTCATATAAATCGTTATATACAATAAGACTCCCACAGGCTGCCGCCTGGCAGCCCGCTGCAGGAGTCTTGTTATTTACTGTCTGTTTGCGATCACCGCGTCGATCAGACCGTATGCCTTCGCTTCTTCGGCAGTCATATAATTATCGCGCTCAGTATCCGCCTCGATCACGTCGATCGGCTGCCCGGTATTGGCTGCCAGATACTCGTTCAAACGCTTTCTGCTCTTTAAAATCTCCTCCGCCACGATCTTGATATCACTGGCCTGCCCCTTGGCGCCGCCGGACGGCTGATGGATCATGATCTGCGCGTTCGGGAGCGCAAAGCGCTTGCCCTTGGCACCGCCCGCAAGCAGGAATGCTCCCATGCTCGCCGCCATGCCCATGCAGATCGTCGAGACATCGCATTTGATATACTGCATCGTGTCGTAAATTGCCCAGCCCGCACTCACAGAACCGCCCGGACTGTTGATATAGAGCTGGATATCCTTCCCGGGATCCTCCGACTCCAGGAACAGAAGCTGCGCAACGATCAGATTCGCGCTGACGTCCGTCACTTCCTCGCCGAGGAAGATGATGCGGTCCTTCAGCAGTCTGGAGTAAATATCGTAAGAACGCTCGCCCCTGCTGGTCTGCTCGATTACATAAGGTACAAAACTCATAGTCCTGCCTCCTTTACTTTTCAAAAAACTGATGCCTTCGGATTTTTCCGCGCTCATGCTCTCAAAATCCGGAAAAACACCTAGACCTCCACAGCAGAATCGCGAAGGAAGTTTACTGCCTCCTGGATGCCAAGGTCGTTCTTCATCTGAGCGACGCCCGCTTCTCCAAGCAGCTCTTTTACCTTGTCTGCTTCCATCTTGTAGGTCTCTGCCATCTTGTTGATTTCTTCTTCTACTTTTTCATCGCTGATCTCGAAGCTCTCTGCTTTTGCGATCGCTTCCAGAACCAGGCTGTTCTTAATGCGCTTTTCCGCTTCCGGACGCATCTGGTCAAGCAGCTTGTCGGCGGTCATACCGGTAAACTGCAGATACTGCTCCAGAGAGATGCCCTGTGACTGGATTCTTCTTGCAAAGTCGTCCGCCATCTGTCTTACCTGGTTGTCGATCATAGCAGCCGGGATATCCATCTGCGCATTTTCCACAGCCTTCTCCAATGCAGCCGTTTCCTTTGCGTTCTTAGCCTCTGTCTCCTTCTTCTCTGTCAGTCTCTTCTTAATATCTTCCTTATATTCTGCAAGCGTATCAAACTCGGAAACATCCTGTGCGAAATCGTCGTCCGCCTCCGGAAGCTCCTTCACCTTGATCTCATTCACCTTGCATTTGAACACAGCCGCCTTGCCAGCCAGCTCTTTTGCATGGTACTCCTCCGGGAAAGTTACATTTACATCCAGCTCCTTGCCGATCTCTGCGCCGACAAGCTGCTCCTCAAAGCCCGGAATAAAGCTGCCGCTGCCGATAACAAGATCATAGTTTTCCGCCTTGCCTCCCTCAAACGGAACGCCATCCACGGAGCCGTCGAAATCAAGCTTGATGCTGTCGCCGTTTGCAACCGCACGATCGTCCACGTCGATCATTCTGGAGTTTTTCTCGCGCTCTTTATCTACTTCTGCGTCAATCTCTTCGTCTGTTACTGTGAGGTCTGCCTTCGGCACCTCAAGTCCCTTGTACTCGCCAAGCGTTACCTCCGGCTTTACCGCTACCTCTGCAGTAAAAATGAACGGCTGTCCCTTTTCGATCTGTGTCACCTCGATCTTCGGCTGGGATACCAGCTCCAGATCGCACTCCGCCACTTCTCTGTCATATGCGGACGGAATGATCTCATTGGCCGCATCTTCGTAGAAAATAGCTGCGCCATACATTTTTTCAATCATCTGACGCGGCGCTTTGCCCCTGCGAAAGCCCGGAATGTTGATTCTTCCTTTGTTCTTTACATAAGCGCTCTGCATTGCCTTCTCAAATTCATCCGCGCTCACTTCGATGGTAAGCTTCACCATATTGTGCTCTAAGTTCTCTACTTTCAAACTCATCTTGGATAGTTCCTCCTTAATATACATTCATTCGATTGAAATGGGCGCACGTTCCCATATTCACAGTCATTGTATGATAATAGCACACATTTTCGAAAAAGGCTAGTATTTTTTTAACGATAAACAATCGCTTTTGCCAGATTTTCCGCTTTTTCCGCTCCGAAAAGCCGTTTTACCAGCTCCAGGGAGAAGTCGATTGCCGTCCCCATGCCGCGGCTGGTCGTCACGTTGCCGTCTGTGACAACGCTGCATGCCCGCACATCAGCACCCGCAAGACGCTCCTCAAAGCCCGGATAGCAGACTGCTTTTTTGCCCTTCAGGATCCTGAGGTCCCCAAGCACGCTCGGCGCCGCGCAGATCGCCGCAATACCGCCGCCCGCCTCATTCACTTTCAGCAGCAGCTCTGTCAGCCCTTTATGCGCTCCGAGATGCTTCGTCCCCGGCATACCGCCCGGCAGCACCAGAATCGCCGCATCTGAGTAATCCGTCTCCTCAAACAGCGCGTCCGCCTCCAGCCGGATATTATGCGAACCGCAAACCTTCTTTGTCCCGTTAATGGAAACCGTCGTCACCTCCGCACCCGCACGGCGCAGCAGATCCACCACTGTCAGTCCCTCGATTTCCTCAAATCCATCCGCAAGAAACACATATACTTTAGTCATAATCGGACACTCCTTTCACCTTGACACCATTTTTTTCCTTTGCTAAAATTATTTCAAAGATATTGTATATCATCTGCTGTTTATCGTCAAGATATAGTAGAACATAAGGAGGATGAAATGGAAATCGAACGAAAATTTCTGATAAAGGAGCTGCCGGGCGACCTTGCACAATACCCCTTTCACATCATCGAGCAGGGGTATCTCTGCACCGAACCGGTGATGCGCATCCGCCGGCAGGATAACGACTATATATTCACCTACAAGGGCGCGGGTATGATGTGCCGCGAGGAGTACAATCTGCCGCTGAATGAGACGGCATACCTTCATTTAAAAGAAAAGGTGGATGGAAATTTCATCTCCAAAAAACGCTATGTGATTCCTGTCGAAAACGGTCTCAAAATTGAGCTTGACATTTTTGAAGCGCCGTTTGCGCCGCTCGTTCTTGCCGAGGTGGAGTTTCCGGATGAGGAAACCGCGAACGCTTTTCTGCCGCCCGCCTGGTTCGGCGAGGACGTCACCTTCGACGGAAGATATCATAATAGCTATCTAAGTACAATGCAACTGTAACATACCCCGCAGCAGTAACGCAAAATCCGTTACTGTTCACGTCGTTCACAGTAACATTCGCAAATCCATTTAAAATTCGCTCCGCGAATGGGATTTGCTCACACCTGTGTCACTTTCTTACGGACTTTGCAGTGAATGCAAAGTCCTGACCTGAACAGTAACCAAAACCCACTGTCTGCGGAAGGGGGAACGAGTTATGAATGAAAGTTTAGGAACAAAGCTGCACCTTTTACGTGATGACCGTCATCTGACGCAGGAACAGTTCAGCGCTCTGCTCCACATCGAACGTGCCGCTTACTCAAATTATGAAACGGACAGGCGCATTCCGTCTTTCGAAACACTTCTGCTGATCGCTGATTTCTACCGGGTGCCCGTGGAATATCTGATCCGCCCGGATTACGCAGAAATAACACACCCGATCCAACACCCTCCGGAATGGTTATTTCAGAATTTCGGTCTGATGGATGAGGCGATCCAGGAAACTATGATCGCATTTGCAGGATTTCATCTGGCGGCAAAAGGGATCTACTAAACATATTTGATTTCAAGCAGCGTCAGCCCCTGCGGCGGCGCTGTTTCGCCTGCTGCCTGCCTGTCCTTTGCCGCGAGCAGCTCCTGCATATATTCCGGCTCGTAGTAGCCGCTTCCCACACGCAAAACCGTTCCCACGATGATGCGCACCATGTTGTACAGAAATCCGTTTCCGCAGATGCGGATGGTGATCATATCGCCGTCCTTTTCTATATCCGCCGAGTAAATAGTGCGGACAGTGTTTTCCACCTCTTCCTTGTGCGTACAGAGACTCTTAAAATCATGCTCTCCGACCAAAAAGCCAAGCGCCCGGCGCATTTTTTCCACATCCAGCGGATAATAATAAAACAATGAGTAAAGCCGTCTGGTCGGGTCAGGGAATCTGCGGTTTAAAATGCGATACTCATAGGTTTTCACCGTATTGCAGAAGCGCGGATGAAAATCAGCCGCCACCTCGCAGGAATCCTGGATGCGGATGTCCTGCGGCAGTCTTGTATTCATCGCGTAGGAAATCTTCTCCGCCGGCATCCTCGCCGATGTATCAAACACCGCCACGTTTCCGAGCGCATGGACCCCTGCGTCTGTCCGGCTTGCTCCGATCACTTTGATCGGCTCTTTTAAAAGCTCCGACAGATGCCGATTCAGCACACTCTCTATAGTGACGGCGTTTGGCTGGATCTGCCAGCCGCTGTAATTGGTTCCATCGTATGCAACGATCAGCTTTACTCTCTTCATTTTCTAAAACCCTGCAATCCTCTTCGCCGCGTACATCGCCAGAAGATACAGCACCATCGCAAGATAAGCCATATGGTCGCGCTTCTGGTACTTCAGCGGTTTCATTTTTGTGCGTCCCTCGCCGCCGTGATAGCCGCGCGCCTCCATCGCCATCGCCAGATCGTTTGCACGGCGAAAGGCGGAAATAAACAGCGGCACCAGAAGCGGCACCATGCTTTTTGCCTTCTGGATCAGCCCGCCGCTCTCAAAATCCGCACCGCGCGCCATCTGTGCCTTCATGATCTTGTCCGTCTCCTCCAGAAGGATCGGGATAAAGCGCAGTGCGATCGACATCATCATCGCCACCTCATGCACCGGCACATGCAGCTTATTTAAGGGGCGCAGTCCTTTTTCCATGCCGTCCGTAAGCTGGTTCGGCGTCGTGGTAAGCGTCATCACCGAGGAGCCGATGATAAGGTACGTAAGACGGATCGCCATAAACGCCGCCTGCTTCACACCCTCCTGCGTGATCGTCAGCCTCCATATTTTAACAAGCGGTGTGCCCGGCGTCAGGAACATATTAAAGACCACTGTGATCATCAGCAGGATCATAATGGACTTTAAGCCCTTTACCATAAACCCAAAGGGTACCTTCGAAGCCCTGATGACAGCCGCCAGGCAGATCGTCGCCACCACGTAAGCCGCAAAGGAGCGGAACAGGAACAGTGAGAAGATAAAGACCAGCGTACCCACCAGCTTCGTGCGCGGGTCGAGCCGGTGGATCACGGAATCCGCCGGATAATATTGCCCGATTGTAATATCTCTGATCATAATTTCACCTGCCCCATGCACGCCAGAATGGACGCGCGCGCCTCCTCAACGGTCATCGCGCCCGTATCCACCTGCATTCCGCGTTTTTTCAGCTCCTGCATCACATATGTCACCTGCGGCGCTGCCAGACCGATCTGCTCCAGCTCCTGATAATGTTCAAACACCTTTCGCGGCTCGTCGTCGAAGCGCACATGCCCTTTTTGCATAACAATAATGCGCTCCACATATTTCGCGATATCCTCCATGCTGTGCGAGACAAGCACAACCGTAATGCCCCGCTCCTCGTGAAGCTGTGCGATCTGGTCGAGAATGTTGTCGCGCCCGCGCGGGTCAAGCCCCGCCGTCGGCTCGTCGAGGATCAGCACCTCCGGCTTCATCGCCAGGATACCGGCGATCGCCGCGCGCCGCTTCTGCCCGCCCGACAGCTCAAACGGGGACTTCTTATAGTATTTCTCTTTTAAGCCAACCTGCCGCAGCGCCTCGTACGCACGCGCCTCCACCTCGTCTTTGGGCAGACCAAGGTTCTTCGGGCCAAAGCACACGTCAGTGAACACGTCCACCTCGAAAAGCTGATATTCCGGGTACTGGAACACCAGACCGACCTTGCTGCGCAGCTCCTTCATGGAAAAGCCTTCGGCATAAATGTTCTCTCCATTATAATAGATCGTACCGCTCGTCGCCCGCACAAGTCCGTTCAGATGCTGGATGAGCGTTGATTTTCCGGAGCCGGTGTGCCCGATGATGCCAATAAACTGTCCGGCCGGCAGCTCCAGATTGATATCAGTGAGCGCCTGCTTTTCGTAGGCGGTTCCCTGGCTGTATATATAATTCAAATGCTCTATCTTTATCGACATTCCTGCCCCGCCTTTCCAAGCGCGTCCGCAAGCTCCGTAATCGTCAGAATCCCCTCCGGGATGTTAAGACCGCTCTTTCGCAATTCATGTGCGAGCATTGTCACCTGCGGCACATCCAGCCGGTGCTCCTTCAGCTCCTCTACTCTGGAAAACACCTCGCGCGGCGTCCCCTGCATCAGGATTTTTCCCTGATCCATCACGATCACGCGATCTGCCTCGACCACCTCTTCCATATAATGTGTGATAAGAATGATCGTGATGCCCTTTTCACGGTTAAGCTTTTGCGCCGCCCTGATAACTTCCTTTCTTCCGACCGGATCGAGCATAGCAGTCGGCTCGTCAAGCACGATGCATTTCGGCTCCATCGCCACTACGCCGGCGATCGCCACGCGCTGCTTCTGTCCGCCCGACAGGCGATTCGGCGAGTGAGCGCGGTACTCCCACATGCCGACGGTCTTCAGGCTGTTTTCCACACGTTCGATGATCTCCTCTGTCGGAACGCCCATATTTTCCGGTCCAAAGGCAACATCCTCATCCACCACAGTGCCGATGATCTGGTTGTCCGGGTTCTGGAACACCATTCCCGCCGTCTGGCGTATCTCCTCCAGCTTGTCCATATCCTTCGTATCCATGCCGTCCACAAAGACCGAACCCTCGCTCGGCAATAGAATCGCGTTTAAATGCTTCGCCAGCGTGGATTTCCCGGAGCCGTTGTGCCCCAGGATCGCGATAAACTGCCCCGGCGCCACGTCAAGGTCAACGCCGTCCACCGCCCGGTAGACGGATTCCACGCTGCCGTCCTCCCCGATCTTCTGATAATCATGCGAAAGCTTTTTTGCCTCGATAATTCCCATTTTCCGTCTTTATTCCCTTCCCGCTGTTCACTGCGTTCACAGCGCTCTCGCAAATCCATTTAAAATTCGCTTCGCGAATGGGTTTTCTACAGTCTGCAGCTCAGTTTTGTTATGTGATAAATTTCCTTTGTCAGCGCTTTTGTGATATCGCCTTTTTTCAGACGCCACTTCCAGTTTTCGCCCAGTGTGGACGGGAAATTCATGCGCGCTTCTTTTCCAAAGCCAAGATAGTCCTGGATCGGGATGATGCAGGTATCCGCAACGCTCAGCATCGCAAGGCGGATGAAATCCCAGCGCACCTCCTCGTGCGGCGTGCGTTTATTGTTCATGTAATCCTGCACAAAGGCAAGCTCCTTGCCCTTCAGGCCGTCGTACCACTGCATCAGTGTTTCGTTGTCGTGCGTGCCGGTGTATACCACACAGTTTTTGTCATAGTTGTGGGGCAGATGATCGCTGAGCCCGTCAACATCAAATGCGAAGCCAAGCACCTTCATATTCGGATAGCCGCTCTCCTTCACCAGCTTACGCACGGAATCCGTCATGAGCCCAAGGTCCTCCGCAATGACATCCTTTTTGCCCAGCTTCCTCTCCAGCGTGCGGAACAGATCCATGCCCGGTCCCTTCTCCCACTTGCCGTCGGTGGCGTCCTTCGCGCCATAGGGGATGGAGAAGTATTCGTCAAAGCCTCTGAAATGGTCGATACGCACCACGTCATAAAGCTCGTAGCAGTGCTTCATGCGGCGCGTCCACCAGTCATAGTCCTGGTTCTTGTGAACATCCCAGCGGTACAGCGGATTGCCCCAGAGCTGTCCCGTCTCGGAGAATGCATCGGGTGGGCAGCCTGCCACTGCCTTCGGCTTGCCGGTCTCATCCATCTGAAACAGTCCCGGATGCGCCCACACATCGGCGCTGTCCAGCGCCACATAGATCGGAATATCCCCGATGATGCGGATGCCCTGCTCGTTGGCGTATTTTTTCAGTTTTTTCCAGTGCTGCATGAATTTATACTGAAGATACTCATAAAATTCGATTTCTTCCGCATATTCCCTGTAATAATAGTCCAGAGCATTTCCCCAGCGCAGACGGATATCCTCCGCCCATTCCAGCCAGGAAGCGCCGTCAAAGCACTTTTTCACTGCCATGAATAATGCATAGTCTTTCAGCCATGATTGATTTTCATCCACAAATTTCAGGAAATCCGCGTCCTTGCCGATCTCACTGCGCTCATACGCCTTTCTCAGCAGCGCAAGGCGCTTGTCGTAGAGCTGACCGTAATCGACATAGCGCGGCTCCTGCCCGCAATCCGCCTTTCTGCACTCCGCTTTCGTGAGCACGCCCTCCTCGATCAGCGCCTCCAGGTCGATAAAATAAGGATTCCCCGCGAACGTGGAAAACGACTGGTAGGGCGAGTCCCCGTAGCTGGTCGGTCCCAGCGGCAGGATCTGCCAGTAGGTCTGCCCCGCCTCTACCAGAAAATCAACAAAATCATATGCGCTCTTTGAAAACATTCCGATCCCGTAGGGGGACGGAAGACTGCTCACCGGCAGTAAAATTCCACTTGCTCTCTTCACTTTTCTCTTTCTCACTTTCTTAACGTTCGTAAATTTATATTCCTGCCCAAACCGATACTATGTCTTCCTTCGCAGACACGCTGCCCTTTGCTGCTCATTCCACCCGTCTGCGGTCGACTGCTCTCGAAATGGACATTCCGACCATCTGGAATACCTGCGCCAGCACGACCAGGAGCACAACTGTGATAAGAAGGATGTTCGGTCTCCAGCGGTTGTAGCCGTAACGGACGGCAATGTCTCCAAGTCCGCCGCCTCCGCAGGCGCCCGCCATCGCGGAGTATCCCAGGATCGTATTTGTGGCGATGGTAGCGTTGACGATCAGCGAGGTGCGCGCCTCTGTCAGCAGCACCTTGAAAATAATCGTCCAGGTGCTCGCGCCCATGCTCTGCGCCGCCTCGATCACACCGTGATCCACCTCTTTTAAGGATGATTCCACCATTCTTGCGATGTACGGTCCTGCTGCGATCGTCAGCGGAACGATGGTTGCCGTCGCTCCGTAGCTCTTTCCGAGCAGAAATCTTGTGAACGGCTGCACAAGGATCAGCAGGATCAGGAACGGGATGCTGCGGAATATATTTGAGATCACGTCCAGGACCTTATAGACAGCCGCATTCGGGCGAATGCCGTCCCTGCCCGTGACCGTCAGTGCGATCCCCATCGGCAGTCCGATCAGATAGCCGAAAAATACGGAAGCCAGCACCATCCAGAGTGTTCCGCCGATTCCTTCAACAATCATCATAATTTCTTTTTCAGTCAACATAACCTTCCAGCTCCTCCACCGTTAATCTTGCGCTCTTTAAATATGCGATCATCTTGCGCCCAAGCTCCTCGTCCTCCGGAAGCTGCAGAACCATCTCGCCCTTTGCCACGCCATCCAGATCCCTTGTGTTGGCATAGAGAATGTTCACCGGCGACTTAAACGCCAGCACCATATTACCGATCACCGGCTCGAAGGACGAATTTTCCGAGAATACAATGCGCACGCAGCGTTTGCCCTTCATCTCCGCTACCTTCTCATAGCCCTGGTAGATCAGGCGCTTCGCCTCGCGCGATTTCGGCGCAAGGAAGATTTCCTCCACTGTGCCGTGCTCCGCCAGATTTCCCTGGTCGATGATAGCGACGTGCGTACAGATTTCCTGTACGACCGCCATCTCATGCGTGATGACAACGATCGTAATTCCGTACTTCTGATTGATCTCCTTCAAAAGCTGCAGAATAGATTTTGTGGTCTGCGGGTCGAGCGCGCTGGTCGCCTCGTCGCAGAGCAAAATCTTCGGATCAGAGGCGAGCACGCGGGCGATCGCCACACGCTGCTTCTGTCCGCCGGAAAGCTGCACCGGGTATGCCTTCGCCTTTTCCGCAAGCCCGACGATTTCCAGATACTCCATCGCCTTTTTGCGCGCCTGCGCCCTGCTCATCCCGGCGATCTCCAGCGGAAAGCAGACATTATCAATGACGCTGCGCTGCATGAGCAGATTGAAATGCTGGAAGATCATTCCGATATCCTTGCGCGCCTCACGCAGTTCTTTTTCTGAGAGCTTTGCAAGATCTTTTCCATTTACCGTCACCGTCCCGGCTGTCGGACGCTCCAGGAAATTTAAACACCGCACAAGCGTGCTCTTTCCCGCGCCGGACATGCCGATGATGCCGTAAATGTCGCCTTTATAGATATCCAGGCTGACGTCCCGCAGAGCGTGAACGTCCATCTCCTTCAGCTTAAATTCTTTTTCCAGATGTTCGATTTTGATAATCGGTTCCATATGTTCCTCCATCCCTCTCCCCATGATACCGGATTGCTGCGCACTCCACAAATATGTTTGAGTATAGCGCAAAAACAGGGCTGATGCAAGATAGAATTCCTGCTCAGCCCCATAAATCATCTTCTGCCTGTTATGATAGCGTCGCCGCGTTACTGTTCACGTCCAATGTCATTTAGTTAAACAAGACATGTTAGAGAATCCCTGCCATAAAACAGCC
>NZ_JBKXTT010000023.1:18414-55431 GCF_047017445.1 Marvinbryantia sp. | reverse complement strand
TCGTGAAAGCGCCGAAAGAGCAGGCATTCAGAAACATGTCTCCACACATTGTTTTCCGAACTTGATATTGTTCTCAATGGTATCTGCAAACAGATAGACATTCTGGAACACCATACTGATCTGCTCCATCAGGGATTCCAATGTATAGTCCCTGACATCGTTTCCGCCTATTTTTATGCTGCCGCTGTCCACATCCCAGAAACGTGCCACCAGATTGCAGAGGGTGGTTTTTCCGGACCCCGAAGGCCCGATCACCGCTGTGGTGGTCTTATCCGGAAGCTTCACGCTGATGCCATGCAAAATTTCCCTGTTCTCGTAGGAAAAGTGCACATGATCAAATACAATGTCATGGCTTTTCGGAGACAGCGCCCTGCCTCTTTCGTCCATCTGCTCCATGTTTTCTGTTTCCAGAGTGCGATTGATGCTTGCCGATGACAGCCGCAGCATAGAAATACCCATACCGAACAGCCTGATCTGTCCGAATACCAGGAAAGACATCACAATACACATCAATGCCCTGGCAATGGGCATTGTGCCATTGATCCAGCAAAAAACAGATGCAAAAATCATGCAGATGCCCGCCGCCTGCAGGACAAGCTCCTGAAAAATTGTATAGGGCGTCATCAGATTTTCCATGTCCAGATTGCTCTTCCGGTTAAATTCCAGAGCCTCCTGCGCCTTTTTATCTCCCTTGTCGCCCAGGTTAAAGGATTTCACCACACCCATTCCCTGCACGTACTCCAGCACCGCCGCTGTCAGGGCTGTCTGTGACTTCTGTAAATTAGGAGCGATCGCCGCTGATTTCTTTTCCATAGCAGAAACAACCAGGAAATACGCAAAAATTCCTGCTGCCGCGATCAGACCGACCCTCCACTCGAAAAACAACATCATAGCCGTAAAGACAATCGTGCCAATGACACCGCCCATGATATTTACCAGCGTCATAGGAACGAGCGTTTCCACATTTCCGAGCACCGTGGTGCACACTCCCGTCACCTCGCCGAGGCTGTTGTCATTAAAGAATCCCATCGGTACCCCTTTCAGGAGATTGCCGATTTTAATCCGTTCGTTTGCGGCCATAAAATAGCCGGCATGGGTCTGCTGCATTTTGGAAATGCTGGCGGTGATCCCGTTTCCAATAATGCTCACCAGCATAAATCCCAGTGCGATCCACGCTGCTTTTGCTCCGCGCTGCCCCTCCGTCAGTGCTGCGATCACAAAATAAATGGCGCTGACCTCAAACATACGAAAAACCGCGTTTAAAAAGCTGACTGCCACAGATTTATTAATATTTGCCCGCTCTTTACCGGCAAACTTCCATATCTTTCTGAATGTTTCTATCATGCCATCTCACCGTCCTTTGCTCCGATATGCGCCTGCCACATGGATTCATACAGCGGGCAGTTCCTCCTTAACTCCTCATGCGTTCCCTCTGCTTCGATCCGCCCATCCTTTACTACAACGATTTTGTCCGCATCCCTGATGGTAGACAATCTGTGGGCAATAACAATGACGGTCTTCCCCCTTACCAGTTTCCCAATTGCTTTCTGAATAACCGCCTCATTTTCAGGATCTATGTAGGCTGTTGCCTCATCAAGTATGACAACAGGAGCATCCTTCAGCATTGCCCTGGCAATAGCGATGCGCTGGCGCTCTCCGCCGGAAAGGTGCGCGCCTCCGCTGCCCACCCTGGTGTCGTAGCCGTTCTCCAGTCCACGGATAAAGCTGTCGCAGCCTGCGGCTTTTGCGGCGGCTTCTACTTCCCTGTCTGCAGCGGAAGGCCTGCCCATGCGGATATTTTCCCGCACGCTCTCATCAAACAGGTAATTCTCCTGTGAAACAAATGCCACCTTGTCGTAGAGCTGTTTTAATGGGATTTCCTTTTCATCCACACCGCCGATAGACACGCTTCCGCTCTTCACATCCCAAAATCCTGCGATCAGCTTTGCAATGGTGGATTTTCCGGAACCGGAAGGGCCTACCAGCGCCGTCATGCTGCCGGCGGGAATAGACAGGCTGACATCTTTTAAAATCTCCTTGTCCTCGTGATAGCCAAAGGATACATGGGTAAGTGCAATATCCGTATTGGGAATGGAAACTTCCCGGTTTCCATGCTGCTGTTCCTCCGCACCCAGAAGCTCCTCCACCGCCTCTACGGTAGTTCCCACCTGCGCCAATGTATCTACAAAATTCATTGCCGCCATCAGAGGCCCTGCAATACCGAGCGATAAGATCACAGCCGTAATAAAAGTATCTGCCGAAAGACTTCCGTTTTGATAAAACAGCCAGCCGACAGGGAGAACAGTGACCAGTGTGGCAGGGACAACCGCATAGCCCATGGATGTGCCGAACAAACAGCTTTTCATCCAATGATAATAATACGAGGCGTTGGCCATTACCCTGTCGGAAAATTTGGCGTAGGACGATTTTCCCTGATTAAACGCCTTGATCACTTCAATACCCCCGATATATTCCACGATCGTTCCATTCATTTCCATCGTCGTCCTGACAGCACCCTCGTACTTTTTCTGATAGCTTCCCATGACCGACATCATAAACGCAAAACCGATCGGTATCGTCACAAGCGATAAAAGCGCCATACGCCAGTCCAGCACAAACAAATAGATCAGGATCAGAACCGGCCCTGCAATATTGGCGGTCATTTCAGGGAAAAGGTGCGCCAGCGTCGTCTCCATGCCGTCTACCTGATCCACAATAATCTGCTTCATCTTACCGCTTTGCATGTCCATGACCGTTCCCAGCGGAAGCCTGGGCAGCTTTTCCAGAATCTTCTGCCGGATGGTCTTTAAGACGGAGAAGGTTGCTTTATGAGACATGGACAGTGCCAGATTATAAAGCAGCGTACGGGCGGCATATCCGGCCATCCCAATCACAAGCCATGGCAAATACACCCTTATTTCCTTTTCTCCCGCCAGCAGCTTTATGATAATCTGAGCTGCGCAAAAATATGGCAGCATCCCCAGTGCGACACCAAGGAACGCGCTTGCGATTGCCCGCGTCAACCTGCCATGCTCCTCTTTTCCCCAGCTCCAGATACGGAGCAGTGGACTTTGCTTTTGCATACATATTCCTCCTTTTTAAGGTTAGTATTTGCTAACCCTTTGTTTTATATTAAGACTGCCTGCCCGTCCCCGGAAAAGCAGCCTTAATGTTTTACCTTTAAAAAACATCGTTTCATAACTACGTTATGAAATATAACACAGAATCATATATCTGTCAAGATAAATCTGAAACAATTTTCATCCCCTTCCCCATCAATAGAAATGCCCATAAAAAACTCCCACTTTTTGGGTGGGAGTTTCACATTTCATCTTATCATTCTCAAGCTGCTTTTTTAGAAAACCTTCGTATGTTATCCTTCTACTGCCACGATACGTCCCTGCCCGTACGGTTCTGCGTATTCCTCTCCGACCACGCCGCCGAGTCCTTCCGTGATATAGGTGATCAGCACCTGGTTGTCGAGCATGATATCCTCCAGGAGCAGCTCGCACTCCGTAAACATGTTGATGCCGTCACCTGCATTTTTCAGCATATAATTGTGGGACGCCACGGTGTAGGTCTTATCCGGGTCGAGCGGCTCATCTCCTATCATGACGTTCTGCACGCGATAATCGCCAAGCATACCCTGGAACATGCCGTTTTCATCCAGCTTAACGGTGCTTTCCATGTCTGTATGGATTTCATAGGTCAGCCCGGATACCTGCAGGAACCCGCCGTTTTCCTCCGGCGTCACGCGCGCGCCCATTTCCAGCGCATCGAGGATCTGCTGTCCGGTCGCCTCCACCATGCAAAGCTCGTTTCCGAACGGATGCACGCTGATGATGTCGTCGTATGTGATATCGCCCGCCAGGATATCCGTGCGGATCCCGCCGCCGTTTACAAGCGCCACATCCGCTCCCGATACGTAGCGGTATGCGTCCGCGCAGAGATCGCCGAGATTTGTCTCCGCATTGCGCACAAGCCTTATCTTTTCTTCCTTATCCAGTGTGGACGGCTCGTTGATGACAAGCGCCACATCGGTCTTTGCCACCACCTGGTTCAGGGTCTCCTCAAATTCTGCCTGGATGCCTGCGATAAACGCTTCCACCTCCGGGTCGCTGCCCTCATAGTCGTACACAAGCTCGCTGGAAAGCGCGCCGTCCTCAGCGATCGTCAGCTTGCCGATCGCCGACAGCTTTGTGCCGGTGGAGGTCATCAGAACATTGGCTCCATCCTTATTTTTCACCAGGTCGCCCTCAATCGTGCTGTGAGAATGTCCGTCCAGCACCACGTCGATGCCGTTCGTATTGCCGATCAGCTCCGTCGACATCCACGGACTGCATTCCGCCTCAATACCGAGATGCGTGACGGCGATCACGTAATCCGCGCCCTCCGCGCGTGCCGCATCCACCGCGCTCTGCACACAGTCATATAATGCCGCTCCGGTTTCATCCAGCCGGAAGCCGTAGATATATTCGCCGGCATCATTCTGGAAATATACCGGTGTGGAGGAAGTGATCGTTTTCGGTGTGCAGACGCCCACAAACGCGATCTTTACGCCGCCTTCCTCCTCGATCTCATAGGCGTCAAATACCGGCTCTCCTGTCGTAAGATCCGTGAAGTTTGCGGAAATATAATCGTAATCTGCTTCCTCTGCGAGCTTTAAAAACTGCTCCATCCCGTAATCAAACTCATGATTTCCCGGAACCGCAATATCGTAGCCCACCTCGTCCATGATCTGCACAAGATACTCCCCGCTGGAGAGCGTGCCGATCGCTTCTCCCTGGATAGCGTCTCCGGCGTCCACGAGAATTACCTCGCTGCCAGCTTCCTCCAGCTCTTCCTTCAGAGCCGCCACCTTCGCATAGCCGAGCACCTGGTTTTCATCGTCCTGCGCCACCGCGCAGTGTACGTCGTTCGTGTAGAGCACCACAATGTCGCCCTCCGCGCCTGCCGCCATGCCCATGGAAACCGCCATAGCCAGTGTCAGTGTTCCAAGTAACCGTTTCTTCATCCTCACTGCCTCCTTTTTTGTGATTTTTTTGCGCAGCCGTATTGCCTTTCGCGTCTGCGTCTGTACCCTTATCATAAGCTATATGCACAAAAAAGTAAACATTTTTCTATCCGGGACATACAAAAATGCCAGAGTCATTTCTGGCTCTGGCATTTTTTGTACTTATCCATTCTCCGGGACGCTCGATACCACGTGCAGCCCGTCTTTTTCCTTTACCACCTCGAACACAAGCGGATTCTGCTGCGCCCACTCGGCGTCCGCCTGCGCTTTTTCATTCCACAGTCGGTAGCTTCTTACAAATCCCCCGTGGATCATCTCCTCCGCCTCCAGCCGCACCTTCACTGCCTCGTCAAAGGTCTTGTATCTTCCTAAGTAGAACCGGCGTCCCTTAAAGCCGATGTTCACACGGTAGCCGCCGCGACTCGTCTCATTCACGCCGCGAAAGCCGCTGGTATTGTCACTCCGGTATTTGCGCTTCTCCAGCCACTCGATACAGGTACCGTCCACCCGCGTCAGCCGGTCCCGGATACCGTCCTGCACCTCCCTGCGCAGGCAGCCGCAGCTCTTCTGCGTCCCGCTCAGGAGCGCGTCCCGCGTGACCTCCACCTCGTTTCCGCAGTCGCAGCGGCACCGCCAGTAGACAGAGGCTTTTTTGCTCTTCTCCTTTGTCGGCTCCACTGCCACCAGACGCCCGAACCGATGTCCGGCAAGGTCATCCTTCATGTGGTGCATCCACAGTGTCGTGCAGCCGCAGTCCTTTACCTTGCCTGCTTTCAGACTATGGGAAGGCACGATTTTCGTGTTTCCGCAGTCGCAGAGGCAGTTCCAGTACACATGCCCGCGGCGGTTCTCGGCGCGCGATTCCACCTTCAGCATTCCGAACCGCTGCCCTGTGAGATCCTCTGCACTGTTCCTCCCGCGCGCGGATATTTTCGGGATGCAGCCGCAGTCCGTCGTCGTGCCGCGCTGCAGGTACTTTGTATTCGCGAGCGTCTCCCGCCCGCAGTCGCACCGGCACCGCCACACCACGTAGCCACAGAACCTCTCTTTTGTTTTTCCCAGCACTGTCAGATGACCGAAGCGCTGTCCTGTAAGGTCCTTACTCTTCCCCGCCATGTTCCTTCCCGCCGTTTCCTGCCGCCTGCTTCCTGCGCGCAAGGAATGCAGCGGCAACTATAATAACCGCAGCCCCCATCAGCGTGAGCCAGAGCGCCAGATTCGTGCTGTCGCCGGTCTTCGGCGCATTGCTCTTCGGGGCTTCCGTCTGTTTCTCCGTCTGTTTTTCCGTCTCTGTTTCAGTTTCCGTTTCTGTTTCGGTTTCCGTTTCCGTCACGTAAGCGTTCGTGAACACCGCGCAGTCCAGCTTATCCGTCTCCTCATTCCGGTACAGGACGGATGTGGCGCCGATACCGCCCGCTTCCTGATTTGTCACATAGACTGTCAGATGGTACACTGCATCGTCATAGGTGCAATCCGCATCTGCGCCTGCCGTCTGCCGGATAATATAGTTATAAACGCCCACCCGCGAGAAACGGATCACCGGGAAGCTTGCCGAAGCTTCCCCGGAAACCGTCAGCGTGCAGACGCCGTCCGCGCTGCCCTGCGGCATCGGGTTCGACGCATTCTCCGCCTGCAGAACTACTGCAAAGTCCTCCGCCTCCTCCGGCTGTGTCCCGGTGAGTACGATCTGCACCGGCACCTCCGTGATGAGCGCCTCCGCTGCTCCGGCAGCCGCTGCCCCAGACGGCATGCATCCCAGCACGCCGAACACGGCGAAGGTGAGCGCCGCCAGCATTCCATGTCTCCATGTCTTCATCTTTCATATCCTCCTATTCACTGACATGTGGTTCCATCACTGTCAGAATAATGGTCCTTGCATCGGTAAATTCCGAGGAGCAGGTAGAAAGCGCCAGAATCTGGCTTTCTCCGTTTGTCTGCCGCAGCGCTGCGACAGTATCCGCGTCGTAATAGAGCGCTTCCTGTTCCACGAAATCCAGCAGTGGATTTATGTCATCCTGGTGCTGCTGCGGGTCAAAGATCATATCCTCGGACGCCGGCACCAGCAGACAGGCATAGATTTCCAGATCATAGGTCTTATCCGGCAGCAACAGCGTCCCTGTCTTATTTTTCCGGAAAAAAGACTCCTCCTCGAATTTATCGAGATCTCCGAACATGTTCCCGTTCGCCATATGGTGCCCGTAGAGCAGCGAACAGGTGTCACCGAACCCGCGGTCGTTGCGGGAATCCAGGAAAATGCTGCCTGCCAGGGCAAATTTCCCGTATACATCGGTATTGATATAGGTAAGGTTTGTTTTCCCCTGCAAAACGGGGTAATCAATGTTTGTGTTGTCTATCGTGATCCACGCGCAGACGTCCCGATTGACCGCCAGCAGCTCCTCAAAGGAAGCGCCGCCCGCCTCGATCACCACGGGCTTCAGCTTTATCATGTCTGCCTGCACATCCTCCGCCGCCGAATACACGCGGCTGTTGTCCCACAGCGCGTAGACGGAGTAAAGCCCTGCCGTGCAGAGACATAGTGCTGTAACAAAGGAGACCAGGGCGTTCGCCGCCCTTAAAAATGCTCCCGCTAAACGCATACAGTTCCACTCCCTGTATCATGTGTCATCTCATGCGGCTCCCGCCCCGGAAAAAACTCCGGGGCTTTGGAAAACCGCTCATTTCCGTGGGATGTCCCACATCTTATCTGTTACAATTCTTAACGGTTTGCAGAGGTGCGCTTTCTTACAAACAGAACCACTGCGCATACAGCAACCAGGCAGAGGATCATGATGTACGGCATGCTGTCAAGGTTGATACCGGTATCGATAGTTCCATTTGTCAGCGTGTTCGTAAAGGAAACGGTGTCAGCATCACTTGCTGCTATGTCGCCCTGCACCTTGTCATCTGTTTTGTCTGAAGTATAATTCTCAGAATCCTCACTTACGGTATAGGAAACGCCTGCCGGAATGTTATCGAATTTCACAGATTCATTATTGCCCAGATCGATGGTGTAGGTAAGACCATCAGCACTCCATGTGCCGCTCGTTGCATCGGTGCTAATTGCACTCTTGATCTCACGACCTGCCGGGTTCGCAAAAGAAATTGTAAAAGCAAATTTCTTGCTCATCTCAGCCATGTTACCCGCAATGTGCTTGGTAACGGTCAGAGAACCGGAGTCGTAGTTGTTGGTCAGATCATTATCGGTCTTGCTGCCGTTAGCATCTTCATAGTGCAGCGCTGCAACATAATGCTTATTGCTATCCTCATCACGGATGATAGTCAGAACCAGATACAAATTTTCCTCGGAGTAGCTAACACCTGCTGTATTGCCGGAAGCCTCAGACACATTATAGGTATAAGTACCCAACTGGTAATTAGCAACATTAATAGGTACATCTACCTCCTTCACAGTTGTTTCTGAGATCGCCTGATCGAAAGCAATCGTTACAGGAGCAATTGCGGGAATCTCGGCCCCCGCTACTGTTTCACCGTCGCCGTTTGTATAGGATACAGGCACAAAGTTATAAGTGAAGGTTTCTGCAGGAGCCGTACCATGGTTGACCTGGTAGGTCTTTTTAATGGTGGGCTGTATATCCTGTACATCCTGAATTCCCTCCGCAAATACTGCGGTGCCCATGTTCAGCATCATCATTGCTGAAAATACAATTGCTGCAATTTTTTTCATTTTCATGATTTTTTTCCTCCCTGGAATTTTATTAATTTGTTTTTTATGAAAAGCCTTCCGGCAGATCATACATTGTGTTGAGGCCTATAGCCCCCGTCTGCGAAGGATCGTGATAACCTTTCCCTTCACATCCTTCACGGGGATCGCCCCCAGGATACGGCTGTCCTCCGTCTGCGTCCGGTAATCGCCGAGCACAAATACATGCCCTTCCGGCACCGTATAGGGGTACTCCAGTTCCCCCTCCGCATAGGTCGGATAGAGGATCTCGCCGCTCTGCGCGGTTCCGTTGACGAGGAGCGTGCCGCTGTCGTCTAGCGTCACCACATCCGTCTCCCGCGCAGCAATGCGCCCGATACGCTCCTCCCCGTCCGCTTCGTAAACCACCACATCATTCTTGGCGTATTCCCGCTGCAGCCGGTAGGCAAACACCAGGTCGCCGTCCTTCAGCGCCGGGAACATGCCGTTCCCGGACGCCTGTGTTATCAGAAAAACCTGTGTGAGAAGGATCCAGCCTGCTGCAACCAGCAGTACCACCCGGACAAGCAGATCCAGGTAGCCTCTCCGAAGCTGTTCCTGCTGCCGCTGCTTCTTTGCGCGGGCGGTGCGTGAGTCTCTTGCGCGTGAACGCTGCCGCTGTGCATCCTTTTCTTCACGGGCAGCCTGCTCCGGCCCTGATGTCCGGCTTCTCCGTGTGCCTTGTCCGGTTTCCGCCGCGCTGCTTCTCCGTGTGCCCTGCCGAAGTTCTGCCGCGCTGCCCGGTCTCTGCCGGGTACTTCTGTCGCCTTCTCTTCTGTCTGTCGTCATTACATCCTCCGCCGGTCAGACACGGTATTTCCTGCGTCTGCTGACTGCAAACAGGATCGCTCCTGCAAGCACGAGCACAAGGATGATGATGTACGGCATGGAATCCAGCATGACACCGGTATCCGGTACGGCATCCCTATGATTGTTAATCTCAATCTTATCGGCTCCCTCTACGATCGGAAACAGCATTTCAGTCTCATTTGCTGCACCATCATAGAGTGTCTGACCATTGTATACCGCTGTAACCCGGTATCCGAAATCCCCCTGCTCCTGCAGCTTTAATGTCACGCCAACAGGAACATCCGAGATCGTGTATTCACCACCATTTGTTATCCTGAAATTCTTGTCAACTGTTGTATTGCCATCTGTATAGCTGTAGCTGAAAGTAAATTCTTTTGACACATCGCCCATGTTTCCGGTTACGCTCTTTTTAATGGTCAGGTTCACCGTACGGCGCTTCCAGATAGCGTAAAGCGTTGTCGTATCCTTATCAAGAACAATGGTACCTGCTCCCAGTTCATAAGTTGGAGTCACAGCATTTGGATCCTCATCCCAGCCGAGCAGCTCGTAATTTGTCCGTGTGAAATGCGGAGTCTGACCGTCCATGTTATCCCAAGCCGTCACCGCGCTGCTGCGCGCCCAGCTCTCCGTTACGTTCGAACCGGTACCTCCATTCGCATCGTAGATTAGCGTCACAGCATCCGCGGACCACTGCGCCTCAAACTGCATATAGGTACGCGTCACCGGTACGTACCTTCCCGGCTGGTAGATTTCTCCGTTCGGAGCCTTCCAGCCGACAAATTTGAGCGTGCCGTCTGTCGGTACCCCGGTTGGCCACACGTCTGTATAATCTGGCATTTGCACAGAAGCCTCATTAATCTCAAAATCACGTGTATCGACAACCTCCTGTGTCTGGTTGTCGCCGCCGATACCAGGAACATAGCTTACCTTGCCAGTCGAGCCCTCCCATACAGCATAGAGCTTCAGGACGCCGTTTTCATCCACATGCGCCTCACCTACCGCTGAGGTAAAGTCAAAGCTCTCCAGCCTTCCATTTTGATACCAGTACCAGCCTTTAAAGATACTCTGGACAGCCTGCGGAACCAGCTTGTCGTCAATTGTGCCGCCGTCCGCAAAGCCCTGCTCCGCATACGGAGTTGTATCATCCGTATACAGATAGTATTGTGCAAGGTATTGGCTCGGCTCCCACTTTACATAAAGATCCAGATTTCCGGTAATCCGGGAATTTTCATCCGGGACATACTCCGTTCCCGCCATACAATCCGGGTCTGTATACCACCCTGCAAAGCGATACCCTTCTTTTTTCATGTTCGGCTCTGTAATTTTAAGCAGATCCCTGTCGTCGTTATAAATCCAGTCGCCGTAGAGATAGCTTGCGTTTTTGATGCCTAAATCGTCTGTCTGCGTATAAAGCGTTAACGTAAATTCCCTGCGGTCATAGAGAAGGATCTGACATCTTTCCCCGTTACTAATGCTATCAGGAAATACTGAGTCAAACTTATTTTTAAGCGAGCCGCCATTAACAGTAACATTTCTTATTGACATCCGATTGCCATAATTAGTTGACAGCGTTGGTTCCCCGGAAATGGATGTACATCCTTCCAGAGCTTTGTAGCCTACAGTCCCATTATTACTGTAAGTCATAATCATCTGGCAGGCATCTGTATAAATAGTATAGTTTTTATTTTGGTACGTAAAATCAGCCTTCTCACCCGGCAGGGTTGTCCGGGCATAAATACCCCAGAGCTTTCGAACCGTATCCCCCTTGGCGGTCAGCGCTCCGGTTCCCACCAGCACGCCATTTTCTATGCTCAAGCCACTGCTTCCATTCATAAATAAGGATGACTCCAGCGTATACATATTCGTCGTCTGATCATGATCATCCGGACACGTCCATGTATCAAAAGTATTTCCGCCCGAGCTATCGTTTACTACCCATCCAACCTGTGCCCAGACCGGGACAATATTCTGTCCATACTTTGCGGTAAAGGAATAAACAAATCCATCGTACCCATTATTCGTTCTTGTTGATGTATATTTAACCCCATACTTTGCCTGGTTGTCCGCTGTTATATATTGATCGATATTAATCGACCCGTTGCTGTTCAAATCATATGTAAACGTCAGCGTTACCCGCGCGCGGTTATAGTAAACCAGCATTACCGTGGAGCCGTCCGGCATCACCTGACGCTTGTTTGATGCGCTGGAATACTGATAGTAGGTATCGCGCACATCATTAATCGAAGCGTTCCTATTTCCACTGGCGTCATTCGTCGCATAGCCCGTCAGCTCTCCGTCAGCGGTTTCCGCATAGCGCACGCTATGGGTCTGATCGATTCTGGTAATATTACTCTTCTCAATGGAAAGATAGCTTCCCGCCGGAGCATATACCGTGGTGCTTGCTCCTGCCGGAGTATACCCGTCATCGTCCGCATTCTCATACATATAGACAAGCTTCACCGGCACCAGCTGGGCATCCCAGAAAGCGTAAAGCCTGATATCTTCGTTAATTGGCGTATCAAAATCAAATGCCGTGTAATTCTCCGGGTCAGAGGACCAGCCTTTAAAGGTATAGCCAACCCGCGTCGTTGTCGGCTCTGCAGCCTTCTCGCCTTCCACCAGGTTCTGCGTCGGTACTGCCGTGCCTCCGTTTGAGACAAACGACACAGTAACCTTTTTGCCATACCACGCATAAAGGTTCAGCGTGCTCTCTTCTCCCGTCAGTACACTGCTGACAGGCTGACTAAGATCAAAATCTTCCAGCTCTGAGACAGGCGTTTCGCCCTGCATATCCTTGGACCATCCGCAAAAAAGCATTCCTTCCATTTCAAGAAGACCTGCATCTGCGGTGTAGCTGGCCGTCTCTCCCTCAACAACATCAACCGTCTGAAGAACCGTCTGGCCATCCTGGCTGTAGAAATTCACATGGTATTTCCCATCGTCATCCGCAGCATACAGCGCATACAGCACCGGTGAAAATTTATCCGAGGTAAACCCCACCGTACCGGACGGAGCCGCAGCTTCCGTCAGCGCATTTGTGATGTTTCCGTTTTCATCGGCGTGATAGACCCGCGCTTCCTCTGCTTCCTTCACGATATCCATCCCTGAATATCGGATGCTCACCTGCCCGTCCAGCTCATGCATCTCATTTCCATCGGCATCATAGAAGGTGATATCAAAGCCAATGAGCTGGACAACCTCTTTTTCTGCTCCTGACAGAGAATCGTTAATTGTTTTCTCCATCGTCTGCAGCATATCTGCAGTAAGCGACCTTACCGTCACGGTCGTCCCCTCGGGAAGGATCCCTTCCGGCGCGTAGATACTTACAAGAACGCCGTCCACGGTTTCCTCATACGTAAACTCCGGCTTTCCCGCTTCCGTAACCTTCTCCGGCTCGCTTTCCTGCTCAGCGGTTTCCTCTTCTGTGACAGTTTCGCTTCCTGTCTCACTGCCCGCTTCACTGATGGATTCGCTGCTTTCCTCACTGACGGCTTCGCTGTCTGTCCCGCCGGACGTCTCCGTCACCTGTTCCGGCGAAGCATTGTTTTCAGTCAGCTCCGTCCCGGTCTCGCCGACTGTCTCCGTCAGCGTCTCAGACGGGAGCGTTCCATCCTCTGTCCCGCTCTCCTGTGATGCAGGCTCCGTCACAGGCACGCCTGCTGTCTCCTCCTGGAACGCCGCCGGTGTTTCCGACTCATACGAGGCCGTCTGCGGCGTTGTCTCCGCTTCCGTACCGCCCTCCGTGATGGGTTCTGTCAGCACGGTTCCCTCCGCGATCGCGGAAATACCGCCCCCGCACAGCAGGGATACCACCATGACCAGCGCCATCAGGAATGACAATGTTTTTTTCACTTTCCTTTGCATTCCACATTCTCCATTCTTCTTTTTTTCAGACGCACTGTTGAACGACAGCCGATCACCACATAATATCTGTTATGGGGTATTTCCGAAAAGAAATGCCGCTTGAAATGCCTTTATCGCGGCTGTAAAACGAAAAAAGACGCCCTTTAAGGGCAGACATATCCCGACCGGAGAAAAATTTCTCCCCGGTCTGCTTTTTGTGTAATTTTTATGTTGAATTTTTTACACCGGGGTGCTAGAATAAAAATTGTTAAAAGATGGATACATATGTAATGACTGCTTCTTTACCGCATAACAGATATTATGCGGTATTTTTATGTCCCGGCATTCTGCACAAAATATCCGTTTTTCCGTATAGTCATGCAGCGCGTTTTACCGCCTCCCTTCCGAAACAGCTTTTCTCACACGACCAGCCCCAGATATTCGATCTGCTGCTTCTGCTCCTCGCTGCTGACAAGCGTGTAGATGCGCGTGGTGTTGATGCTCGCGTGCCCAAGCAGGTCCGCCAGGTGGGAGATATCCTTCTTCGCCTTATAATATGTGACGGCAAACAGGTGGCGGAGGTTGTGCGGGAATACCTTCTCCCGGCAGATGTTGGCCTCTTCGCAGAGCGCTTTCATGTCGTGGCAGATGTTACTCCGGTCGACCGGCTTTCCGCTTCTGGTCACAAAAATACTGTCCCCCGTGATCCCGCACTCAGTGACGTATCTACGCAGCTTCCGGCAGAGCGCCGCGGGCAGCAACACTGTCCGCTGTTTTCCTTTGGAACAGACCCGTGCGCTCCCGGTCTGCAGTGATTCCACGGTGATGTAGCGCAGCTCGCTCACGCGGATCCCCGTAGCGCACAGCACCTGCATGGTCCAGTAAAGGCGCATCTTCCCTTTTTCCTTTGCAGTCTTCAGCAGACGGAGATATTCCGCCTTCGTCAGATCGCGTTCCCGCTCCCGGAAAGCTTCCTTCTGGATTTTCAGTGCCCTGACCGTACACTCGTGCCAGCCCATTGCTTTCAAAAATACATTGAGCGCCGCCAGCATCGAATTGACGCTCGCCGCGGCATAATGCGCTGTCAGATATTCCTTGTATGCGATCACGGTATGCTTGTCGATCCCGTTTTCCTCTTTTACGTAATCAAAAAACACCCCGACGTCATGCATATATTTCTCCACTGTCGCCTGCGCCTTTTCCTCCTCCAGCAATCTATCCCGAAATTCATTTAACATGCCTGCTTCCAGTACGCGCTTCATATCCTTTTCCTCTCTTTCATCCCAAAGTATTCCCGGCTTTCTGCGCTCCGGTATTCCTCATAGTATGCCCCGGATTCAGAAAGATTTGCAAGACAAAAACACCCGGCCGGACCATTCATCCAGTCGGGTGTTTATCATTGTTTTTTTAATTTATATTACCTGGATCTCACTGTTTCTTCCGCTATCTCCCTCATGCGCTCATAACACGCATCGAAAAAGATTTTGTACGCGCTGCAGAAATAGTTTTCATACGCTTTCTTCTGTGGATCCCAGTCCCGGTTGCGCTGGCAGCCGCCCCGGCAGATGTGATAATATCTGCACGCTCTGCATTCTGCGGACAGCTTCTGCGACCGCTCCAAAAATCCGATCTCCCGGCGGCGTTCATCGAGCGCATCCAGTCTGCAGTCGTTAAAATTTCCCAGGAGATATTCATCCGTCATATAAAAATCGCACGGATACACGCCGCCGTCCGCCTCGACGACGTACTGTATCCCGCAGGTTCCTCTCTGGTCGCACGCCTCCGGAAGGTAGCCTGCCAGAATGCTGATATAATTCTCAAACGTCCGAATATAAGGCTGCCGCTGTTTCTGCAGGTCGGCATACCAAAGCTCAAACAGGCGGGTCAGAAACACTCCGTATTCCTGCGGACGCAGAGCATATTCGTTCCGGCCGTGCGGCTCGCCCAGCGGGTCAAGGCAGGCAATGTACTGCTGGTACCTCCACCCGTGCCTGCGATAATTTTCATAAATCTCTTCGATCCGCCCCGCTACCCGCCGGTTCACTACCGTCAGAATGTTGTAGTCCACGCCGTACTCATCCAACAGCTTTGTGGCCCGCACAACACGTTCGTAGGTGGGTCCGCCGTCCTTTCCGTGACGGTAAGCGTCGTGAATTTCCTGAATACCGTCCAGAGAAACGCCGACCAGAAAGTGATTTTCCTTTAAGAACCGGCACCATTCCTCATCCAGCAAATAACCGTTCGTCTGAAAGGCATTTTGCACCTGGATGCCGTGTTTATTGTATTGTTTCTGGTATTCCACCGCTTTTTTGAAAAAATCAATTCCGCGCAGCGTCGGCTCTCCGCCCTGATAAGCATAGCTGATGCCGCCCTGGGCGCGCAGCATCGTCCTGCGGATAATATTCTTTAACGTCTCTTCCTTCATAAAACCAAAGGACTGCTGCGTCCGCTTTTTCGTCTCATCGCAGTAAAAGCAGTAATCGCACTTCATATTACACATACCGGACGAGGGCTTCATCAAAACACTGATCGGCGGCATAGTAAGTCTCCTTTTCGTAATCCTGCCAGAAATTTCTTAGTTACATAAACTGATAAATATTATACACGCAGATCAGCATGATCACACCCATCAGTCCGATAAACAGGCGGTTTACCACACTGCCGTCTATCTTTTTATTAATCGCTCTGCCCGCCATGCCTCCAAGGATCCCGCCGCCGACCATCAGCACCAGCAAAGCGATACTGAATTCCGGCACGGTCCGCGTCACCAGCGTGTTGATAAGACTGGTAATCTGCGAAAACAAAATAATATACAGGGAATTCTGCGCCGCCGTTTTCGTGTCCATGGAAAAGAAGAAAAACAGCACCACCAGATTGATCGGACCGCCGCCGATTCCCAGGAAGGACGAGCAGATGCCGAGCACCAGCCCGATTGCAACGCAGGGGGCAATACCCGTCACATGATGCGTTTTGATCTTATCTTTTCGGATGGTATAGAGCATTGTCCCAAAGGTAATCAGAAGCAGGCAGATAGCCTGGATCGCGCCCACCCGGTCTTTGTCGGCAAACATCTCCGTGAGATACTGGAACATCATTTTTCCTGCCACGCCGCCGAGCGCCGCGCCGACGGCAAGCGGCGTTCCGGTTTTCATATCCACCAGGGAATCCCCGCTCAGTTTTGCCTTTACAACGGAGTAACAGGACATCGACAGCACGGTGCAGCCCGACAAAAAGCTGATGGTCGAGACGCTCAGCACCCCGAACGCATCCAAAAGCGGCTTGATCAGCACGCCTCCGCCGATCCCGCAGATCGCGCCCACCACAGACGCGCCAAAACTAACGGCAAGAAAAATCACATATAAATAGGTTTCCACTGCTTTTGTCCCCTTCCTGTCTTTCGTAGCTTATGCCGCGGCTCCGCTCCGGTTTTCCGCGCCGCATATTTTCTGTTTATCTTCCGTCACTGCGAACACTGCCGCAGCGTTTTCTGCCCCTGCCAGAGAAATATCAGATACAAAATGCTGATTACCAGCTGAACCACCATCGCGATCACCTGTATCACCATTGCCGCGATATTAATAATCGGAATATACACCAGCAGCGCACAGGCAATCTCCACGATCGTGCACAGCATCACCGCTCTCCAGATTATCCCGCCGCGCTGCTCTACCGTATCGTCGATACCGCGCAGCAATCTTCCGGTTGTGCTGCAGATAAAATAAATTACTGCCGCGTTGATCACCAGCGAAGCCGCACTGCACAGAAATGCAAAAATTCCCTCATTATTTAAAATAACCGTGCTGAACAGCGAAACAGCAAAGTTTGCGATCGTCAGCATAAACGCGGTCTGATAATCGGCGTCCGCTTTGGAGAGCGTATACAGCCCATAGATGGAACAAACCGCTCCGGCAAGTGCCGCGATCGTTCCGATCACGGGAACGAGCATCAAAATCCCAAGAATCTGCCCGATGAATAAAAAATAAAGTCCTTTTCCGGCAATTTGTCGAAATCCCATTGTACTTCCCTTCCTTTTTATATCTCAGATACATCCTGTATAAAGCACTATGGATAGTGTAGCACGAATTGCAAAAATCAACAACTATCCTTTCTGACTTTTTGATTTCATTCCTCCACAAAATCGCACCAATTATGATCCCGACACAGAGCCGCATCTGTTCGTCAAATATTATATAAAAAACGAGGGCGGTCATGTCCTCGTTTTTCCATAGTCGAATCATTAAATTAACCAAACCGGCATATAAAAAACACCGTAAATACGGTGCTTTTCGAGCAGGGGATGAGAGAATCGAACTCCCGCTAAAAGTTTTGGAGACTTCTGTCATACCATTTGACCAATCCCCTGTGTGTTGCTCACCAAATATTTATAACACAAACGCGGGAAATTGTCAATAAATTTTTGACAATTTCCCCACGAATTTTTTGCGCAAATTGCAAAGTTAGAAGCATAAACTTTGCAAAATAAAAGGATCATGTATCTCAATCCCTATTACTAATTGTATGTACTTACATCCAGCTTTTTGTTTCTTTACTCCATGTCTGCTCAAAGGAATTATCACTATGAATTGAATCCACGATGGGCAGCAATAATTCTTTTAGTAGTTGCATAGTTTCCTCAAATTCTACTTTCACCAATGCTTTCTTCTTTTGGATAAAGGCTTTCCATCTTCCCTGCCTTGTCTCATCCCTGGTAAAATCATCATCAAAGGCTGCAATATCATCAAAACCAGTACCTCGATGAGTAAAGGTCTCTACAATCGCATTCTTTAATTCCACACCATTAAGATCATACCTGTCAGCCAAAACATAGATATCATAGAAATCCTTATATCTACCATTTGCAAGGCCCAGAGAAACAAAAGCCTCAAACTTTTCTGCTATGACGGAATAAATCGAATAGGCATATACCTCTGGAAGCTCCATGTCCAGCAGAACCGGGAACTCCATTTTCATTCTTTCGGGATACACCACATCACCAAAACCAATATCTATTGATACTGGAACCCTGGTTCTGTCCAGATATCCCATAATAGATACATTTACACCATGATACTCCTTGAATTCAGTTATGTTGATAACCTCAAGCGTGTTCAGATCAAATCGTAACGCATCATCACACTCTATAGAAAAAATATCATTAAATATTTTCTTCATTTGTTCAGCATCATTTGGAATACGCTGTGCCAAAAGATCAATATCCATTGTTGCACGGGCATACTCTCCATCAAATAGTGCATACAAAAAAATACCGCCCTTTAGTGTAAACCTCTCTGAATATTTTGAAATAGATAATCTATATATTGTTCTCTCCAAACCATATGTGACCAGCTTATCCTGCATGGTCTTTCCATCTTCTATCGCCTGTTTCTTTAATCTGTCCTTTACGGATATAGCGCTTGTCATATTAGCATCTCCAGATACTTTTTCATTACATCCCCACATTTGAGCAGCTCCGCATATCTGATTAGCCTATTCAGATTACGATCCCTCCGATGCAGATAAGTTGTAAGAACTTCTTTCGTTTCTTCAATTCCTATTTTTTCCCTGTAGAAAACGATATCAACAACAGTTTTCTCGATATCATAAATACGAAATCTGTTATTTCCATCCTCTACGGTCTCGATACCAATACCAAATCGGTCATCTGTAAAATAGCATACATTCAATTCCGGCCAATCCGGTAATGTTGATACCTTTGCTTTTCTTGGAATTGCAACATCAATGACATCCGGGCGATAAGTAGACAGATTATAATACACAGCTGCACTTAGCAGACAAACTACTCCGTCTGGTACAAATGCATAGGCATAGTAAAAATCTGATCCCTCACCATCAAAATTTGCATTTTCATAATATTTCTTATTCAGTTTTATCAGGATCCCCTGTTCAACCATCTGATTAATTTTGTAATATGAAAAACCTTTATCTTTCAGTTCTTGAATTGAAAAAATCATTTGGTCATTGGAAATCTGTGTTGTCTTTGTCATCTTACTCACCTCAATTCCAGTATGTCCAAATTCATGATAATTATTTAAATATTTTTCGGCACTATGCTATTTTGCCGAATTTCATCCAAATTATAGTAATCATTTCACGATTTGTCAATGGATTTCCAGTGAGAATTTTTTGTCAACCCGCTCAGGATGAAAACGGCAGTCCTGCGTCCTCGCCGCTCAATATATAGAACACGGCTTCCCGCACGGTTTTGAACCCGACGATCTTCAATCCGGGGATCCTGCCGACGGTTTTGACAGACACCTCCGGCATCAGCACGGTAGTGAAGCCGAGCTTTCTTGCTTCGTCAGCCCGCTGCTTTGCCATGTTGACGGCGCGGATTTCTCCGCTTAAGCCCACCTCGCCGAAAGCAATGAGCTTTTCGTCCACGGCGATGTCCTTATAGCTGGATACCAGCGCCAGGATAAGTCCAAGATCGATCGCAGGCTCCGTCATCTTGATGCCGCCGGCAATGTTGACATAGACATCACAGGCGGACAGATGGATGCCCGCGCGCTTTTCCAACACGGCAAGCAGCAGATTGACACGGTTAAAATCTGTCCCTGCCGTGGTGCGGCGCGGCATCGGCAGATTGCTCTGGCAGACAAGCGCCTGGATCTCCACCAAGACCGGACGCGTGCCTTCCATGGAGCACGCCACCACAGAGCCGGAGGCGTTCTCCAGCTTGCCGCTCAGCATATATTCCGACGGATTTTCCACCTCGACAAGCCCGGTGTCGCGCATCTCAAAGACGCCGATCTCGTTTGTCGAGCCAAAACGGTTTTTCACACCGCGCAGGATACGATAAGCGGCGTGACGGTCTCCCTCAAAATAGAGCACGGTGTCAACCATGTGCTCCAGCACGCGCGGTCCCGCCACGACGCCCTCCTTTGTGACATGACCGACCAGAAATACAGTGATGCCCATGCCCTTTGCGATCTGCATGAACACGCCGGTCGCCTGACGCACCTGGGAGACGCTTCCCGGCGCCGACGCCACCTCCTCGCTGTACATGGTCTGGATGGAATCAATCACCACAAACTCCGGCTTCTGCCGCTGCAATACCTCGCAGATCGTGTCCAGATTTGTCTCACAGAGTACCATCAGTTCTTCCGCAAAGCGCCCGACGCGCTGCGCACGCAGCTTTAACTGCCGCGCAGATTCCTCTCCGGAGATATACAGCACCTTATGCCCCCGGTTGACAAGATCGCGGCATACCTGCAGAAGCAGGGTCGATTTTCCGATACCGGGATCACCGCCCACTAAGATCAGCGAGCCTGACACAATGCCGCCGCCGAGCACGCGGTCCAGCTCCGCCATGCCCGACGAGGTACGCTCGCTCTCGTCCGCGCTGATCTCCGAAAGACGCACCGGTTCGGATACTGGTACAGACGGCCGGGTGTTCTTTCCCGCAGCGCTCTTTTTCGGCGCAGCCGGTTCTTCCACAAAGGTGTTCCACTCGTGGCAGCCCGGACACTGTCCCTGCCACTTTGCTGACTCATAGCCGCAGTTCTGACAGAAAAATACAGTTCCCTTCGTTTTTGCCATCTTCCTACTTCGCAATCTTAACGGAAACGCTCTTTCCAGCCTCCAGCTCAACGCTCAGAGAAAGCTTTCCGCCCAAATTTGTTTTCATCGTTCCGGTGCTCTCGCCGTCAATCTCGATCTCGTAAACAGTTTCGGCTTCCATCTCCACGGTGATCTGCGCATCCTGCGCGCCCTCTACCGCAAACTCCATACCGTCCCCGGTCTCCTTCAGATGATGCACCGCCGTCCCCGGAACAGATTCGTAAACGAACATCTCGTTTTTCTCCAGCTTGGTAATCTCGCGGAACGATTTTACCTTGTAAATATCCCCGGCGTTCTCAAAATCAGACACCTTGGATTTCTTATCCAGAAGGTAATTTCCAAAGCTGATGGTTCCATCGGTTTCTTTGCGGATCAAAGATTCTACTACTGACATTTCACTGTCCTCCCATTTTTATCTTACTGTTTTTCAAATTTAATCTTACCGTTCGTCATTTTCACAGCAACCGTATCGCCCTGCGAAACGCGCCCGGATAAAATTTCTTCCGCCAGAGCGTCCTCCACCTGCGACTGGATCGCACGTTTTAACGGACGCGCGCCGAATTTCGGATCAAAGCCCTTTTCGGCAATATATTTCTTCACAGACGGACGAACGTTTAAAGTGATGTCCATCTGTTTTTTACACCGCTCCTCAAAATCTCCTAAGAGAAGTCCGACAATGCGGTCAATCTCCTCTTTATTTAAAGACCGGAACACGATGATCTCATCAATACGATTGAGAAATTCCGGCTTAAACAGCCGCTTTACTTCCTCCATCACACTGCTCTTCATGCGCTGGTAATTCTGCTTTTCGTCGTTCACCGCCGTGAAGCCAAGCTTCTTCGGCTCGACGATCGCCTGCGCCCCGGCATTCGACGTCATAATGATAATGGTGTTCTTAAAATCCACCTTTCTGCCCTGGGCATCGGTGATGTGCCCGTCATCCAACACCTGCAGAAGAATGTTGAACACATCGGGGTGCGCTTTCTCCACCTCATCCAGTAGGATAACCGAGTACGGATTGCGGCGCACCTTCTCGCTGAGCTGGCCGCCCTCCTCATAACCGACGTATCCGGGCGGCGAGCCGACCAGACGGGACACGCTGTGCTTCTCCATATATTCCGACATATCGACGCGGATCATCGACTGCTCGCTGCCAAACACCACCTCGGCGAGTACCTTGGACAGCTCCGTCTTGCCGACGCCGGTCGGACCAAGGAACAGGAAGGAACCGATCGGGCGCGCCGGGTCCTTCAGACCAACTCTTCCGCGCTTGACCGCCTTCGCCACCGCCGTGACCGCCTCATCCTGTCCGATCACACGCTTATGCAGCGTCTGCTCCAGCTTCATCAGCCGCTTCGTCTCCTTCTCCGCCAGCCGCTGTACCGGAATCTTCGTCCACATGGATACGATCTCCGCGATATCCGCCTCGCCGATCTCCTGGCGGCGGACGCCGCCCTTCTGTGCCAGACGCTTCTGCGTGGCTGCCAGTTTTTTGAGCGTCGCCTCCTGCGTGCGGTTCAGCGCCTGCGCCTCCTCCCAGTTTCCAAGGATGATCGCCTGCTCTTTCTTCTCGGAAAGCTCATCCACCGCCGCCTGCAGCTTCTCTATGCCATCCGGCACGGAAGCGCCGCTGATCTGCTTTCCGGACGCTGCTTCATCGATGAGGTCGATTGCCTTATCCGGCAGGTAGCGGTCGCTGATATAGCGCGCGGAATATTTCACTGCCGCATCGATCGCCTCGTCCGTGATCTTTACCTTATGGTGCGCCTCGTAGTTCGGACGCAGTCCTTTCAAAATAGCGATCGCATCCTCCTCATTCGGCTCCTCCACGGAAACGGACTGGAATCTGCGCTCCAGCGCCGGGTCTTTTTCAATATATTTGCGGTACTCCGTAATAGTCGTCGCACCAATCAGCTGCATCTCGCCGCGCGAGAGCGCCGGTTTTAAGATATTGGAAGCATCCATCGCTCCCTCAGCGCCGCCTGCCCCGATGATGGTATGCAGTTCGTCGATAAACAAAAGTACATCGCTGCGGGCGCTTACCTCCTGGATCACCTTCTTGATACGTTCCTCAAACTCGCCGCGGTATTTGGAACCGGCGACCATCGCCGCCATATCCAGCGTATAGATCTGTTTGCCACGGATGACATCCGGGACAGTACCCGCTACGATCCGCTGCGCAAGCCCCTCGACGATCGCCGTCTTGCCGACACCCGGTTCCCCGATCAGACAGGGGTTGTTTTTCGTCCGCCGGCCGAGGATCTGGATAATACGCCGGATCTCCTGCTCTCTTCCGATAACCGGATCGAGCTTTCCGTCCATCGCCTGCTGCGTGAGGTTTCTGCTGAAGCGCTCCAGCATATCGCCGGCGCCAGCCTGCCCTCTCTCCTGTACCTGCTGAACATACTCGCGGTACCGTGACTCCTCCAGCCCAAGACACTCCAGCACGTCCATAAATACCTTCTGCACCTGTACGCCCATGGTATGGAGAAGGCGCATCGCCACGCAGTCGGTGTCTTTTAAAAGAGCGAGCAGCAGATGCTCAGTGCCGATCTCCTTCTGACGGAAAAACCATGCTTCTGTCTCCGCCTGCTCAAGGATCGCCTCCGCGCGCGGGGAATACATGATCATCTCCGGCTCTGCAAGCGTGCCCTCCGGCACGATCAGATCCCTGACAAGCTCCAGCACCTTTTCTTCCTCCACTTTGTGCTGCAGAAGAATCGCAGACGCCATGCCGCCCTTCTCCCTGAGAAGACCTAAAAGCAAATGCTCTGAACCAATATAGCTCTGTCCGCATTTCTTCGCCGTCTGCTGTGCAAGCTTCAGCGCATGTGCTGCCTGTTCTGTATATTGCATATATGTCTACATCCTTCCATTTTTCATATCGTCTAATATCTCGTCGATCATCGTATGCACTTCATCGCCGCTGATGTTTTTGCAGCAGCCTTTTGCCAGAAGCACCCGCAGGGCGCTGCGCATCTCCTCCATTGCCTGCATCTTGTCCACATCCAGCGAGACAATAGCGCCTCTTCTGCGGTCAAGCTGCAGAAACCCTTCCTGGCGCAGTACGGAATACGCCTTGTTTACCGTGTGCATATTGATGCCGATGTCGTCCGCCATCTGCCGCACGGACGGCAGCGCGTCCCCCTCGTGAAGGGCGGACGTCGCGATTCCCAGAATAATCTGATTCCTAAGCTGTATATAGATCGCCTCGTCGCTCTGAAAATCAATTTCAATTATCATCTGTAACCACTTCCGTTTCATTTTGTTATATACATTATAGCACAGTTGATCGCAGATGCAAGGAAAAGTTTCTGGAAAAAAGGACTGCCGTTTTTCGCGGCAGTCCCTGTTCTTTATAAGTCAATCATCTCTACGTTTACATCCGGCTCTTCCGTCTGCGGGTGCACCATAACCGGTTCCGTCGGCGCCTGTGCGGCATTTGCCGCCGGCCTCTTCGGCTGCGGCGCTGCGTTTGCCTGCGTCATCTCCGGCTGTGGCGCTGCATTTACCGGTGCCGCTGCCGCCTCCGGCTTCTGCGCCGGTGCGCTTGCCTGTCCCGGCATCGGCTGTGCCTGCAGTACCTGAGAAGCATTCCCAAATGTCTCCTGAACGCTTGTAGATACGTCTGTCATCGGCTGTGCTGCGTAAGTTCTCTCCGAAGCCATGCCGCGCGGCATATTCTGCTGAGGATTATAGTAATAGGTCTGCTGCATATTCTGTTCCTTACGTGCAAACTCATTGTTATCTTCTGACAATTCTCTTGCTTCCTTCAGATCTTCTTTCAGATCCCTGTTGCGCAGACTCTGATTGATTATGAAGAAGAGCAGCAGTACGGCAAAGCCAACCAGACCATACATGATCTTCATCAGCAGATTAATGCGTTCTGTAAGATCTTCATTCTCAGTCGTGAGAGTCGTCACCTGATTCTGCATCTGCTCATACTGGATCTGCTGCTCGTGCGCCGCCTCGCTCGCTGCCTGCTCGGACTGTCTCGCAGCCTCCTCAGACGCCTGCTGCTCCGCAGACTTTTCCGTCTCCGGCGCTTCCGTCTCCGCCGCGGCGTCCGTCGATACATACAGTGTATAGGATACCCGTGCGCCGTTGGCAGCTTCTACCGTAATGTAGCAGGTAGAGGTGCCGTCCTCGCCAAGCTGTGTGCCGCTGATGTCAACAATGGATGCGCTCTCATCCGATGTGACCGGGCTTAATAGCAGCTCTGTGGTACCTGCCGGAACCGTAACATTATACTCCCACGTGGAATATACGAATTCCGGTGAACAGGATGTGGCATTTTCCAGTCCAAGACTGTACAGAGAGTTATCTCCCGATGAAGCGGATGCCGTCATGCACATCATCCACAGCGCCGCGATCGCAAATACAACCGCGCATTTAAAAGTTCTTTTCAGTGTTTTCATGATACTACCTCTCTTTTGCATTTTTTAATTTGCTTCATCAATCGCTTTTCCGATGTCATGACGATAATATTTGTTGTCAAAGTCGATCCAGTTCACTGCCTCGTACGCATTTGCGCGCGCTTCCTTTAAATCCTTTCCTGTAGCGGTGACGCCGAGCACTCTGCCGCCGTTTGTGACGATGCCCTCGTCGGTGCGCTTAGAACCGGCGTGGAACACGTAGTAGCCGTCCTTATCCGCAAAATTCTCCAGACCGCGTATCACAAAGCCCTTCTCATATTTTACCGGATAGCCCGCGGAGGCAAGCACCACGCAGACCGCCGCGTTGTCCTCAAATTCCAGTTCTGTTTCATCAAGCGTGCCGTCGATGCACGCCTCAAAGACGTCCACGATATCGGTTTTCATACGCGGAAGCACGACCTGCGTCTCCGGATCGCCAAATCTTGCGTTGTACTCCAGCACCTTGGGACCGTCCGCCGTCAGCATCAGGCCAAAGAAAATAATTCCTTTAAATTCTCTTCCCTCCGCCGCCATCGCATCCACAGTCGGCTGGTAAATATGCTTCTGACAGAATTCGTCGATCTCCTTCGTATAGAACGGACTTGGCGAGAAGGTTCCCATACCGCCGGTATTCAGTCCGGTGTCGCCGTCCCCTGCGCGCTTGTGATCCTGCGCGCTTGTCATGGTCTTTATGGTCTTTCCATCCACAAACGAGAGCACGGACACCTCTCTGCCTGTCATAAATTCTTCGATCACCATGCAGTTGCCGGAAGCTCCGAACTGCTTATCAAGCATGATCGTCTTTACGCCTGCCTTCGCTTCCTCCAGATTATTGCAGATCAGCACGCCCTTTCCGAGCGCCAGCCCGTCCGCCTTTAAAACGATCGGGAACTTCGCCGTCTCCAGGTATGCGAGCGCTGCCTGCGGATCGTTGAAGTTTTCGTATGCCGCCGTCGGGATATGGTACTTCTTCATCAGATCCTTGGAGAATGCCTTGGAGCCCTCCAGGATCGCCGCGTTCGCGCGCGGTCCGAACACGCGGAGCCCTCCTTTTTCAAAAACGTCCACAACGCCGCCCACCAGCGGATCATCCATGCCGATGACCGTCAGATCGATTTCTTTTTCCTTCGCAAATGCCGCCAGCTTCTCAAATTCCATCGCGCCGATGTTCACGCACTCCGCATACTCTTCGATGCCCGCGTTTCCCGGCGCACAGTATATCTTTTCCACTCTCGGACTCCGGGCAACCTTCCATGCGATCGCATGCTCTCTGCCGCCGCTCCCTACAATCAGTACCTTCATTGTTCTCCTCCGCTTATCATCACTCTGCCGTTTTCTACCTTCACGCAGCCGTTTGCGATCAGATTGATCGCCTGCGGCATGATCTGCCACTCTGCTTCCTCCATCACGCGCCGCTGCAGAATCTCCGGCGTGTCGTCCGGTTTTACTGCAACCGCCTTCTGCAGAATGATCGGTCCGGTGTCCGTCCCCTCATCCACAAAATGCACCGTTGCCCCGGTAAGTTTTACGCCGCGCTCCAGTGCCTTTTCGTGCACCCGCAGCCCATAATAGCCGGTTCCGCAGAAAGACGGGATCAGCGCCGGGTGGATGTTGATAATTTTATTCGGGTACGCCTGTACCATCTCTCTCGGAATTACCACCATACATCCCGCCAGCACGATCAGATCCGGCCCATACGACTGGATCTTTGCGAGCAGCGCCCGGTTGAATGCATCTCTCGTCTCAAACGACTTCGGAGAGACGCAGACGCCCTCAATGCCCGCCTGCTCTGCTCTCTTCAGCGCATAGGCGTTCGGATTGTTGCTGATCACCGCCGCAATTTCTGCATTCGTGATCTTCCCCGCCGCCATCGCATCGATGATCGCCTGCAGGTTTGTCCCGCCGCCGGATACCAGCACTATCATTTTCAGCATAATTCCACGCCTTTCTCACCCGCGGCAACGCTGCCGATCACATATGCCGTCTCACCTGCCGCCGCAAGAGCCGCTTTCGTTTTTTCCACGTCCGCCGGGTCAACCGCGAGCACCATACCGATACCCATGTTAAACGTATTATACATCATCTGTTCCGCGATCTGCCCTTCCTTTGCGAGCATTTTGAAGATTGCCGGAACCTCGTAGCTGTCCTTTTTCACCACTGCCCGCGCGCCGTCCGGCAGCATTCTCGGAATATTTTCATAGAAACCGCCGCCGGTAATGTGACTGCAGCCTTTAATGCGCACACCCGCCTCTTTGACGCTGCGCAGCGCCTTTACGTAGATCCTTGTCGGGGCAAGCAGCGCCTCGCCCAGCGTCTTTCCAAGCTCTTCATAATATGTATCTAAAGCTTCCTTATCCATGGAGAACACCTTGCGCACCAGCGAAAAACCGTTGCTGTGCACGCCGGAGCTTGCGATACCGATAAGCGTATCGCCAGCCTTAATATCCTCTCCGGTAATCAGATCCTTTTTATCAACTACGCCCACCGCAAAGCCTGCGATATCGTATTCGTTCTCCGGCATCAGCCCCGGATGCTCCGCCGTCTCGCCGCCGATCAGCGCACAGTCAGACTGTACGCAACCTTCCGCCACACCGCTTACAATCGCCGCGATTTTTTCCGGATAATTCTTTCCGCAGGCAATGTAGTCCAGGAAAAACAGCGGCTCGCCGCCCGCGCAGGCAATGTCGTTCACGCACATCGCCACCGCGTCGATGCCGATGGTGTCATGCTTATCCAGAATGAAGGCAAGCTTCACCTTGGTGCCGCAGCCGTCCGTGCCAGAAAGCAGCACCGGCTCTTCCATATTTTTGATCTTCGCCAGCGAAAACGCGCCTGAAAAACCGCCGAGGCCGCCGAGGACCTCCTCCCGCATGGTACGCTTTACATGCTCCTTCATCAGCTCCACGGATCTGTATCCGGCTTCGATATCTACTCCAGCTTTCTTGTAATCCATAACCTTTCTCCTCTCGCCGTTCCTGTTAATACGCCTTATATCCGACTTCCTTCAGTCTCGCGTCCTTTGCCTCCACCTGCTTTTTCAGCTCCTCAGAGTAAGCCTTCAGACGTTCAAGAAGCGCGTCGTCGGAGGTCGCCAGGATCTTCGCCGCAAGCAGTCCGGCGTTTGCGCCGCCGTTGATCGCCACGGTCGCCACCGGGATGCCGGACGGCATCTGCACGATGGAGTACAGGGAATCTCTTCCGCCGAGAGAGCTGGTGTGCATCGGGATGCCGATGACCGGCATCGGGAAGATCGCCGCGCACATGCCCGGCAGATGCGCCGCCATGCCCGCTCCCGCAATGATTACCTTCCAGCCCTTTGACTCGGCTGATTTTGCATATTCAAAAAAAGTATCCGGCTCACGATGCGCGGAAATGATCGACATTTCATATTCCACGCCAAGCTTGTCCAGAATGTCCGCCGCTTTTGCCATAACCGGCATATCAGAGTCGCTGCCCATTACAATTCCAACTTTTGCCATGATCTTTCTCCTTTAACAATTCTGTAATATGTCCATTGTACTAATTCTTTTCCTGCTTGTCAACATCCATCGAACGATCCATCGGGCGATTCAGCTCTTCACAGCCCGGCAAAACGAAGCGCCCGTCCTCGATGACGGAAATATGCTCTCCCTCCGCCGTGATCACCTCGATCAGCGCCAGCTCGCGGTAGGGGATCGTGATGTCGGTGTGGCATCCAAAATAAGCCTTCGACACGTCGGTCTTTCGCAGCAGCGATACCTCGTTGTCTCTGGCGATGATCTCCTTTCCGTCTGGATTAAACACCGCCGTGTCCTCCGCCCAGCTGTAGCAGGTATCGCCGACCGCAAAATGCGGTCCCATCTTTTCCGCGATCAGGATCGGCAGCTTATCCCCGATCTGATATTTCTCCGCCATCACATACGCCGTCGTGTTGGTGCCGATCGCAAACTCGCCGATCGGCAGCGTGTCGTGGTGGAACAACACGTTCTCATGAACGTAATCCCTGTTTTCTTCTTCCGAAGCAAAATTGCTGCAGGTGTAATCTGCAATCATACCGTCTTTAAATGTGATGTCCAGGTTATGATAGCACAGCTCGTTCAGGTAAACCTTCGTCACATGCAGCCTGCCGTTCGTGCCCGCCAGCTTCGGGGAGGTGAACACCTCACCCACCGGGATATTAACGTCCGCCACGCAGTTTTCAAACAGCGTCTCCTTTTGCGGATTTTTCAGCTCCGGAAGCTGCACCGTGAGATCCGTGCGGTTTTCTCCTTTTCCGAGGATATGCACCTGCACGCCCTTATCCAGCGTATTGATGATCGTCTGCTGAATGCGCTGGTAAAGATGATAATCCAGGGTATTTATTTTCACCGTCTCACGGAAGATCGCCTCAAAATCGCTGCCGATCTCCGGCACGGGGAACGCGATGATCGTGAAGCTGCGCTCGTCGCCCTTAATGTAGCGGTTCGTGATCTGCATGGACTCGTTCGCCATCTCCACCGCCAGTCCCTGCTGTTTTTCGGAGAGATGGTATGCCGCCGGTTTTGTCTCCGGCACAAACGGAATCTCGCCAAAGGTCTCCACAAGCGCCGGACCTGCGTGCACATACGCCAGCTCTTTATATTTTTCATAGACCGTGCGCATCACGCCAAGCTTGCGCTCCACAAACGCCTTGTCAAGATAAATCGCATTGTCGCCCTTGTGGTCGTAGTCAAACTGCTTGTTTGGAATCGCGCCGAAATAGCCGACGCGCTCATGCTGGCGGCGGTTGACGCTGTGCGCCGCCGCCCGGTAGATGACCGGTTTAAGCCCCATCTGCGCAAAATTTTCGATCGCGCTGCGGATCATCCGCTCAAAGCCGAGCCGGTAGCGGATATTGACCGTTTTCTTCTTCGAAAGATCCTTCTTTCCGAGAATAAAACCGATGCGGTAGCCTTCCGTGTACACCGACGCCATCCGGTCGATCTCCGCCTGCGGAAGAGAGTTTAAGAATGCCGCCGTCTGCAGCTCATTTTCGGAAACGTATTCTCCATATTTATAGAGATAGCGCAGATCCGACAGATCAGACTCCATCACAATGCGCGCCGCAAAATCCACAGAAGGATCGACCGAGCTGCGAAGGCGTTTTTCCACAAGCAGATCGGCGTAATCGCTCACATGCCAGTACACGATCTGCTGAATCTGCCGGTACGTGGGCAGCTCGTCTTCCTCAAAGCAGTTGTAAACCTCGATAAACAGCTCGCACAGAGAAGCGATATCCTCCAGATCCCCCTCAAACGCCGCCGGGATCATGCTGCGGATTTCCGCATATAAAAAAGAAAGAATCCGTCCGTGTACCTCTCCCAGAGTTTCCACCGCATAAGCCGGATTTCCATAGCTTGTCTCATATTGCTCCGGAAGGATATCCTCATAAAGCGCATGGTTTACCTGCTGCCACTTTTCCAGCGAATATTCCTTCGTCCTTCCCTCTGAAAGCTCCGCAAGCATTTCCTTTATCTGCAAAATAAATACCGCCGTCCGCCGAAAATAACCGTCAAACGGCTCCGGTACCTCCGCTTTGCCTGCGATCTGCGCGATGCGCTCCGCTGCAAGAGCAAATCTCTCTTCTACCAGTTCGTCTGTCTGCTGCATGTTGTTCTCCTTTCCCTATATTTCTCCCCTGATGCGCCTTTTGTACAGGGAAAATTTATACCCCGATCAGATACAGCGCCAGCCAGAGGACAAACACGATCCCGCTCAGCACTGAACCGATCTTCGGGTATTTATATTTGATATTTTTTTCTGAAAAGCTGGAGACGCCGACAATAAACCCTGCGAGCGCAAACATCAGTCCGCTGACGCCAAACGCCCCGGCATAGATCCCGGCATCGCCGCGCATATAATAGGAAGCGTAGATCATCGCCAGCAGAAATACCAGCGAAATACTTCCCATGATTGTCGAAATAATCCCATTCACCGAATTCTTTTTTTCCGTGAAGGAATACATCATTTTTTTAGCCATATCGTTTTCTCCTCACCCGGTTGCACACCGTAAAAACAAGAAACCCAAGCACGCCGCCGAGTGTATTCAGCATCAGATCGTCCACATCAAAGCTGCCGACCTTCGAGATGAGCTGCGCACACTCCACAAGCAGACTAAACTCAAAGCTCAGAAACGTGATCACAAAAAAGTTGCGCGCCTTGTGGTTCAGCACCGGCAGGATCGCCCCAAAAGGCACAAAGCAGATCACATTGCCAGCCAGGTTCGTGAACACCGCCCAGAAGCCCAGCTCCTCCCGGTATATCCAGAAACGGCGGATTTCCCTGAAGGGCTCCAGATTGTACGCATACTCCCGCTCCGTATACACTCTGCCGAACCCTTCCGAGAAAAACAAAAAGTAGGTCAGCAAAAACAGATACAGAATAAACAGCACGATGCTGAGCGCCTGTATTTTTCGTTTTGTTTCTATCGTCACCGGAATACCTCTGTCTTACAGCATAATGTTTTTCCGCGAAGCGAGGAGCCTCGCCCCGTTCACGATCGCAATAACGCCCGCACTTAGCCCGACCACGATCACCAGAATCCCGATTACAATGTCGCCTGCGCCCGTTGCGCTCAATGTGCGGTAAATTTTTTCGTTTTCATTCATAGTCTGTCTCCTTATTTTGCCCCGTACTGCGCGTAGTACGCGTCAATCGCGGCTTTCAGTTCATCATTAATTATGATATTTCCTTTATAAGGTTTATTATGCAGATGTTCCACAACTTCTTTCATCGTAACGATCGCATTTGTCTCGAAGCCGTACAGCTCCTTTACTTCATCGAGCGCGCACTGCTTTCCGCCCTTGCCGACCTCCATGCGGTCCAGGGACACCATCAGACCGACGATCTCCACATTTGCCGCGCCGCGCACCTTGGGCACCGTCTCCTCCATTGACTTTCCGGAGGTCGTCACATCCTCGATCATCACCACGCGGTCGCCGTCCTTTAGCTTGCTGCCGAGAAAGCTTCCCTTATCCGCGCCGTGATCCTTTTCCTCCTTGCGGTCGCTGCAGTAACGGATTTCTTTTCCGTACAGCTCGCTGAACGCCACCGAGGTGACTACCGCCAGCGGAATGCCCTTGTACGCCGGTCCGAACAGTACGTCAAAATCGTCGCCGTATTTGTCGTGGATCGCCTTTGCGTAATACTCGCCGAGCTTCTTTAGCTGCGCACCGGTCACATAACCGCCCGCATTCATGAAAAACGGGGACTTTCTGCCGCTCTTCAAAATAAATTCGCCGAATTTTAATACCTGGCAGTCTACCATAAACTCAATAAATTCCTGCTTGTAGCTTTCCATATCTGTAAATCTCCTTTTTATGCAATTTCACGCGAACGTAATCGTATTTTCAAGTGCGCCGTTAATATCGTTTACCGGCACGCATCACCCTGCAGCGCTTTTTATAACAGGCAATCCCATACTTTAAAATACGCGTACTGCCTTCGTCACGGAGCGTTTCTTCATAACGGTTCGTCTCAATCTGTTCAAGCGCCTTCCGGCAGCACTCGTCCAGATTTCCGTTTTCCGCATATTTCACCTCGATCACCACGCCGGTTTCCTCATCTTCCATCATGAGCAGGATATCACTGTATCCATCTCCCGCTTCCTCATTGGAAGATACGATCCATGCGTTATAGCAGCTCAGGATTCCAAGAAGTATTCCGTGATAAAAGTTTTCTTTCAGACGTTTTTTCACAAAGGTGTCCCGGATACTGATCGTTCTTCTCAAAAAATCTGTAAAACGCTTCTCCACCTCCGCCGCATCGCCCTCCTGCAGCGCCCGGCAAAACGCTTCGGTATCCTCTCTGTTGCTGCGCATATCCTCCTTAAAAAGAGCCATGATCTGTTCCGTATAAATTTCCCGGATTTCCATATTTGGAATCGCAAGACAGAACGTTTTCTTATCCGGCTTTCCCCTTTGCGTGAGATAGCCAGTCGTAAAAAGGACGCTCCAGATGTTGTCCACCGTGCTGTACATGTCCTGGTAGGTCAGCTCCTGACGGATTTCTTTTCGAATCGTCTCTCCGGCAACTAGCCTTTCAATCTCCTGTTTTACAGCCGCCGTATCCGCCTGCTTTATGAAGCGTCTTACCGCATCATTGCTGCTGGTATTTGACCAGTAATTCTGCGGCTGCGCCTCACTGTCTGCCCTCAATTTCCCGCAATGACAGATTACATCCCAGGGGCAGTAGACATCAACACTGCCAAACCGATACCCGTCGTACCACTCTTTCACTGCGTTATAATTACCGGACAGTCCATAGTATTCCAGTAATTCCCTCACTTCCGAATCTGTAAATCCAAAGTGCTCTTCGAATTCTACATCTGCAATCGTCAGCACCCGCAGATTATTCAGCCCGGTAAAAATACTTTCTTTTGAAATGCGCATACAGCCCGTGAGCACTGCAAGCTGCAGACTTTCGTTTGTTTTCAGTGTCTGCTCAAACAGATTCCGGATGAATAACACCATCTGCTCATAGTAGCCCTGTTCAAAGGCTTTCGCAAGAGGCACGTCGTACTCATCAATTAATATAACCGTCTTTTCTCCATGATGCTTAAAGAGCAGTTCTGACAGGACCTTCAGGCTGTTGCACAGAGCTCCCTCACTTACCTCTGCGTCCAGCAGTCTGTCGTAGGCTTCTTTGTCGCGCTGCGTAAGCCGTTCACTCTCCAGAAGATACTGGAAACGCCGGATCTCCCCCTGGAGCACCGGCACCGCCATCTCCAGCGCTTTTTCATAGGAGATAGCGTTAAGCCCTTTCAACGATACAGAGATGACCGGAAATTTTCCCATATATCTTTCACACAGCTCTTTTTCCTCCGAGATTTTAAGACCGTCAAAAAGTGCCGGGTCGCTGTTCACGTCGAAAAAGTATCTCAACATACTCATATTTAAGGACTTGCCGAACCTGCGCGGACGGGTAAACAGATTTACCTTGCCCCAGTTTTCCAGCAATTCCTTGATCATCCCGGTTTTATCCACATAATAAAAGCCTTCTGTACGGATTTCCTCAAAATTCTCGATTCCGATGGGAAGCATCTTTCTTTTTGTATCCATTCCGTTCTCACCTCCTGCCTGCGCCCTGCACAGTTAGCGGTTTTCCAGCGCTCCGTTAATATCCTTTACCATATCCTCCACTGCCGCGCGGCTTGCCTCCGCAAAATGCTCCGGACCATATGCGGCATACTTTTCCTGTTTATAAGCCGCAATGATTCCGCGGGAGGAGTTGACGATTGCACCAAGGCCATCCTCATTAAAGAAATGCACGAGGTCTTTTCCCCTGCCGCCCTGCGCGCCGTAGCCCGGCACTAAGATATAGGTTTTCGGCATAATTTTGCGCAGCACCTTGCCCATCTCCGGATAGGTTGCGCCGACTACCGCGCCGACATAGCTATAGGTGTCGCCCATGCAGGCTTCGCCCCACTCTGCCACTTTTTCTCCAACCAGTTCGTAAAGCGGTCTGCCGTCCACGAGCTGATCCTGGAACTCTCCGCTGGATGGATTGGAGGTCTTGACCAGAATAAACAGCCCCTTCTTTTCCTCCCTGCAGACGTCAATAAACGGATTGACGCCATCCGAACCGAGATAAGGATTCACCGTTGCAAAGTCCTCATCGAACGCTGCGTAGGATCTGCTGCCCACCTGCACCTTTCCAAGGTGTCCGACCGCATACGCCGCCGATGTGGAGCCGATGTCGCCGCGCTTGATATCTCCGATCACCACCAGTCCTTTTTCCTGGCAGTAATCGATCGTCTTTTTATATACCTTCAGTCCCTCAACGCCAAACTGCTCGTACATCGCGATCTGCGGCTTCACCGCCGGAATCAGATCCCAGGTGCAGTCTACAATTTCTTTATTGAATTGCCAGATCGCCTCCGCAGCGCCCTCCAGCGTCTCGCCGAATTCCGCGAACGCCTTTTGTTTGATATGTTCCGGGATATAGCCAAGCATCGGGTCGAGCCCCACCACGATCGGTGCTTTTGTTTTCTGAATATTGCTGATTAATTTGTTAATCATCTGATTTCCTCCAGTCTGCAGTTATCTGTCGCTTATTATACCGTATCTTCCGGTGTTTGTAAAATAGAAAATACCCGGAAGCCTGCGCTTCCGGGTACCTTTTGTTTCATTTTTATTCTTATGCCTCTGATTCCGTTTCGGTTTCAGCCGCAGTCTCGCTTTCTGATTCCGTTTCGGTCTCTGTTTCTGTCTCGCTCTCGGCCTCTGCAGTCTCTGTTTCGGTCTCCTCTGCTGCTTCAGCAACAGTCTCGCCCTCCGTCTCGCTTTCTGCCTCGGTCACAGCTTCCTCCGTGGTTTCTTCCGTTCCCTCAACGAAGGTGTTGTTCTCTACCAGGAAATCCATCACCTTGTCTAAAAGCAGGGATTTACGCAGATAGCTTTCACCATAATAATCCTCCAGCTCTTCAATGGTGACTGTCGGATCCTCTCCTTCTGTTTCTCCGATAATCTCATTGAGACGCTCTGTGTATTCCGTATCGTCGATCTCGATTCCTTCTGTCTCTGCGATCGCCAGCATTACCATCTCCTGCGGAAGAACGGATTTCAGCTGCTCTTCCAGTGTTGCCGTGAAGGTTTCCTCATCCATTCCATAAGCTTCGATCAGCTCTTCATAAGTCATGCCGTACATCTCCGCCATCGACTTATAATTGTTCTTCGTCATTTCCATATTGTACTCAAGATACTCGACCGGATAACCGTTCACTGTCGCGTTATCTACAACAGTCGTCAGCAATGTCTGCTTTGCAAGGTTCTCATTCTCAATTGCCGCGGATTCCTCCAGCTCCTCACGCACACTTGCCCTGTACTCTTCCGCCGTCATACCATCCGCTACCTTCGCTGCCACCTCATCGGTCAGCTCCGGAACACGTGACAGAGAATTTACGGTAACATGGAATACAACATCCTTGCCCGCCAGATCCTCACTGTGATAGTTTTCCGGGAAGGTAAGGTTCAGATCCGTTGTCGCGCCTACTTCCACGCCAATCAGACCGTCCTCAAAGCCGTCGATAAACGTGCCGGAACCGATTTCCAGAGAATAGCCCTCTGCGGAACCGCCGTCAAACTCTTCGCCGTCCACTTCTCCAACATAATCAATATTTACGGTATCGCCCTCTTCCACGGTACCCTCTGTCAGCGTTTCGATGGTATTTGTGTCAATCATCGCCTGTACATCTTCATCGCTGACCTCTACCGGATCCTTTGTAACTTCCAGACCCGTGTACTCTCCAAGCGTGATGTAGTCAAGCGCAACATATTCCGGCATTTCCAGAACGGCTTCCGTTTCGGTTTCGCTCTCCGTCGTCTCTTCAGAAGTCTCCTCGCCCGCTTCGGTTGCCTCTTCCTCAGTCGTCTCCGCTTCCGTGGTCTCTGCCTCTGTTACCGCCTCTGTGGTTTCTTCCTCGGTTTCTGCTTCGGTCGTTTCTGCCTCCGTGGTTTCTTCCTCGGTTTCTGCTTCCGTAGTCTCTGCCTCTGTGGTTTCTTCCTCAGTTACTGCTTCCGTGGTCTCTGCCTCTGTGGTTTCTTCCTCAGTTACTGCTTCTGTGGTCTCTGCCTCTGTGGTTTCTTCCTCAGTTACCGCTTCCGTGGTCTCTGCCTCTGTGGTTTCTTCCTCAGTTACCGCTTCCGTGGTCTCTGCCT
>NZ_JBKXTT010000023.1:0-18314 GCF_047017445.1 Marvinbryantia sp. | reverse complement strand
GTGGTCTCTGCCTCTGTGGTTTCTTCCTCAGTTACCGCTTCCGTGGTCTCTGCCTCTGTGGTTTCTTCCTCAGTTACTGCTTCTGTGGTCTCTGCCTCTGTGGTTTCTTCCTCGGTTACCGCTTCCGTGGTCTCTGCCTCTGTGGTTCCTTCCTCGGTTACTGCTTCCGTCGTTTCTGCTTCTGCAGCCTCAGTCGTCTCTTCCTCTGCCGCCTCCGTGGTCGCTGCCTCGGTTGCTGCCTCCGTCGCCGGAGCCTCTGTCTGTTTCTCTGTGGAACCGCATCCAGCCGCAACAAGCGCAACGCTGGCTAAAAGTGCCACTACTGCTTTTCTTTTCATAATAAATTACCTATCCTCTCTTTTTATTCCACACATTAAATTCCCTCACGGGCATCGCTGTCCGCCTATATGAACGGAAAAACCGCATCATATCATCATTATAATTCCGGCACCGGTCCCGGTCTCTGCGGGTCAAGTACCTCCGACGCGTCAAATAAATCCGCCGTCATCGGATCATCTATGATCGTATCCTGGTAAATCCGATATCCATCCAGGTTTCTTCTGCCCTGGTGGAAGTAATCGGACGTGACTACTGTCGTATAGCGCGTAGAATCCACGTTGCAGTAAACATCAAATCCCTTGCTCTTCAGATACACATACTTGTCGACGGAAGAATCGTAGACGCCGGTAGTGGTAAGATCCTCGCCGTGTGCAAAAATAATTGCGTCGGTTCCGCCGATCAGCGGTGATACATACTGCAGCCAGCGCTCCGTATCTGCTACCAGATCGTCGTAGCTCGTCTCGCCAACCTTCTTATGCCCCCAGGTGTGGCTCGCAAACGTCCAGCCGTCCGCCTTCATAGCCTCCGCAACCTTCTTCGCCTCAGCGCGCTCCTGCTCCCAGTCGAAATCCGGGTGCTCGTCCAGCCACTTCTGCTGCAGATCGTCCGTATAATACTTCTCCGGATTGGTATTGTTCTCCGCACTGTATGAGCCGTCTGTGCGATAACCGAGAATGCCGTCGTAGCCCGTCAGTGCAATGATGCCGCGCGCCCCGCGGTAGCAGGCATCCGGGTGCTCCTCGATAAAGGAGTCGAGCCGCGGAACAACATCGTAATCTCCGTATACTACCGTGCCGTCCTCCTGGATATACTCACAGGTCGGCTTTCCATCCTCATCCAACACGATCTTCGATGCGATCCCGTGACCATCATACGTATGATAGTAGCTGAGGTCATCCAGAGACATCACATATGCTTTTTTTCCCTCCGGCAGGTAAACCTGGTTCGGAGTGATCGTGACCGTGCCGTCTTCCGCAGTCGTCTTTTTGAACAGATCGTAAATGCTGACCAGCACATATCCCCTGTCGTACATGGACTGCGTGATTTTATCAAATTCTGAAACAGTCGTCATCCACTGCATCATGCCAGCGTATGCCGGATCGCTCTCATTAAATCCCCTGGACGGATCTACGATCAGAGAATGATAAAAAATATGCGTCACATCCTCCGGGTCGATCGCTACACATGCCGCCTTTGCCTCTTCGTACTCCTGTACCTTCTGCTGGACATCCTGATTCGTCTGATACGCCGAGGTCTCCTTCAGGATATCGATCGCTCCGTCGTAGTCATACATCTCGGCAAGCGTGTCCGCCTGTGCGAGCGTCTGTTCATCAATATTCCCTTTGTTTTTCTCCGCCTCGTCATACTGTGCCGCCGTCGTCTGCAAAACGCTGCTCACACTGTAATACTGGCTCGCCCTGAGAATGTCTGCGCCGCCCTTGTAATCATATTCATCCGCGCGCGCGCTGGCAGAAGCGAGCGTTTCCTTTATCGCCGTCTCCATAGCAGCCTTCTCGCCCTCATATTCTGCGGCTGCCTCCTGAAGCTTCGTATTGAAACCATATATTTTGTTTTCCTGCAAGGTCGCGATCGCCCCGTCATAATCGTAGTCCCCTGCAAGCTCTTCCGCCTGTGCGAGCGTCTGCTTCACGCCTGTCGGCAAAAACGGTATTTCCACGCTTGTCTGCAGAAACCAGTCGGACGCCACTAATATAATACCTGCTGCCACAAGTAAAATCAACAGGATTAAAATAACAGTTGCCGCTCCGCCGCCCTTTTTTTTCTTTCGTCTTTTCTGCGGCTCAGTGCGCCGCATATCATATTCTGCCTGTCTGCGTCTGACATCCCCGGTCTGCCGCGCTCTGCGCCTGCCCCTTCTTTCGCCGGAGTCTCCCCTTTCGTACCTGTCTCTGCCCATAAATTCCTCCAAAAATGTAAAATCCCTAATAGCCACTCTAACATAATTTCCCCGAAAAATCAATTGCTATCACAGTTTTTTCACAGTATTGCGAAAGATTATTGCACTTTTAAAAAAAGGATGCTAAAATAAAAAAAGCAAACTTTTGAGGAGGAGAAAAATGTCAGTATTTAACATTCTTTTGATCATTCTGCTGGTATTAGTCGTCATTCTCGGCGTATTGTATTTTTTCGGCAGAAAAGCACAGAAAAAGCAGGCCGCACAGCAGGAACAGATGGAGGCAATGAAGCAGACCGTCTCCATGCTGGTAATTGATAAAAAGATGATGAAGATTAAAGACTCCGGACTTCCCCAGATGGTCATCGACCAGACACCGAAGCTGATGCGCAGGACAAAGCTTCCTATTGTAAAAGCAAAGGTCGGTCCAAGAGTAATGACGCTGGTGGCAGACGCCAAGATTTTTGATCTGATCCCGGTGAAAAAAGAAGTAAAGGCCACTGTGAGCGGCATCTACATAACCGAGGTACGCGGCGTACGCGGTCCGCTGGAAGCACCGGCACCAAAGAAAAAAGGCTTCTTTGCACGGTTTAAGAAAGACAAAAAAGAAGACAAAGCTGCAGCACCGGCAAAATCCGGAAAAGCTGCAAAATCAAAAAAATAAAGACAAAAAACACGGCTGCCGGTTTTTCGGCAGCCCTTTTTATGCAGCATATTATCCGTTTTTCACAAAATCCCCCGTATCTCCTCAATACTCTCATAGCCGTTCTCTTCCAGGTAATGCTCCATCCCATCTATGATATCCATGCTGATATCCGGCTTCATGAAGGTGGCGGTGCCGACCTGCACGACGGTCGCGCCAGCCATGATAAATTCGATAGCGTCCTCCCAGGTGGTGATGCCGCCAAGCCCCATCACCGGGATGGAGACCGCCCTCGATACCTGGTGCACCATTCTGAGCGCGATCGGCTTGATCGCGGGACCGGAAAGTCCGGCGTAGACGTTATGAAATACCGGCGCTTTCTTTTTCAGATCGATCGCCATGCCGAGGAAGGTATTGACAAGAGAAACGCCGTCCGCGCCCTCCTCCTCGCACATTTTCGCCAGCGATACGATATCCTCGGCGTTCGGAGAGAGCTTCACCACCAGCTTGTGGCGGCAGACAGCGCGGATCCTGCGCACGATCTCGCGGGCAACCACCGTTTTTGTGCCGAAATTCATGCCGCCGCTTTTCACGTTCGGGCAGGAAATGTTCAGCTCCAGGATGTCCAGATCCACCTCATTCAGCTTCTCCATTCCTTTTAAGTAACCGTCCAGCGAATGTCCGCCCAGGTTGACAATGTTCACCAGATTTTTCCCGTTTATCCAGTCGAGGTCATTTTCAATAAAGACGTCGACGCCTGGATTTTCCAGCCCGACACTGTTCATGATACCGCTCGCCGTCTCCCAGATGCGGATTCCCTCGTTGCCGCCGTGCGGATGATCGAGCAGCCCCTTAGAGCACAGCCCGCCCAGACGCTCAATGTCGAAATATTCATTTAATTCTCTGCCGAAGCCGCAGGTGCCGGAGGCGAGCACCACCGGATTTTTAAATTCCACCCCGGCGAAGGTCGTTTTTAATCTGTTACTCAATGCCAAACACCTCGCTTCCTAAGAATACCGGCCCATCCTTGCAGACCTTGCGGTTTCCGTTTGCCGTCCTGCAGCTGCACACCAGGCAGGCGCCGATGCCGCACGCCATGCGGTTCTCCATGGAGACGTAAAGCGGCGCGGCCGCCTGACATTTCACACATTTACTGTAGAGCACCTTCATCATGATCGTCGGTCCGCAGGTGACGATCGCTTCATACGCATTCGGATCAATATCGTCTGTCACAAATCCGCCCACGTTCACTGTCAGCCGGTCGCAGACCGTCTCAAATTCCTCCGTCAGCACCGGTGTGCCGCTGAAACCGAGATAAATGTCAACAGTGCAGTCCGGATTTTCTTTTTTATAGGTCTTTGCCGCCAGATAGAGCGGCGCGATTCCCACGCCGCCGCCGACCAGCGCGATGCGCTTTTTGTCCGCCAGAGACGGAAATCCGTTTCCGTGCGCCCCGTCCAGCGTGATCTCGTCGCCCTCTTTTAGCTGACGCAAAAGCTCCGTGCCCTTGCCCACCACTTTATATAAAAAGCTCACACTCTCTTTATCCGCATCATACACGCTGATCGGACGGCTGAGCACCGGATACGTCTCCCATGCGCGCAGCATATAAAACTGCCCCATCCGCGCATTGTTTTCTTCCTCCACGCGCATCAGATAAAAATCCTCTCCGAGCGCCCTGTTGCTCGTCACTTTTCCCATTTTTCTCTTCCTTTCCCGCATATTTTATAACTACTCAGCCATGCGGCAAATATCAGAAACAAATACATCATGCTTGCGACGCGAAGCTAGTCCTTTAGGGCATGTAAGCAGATGTTTCTGATATTGACATATGGCTGAGTAGTTACCATTTTTCTGAAGCCGCTCTGTCTCTGCTCAGAACGCCGTCTGCCCGTCCCGGTAGACCAGCTTTCCGCCGCAGACAGTATATTTCACCCTGCCGGTGAGCGTCTGTCCGATAAACGGCGAGTTGTTTGATTTGGAGCGGAAATTATCCGTCACCGTCCAGGTCTCGTTCTCATCAAAGATCACCAGATCCGCCGCCACGCCCTCGGCGAGCACGCCCGCATTTAATCTGTAAAGTCTTGCCGGATTCACCGTCATTTTTTCCAGAAGATCCATCAAAGACAGATGTCCCGGCTTCACCAGATTGGTGATGCCGAGCGCCAGCGACGTCTCCAGCCCGATCATGCCGCTCGGAGCCGCCTTAATGTCGCGCGCTTTTTCCTCGCGGCTGTGCGGCGCATGGTCAGTGGAGATAATATCCAGCGTCCCGTCCTTTAAGCCCCCGATCAGCGCCTGCCGGTCCTCCTCCGTGCGGAGGGGCGGATTTACCCGTGCAAGGCTGCCCTTTGTGAGCACAATATCCTCCGTCAGCGAAAAATGCTGCGGTGTCACCTCCCCATGCACCCGCGCTCCGCGCCGCCAGTAACTGCGCACTGCTTCCACGGATTTTTTCGCGCTGATGTGCTGGATGACAACAGACGCCCGCGTCTTTAAGGCAAGCTCACAGTCGCGCTCCACCATCGTACTCTCGGATTCTGCCGGCGCGCCGCCGTACTCCAGTGCATCGGCAACCTTCCCGGCATTGACGCCCGGGCGGGCGATCATGGACGCGTCCTCCTCGTGCAGGCTGATGGGCACGTCCAGCCGCGCCGCCTGCATCATCGCTTCCTCCAGAAGCGCCGCATCCTTCAGCGGAATGCCGTCGTCCGTAAAGCCGACCGCACCGCATTCATACAGTTTATCAAAATCAACCAGCTCTTTCCCCTTTAAGCCCTTCGTGACCGCCGCCGCTGTCAGCACATGAATATTTGTTTTCTGCGCCTTTTTAACAATGTAAGAGACGGTTTCCGCGTTGTCCGCCACCGGGTTCGTGTTCGCCATGCAGACCACGGTGGTAAAGCCGCCCGCTGCCGCCGCGTGTGCGCCGGTGCAGATATCCTCCTTATACGTATAGCCCGGATCGCGGAAATGTACGTGCGTATCGATAAGCCCCGGTGCAACGACAAGCCCCTGCGCGTCGATCACCTCATCAGCATCGCCGACCGTCCCGGCAAAGCTGCCTCCGAGCTGCACGATCTTCCCGTTTTCCACAACCACATCGCCTGCCTGCTCCATGCCCGAAGCCGGATCGACGATGGTTCCGTTTTTAATAATCAGCATCGCTAACCTCCTGTGTCTGCGGACGATGCTTCCTCAGCTTACAGCAAAGACGCGGACAGCCCATGCCGCCCGCGCGCAAATTTTACCGTCCGCGCTTTCCCTAAGTATATCATGTCCCACGCGAAAAGGAAAGCGTCTTTATCAAAGTGACCGCAGCAGGTCGGCATACCAGATGATAACCGCCTCTATCTGTGAAAGCCCCGATTCTCTGCTGACACTTCTCCACAGCTTCTTATAATAATAGAACCAGTTTTCCAGGCGAGCCGCCAGCGCCCCGAAGTCCGTGCATGTCTCCTTCTGCTCATAATACGCTGTCAGCACCGCGCCGATTTCATTGAAAACCCGTATGCCATCCATCGCCAGGATAAATTCGCCTGCTGCCGCGCGCTTTTCCGTATCCATCTTCGGAAGGTTTCTCTTTAACCGGAGCTGCAGCTCATGCAGCTTTTCGTTATCTTCTGATACGCGCGCAAGTCTTTCAGCATCCGTATAGCGTGCAAAAGTCTGCCGCCGTTCTTCCTCTTTGCACTCGCAATAGCTGACTGCCGCTTCCCAGGTGAAATCGTAATACACATCCGCCTCCGCCGCGATGGAAACGATCTGCCCGGTATCGTCCAGGTATTCAAGCTTCGAAATCTGACGGTTGATCTCTGCAAACGGCAGAATCTCCGGGTTCCAGGAAAACGCCGCGCCGTAGATCAGACCAGGAATGGAAAATTCCGGATGGTTAATGTGGCCGAAATCGCCCCAATCGGTATTTAAGACGCCCAGCGCATGGTATTCCTGCGCATAACCGCACATCCGGCGGATATTCTCATAGGAAGCTTCTATTTTATTGATCCACTGGTTCCAGCCCGCCACGCCCGGGCAGAGATACTGGATCGCGCCCGCCCTAAAAAGCTTTTCGGCGTTCTCTCCGCTCTGCTGCGGCGCGTAGCCCCAGTTCAGACAGATTGTTCCTTTAGGAAGCTTCTGATATTCCTGCGGAAAGCCGCAGATGATATCGCCCCAGAACATCGGCGTTCTGCCCTGCTCTACCACAAATTCGCACAGCTCCCGCACAAATTCTATATAAATGCCGGAGACGCCCTCCTTTTCGGCGCGCTCCTTATTTTTGCCTTTTCCAAGGTCAAACGTCTCGTCCGCGCAGATATTGAAGCGGCGCGAGGAAAACAGCTCCATGTACTCGCCGATCAGCTTTTTCATCAGCGCCAGGCTCTCCGGATTTGACACGTCGATCGTGTGGTGCGCCATCCGCTCTTTAAACGAAAACGGCTCCGCCGCCGGATCCTCCAGCTCACAAAGATGCGCGTACTGCCTGGTGCGCAGCAGCTTGTAAAGATGCCCGAAGCTTGACAGCGAAGGCACCAGCTCGATGCCAAGCTTCTGACAATAGGCATCCAGCTCCAGAATTTCCTCCGCCGTCAGCGGCGTGTCATCGCGCCACACCTCGCTCAGGTCGCGAAACAGAAAGCTGTGCTCAATGTAAAGCTGCATCTGGTTCAGTTTATAATATGCCATCCGTGAGGCAAGCTTTTTCAGATAATCCAGCGTCGGGACGCGTCCGCGCGTCACGTCAAAGTAATAGCCGCGCTCCGCTGTCGCCGGATAATCGCGGATATGCAGGCACGGCAGCGCCGCACCGCGCTGACAAAGGAGCTGGCGCAGCGTCTGCATCGCGTACCGAAGCCCTGCCTCGCCGCCCGCCTGCGCCAGAATGCCCGTTTCACTGATATCAAGAACATACTCCTGCTCCCCAAGCCCCTCCGCGCACGCAAACACAACGTCACCCGGGCGGCTGCTCCCGCGCCGCAGCGGAAGCGCAAAGCCAAGATATTTCTGCATATCCTGCTGCAGGCTCTCCAGGCTCAGCCCGGCAGTCCCCGCTCCCAGCACAAGGTACTGATCGTATCTTAATTCAAATTCGTTTTCCTTACGCACGCACTCCCGCGGCTGCGGGAGAATGCAAACATCCGCACTGCTCATTTTTTCGTTTCCTCTTTCTGCCGTTATCCGACGTCCTCTAAGTCATAGCCATACTCTTTTAACAGTTTTACCGTATCCGCGAAACCGGCGTTCAGGTTATAGGTCTGTCCGTACACTCTGCCGTCTCCGCCGCGATACAGGATCCGCATATCCCATTCGCTGACCGAAAGCGCCTGCTTCAGCGTTTCTTCGCTTATATCCTTCTGGATCGTCTCCACCAGTTTTTCAAGCCGCGCACCTGTCAGCGGTTTTTCCGGGCTTATCACACCGGATTCCGCCATCGCCTCCCTGGCGTACTCGATCTCATCCTGCACCGTTTCCGGATCATCTCTGCTCTCAGCAGCCGTATCCTCCGTTTCCGGATCATCTCTGTTCTCAGCAGCCGCGTCCTCCGTTTCCGGATCATCTCTGTTCTCAGCAGCCGCGTCCTCCGTTTCTGGATCATCTTTGTTCTCAGCAGCCGCGTCCTCCGTCACCGCGTTTTCCAGCATTACCGAGTCGGGGAACCAGGAATTCGCCGGAGCTACCATCACCGCCAGCACATCCTCCGGCTGAATATTCAGCACCGGATTTACCTGATTGCGGTGCTCCTCTGTCTCCCAGAGCGGCGACAGCCATTCCACAAGACTCTCATCCGTATACTCATAGCTGCGCACCTTCTCTGTCCCGTCTTTTAAATGCCAGGTCACCGTAACCCGGTACCAGTAATAGTTCCAGGAATCCGGCTGCGAGACGGACGCTCCGCTGAAATTTTCGCTGTGCTCCACAAGCTCAAACAGCGCGTCCATATCTGCGCTGCCGCCCTCCAGCGTCATATCCTGTTCCACACCGACACTGCCGCGCCAACTAAGCACCACCGTGCCGTCCTTTGCCACAAGCTGATCGTACGCACCTATATCCGAATAAAGCATCAGCGCATGACTGTTTGAAAGACCGACGCTCTCCACCTCGCTCTTTTCCGGCAGCCAGCGGTCATATCCAAGAAGGTCAAGCTGAAATACCGCCAGGATCGCAAGCGATACCACGCCCGACAGTATGATCTGTTTTTTATCCCGGAACGCCTCCCGGATATCCATGCGGTAAACAAACTCAATGATCCCGCTAATCAGAAGCAGACTGAAAATCCATCCGAAAATTTCCCACAATATGTTATTATCGGTGACAGCGTAGAAAAATACCGTACAGATAAGCGTGACCGGCACCACCAGCAGAAATTTCACCACTCTGGCAATTGCATCAAACGCCATCGGCTTCCCCGCCATCTCCGAGCCGCGCCGCCGGTAGAGATACAGGCACAGCAGGCAGATGAGCGCAGATATCAGTGTGATCGCGATCACGAGATCCGTCGGGAAAACCTGATCCATCACCTCCTGGCAGATCCTGATATAAGCATACACCGGCGTACACTGTACTGCAAGACTTTTTCCAATATCCTGCGCTGCATAGAAGGTGGAAAAGAAAAACTCCATCAGCACCTCCTGCAGCAGCCTGATCGCCGGCACATAGCCGCAGAGCACGATTACCGCGGCAATGGCGGCAAAGATCTTGCCGGTCAGAAGCATCGCCAGCGCCGTCATACTGTAAACCAGCAGGAAGCATGCGATATGTGTGACCATTCCGCTTGCGAGCAGCGCCGGAATCGCCGCGCCCGCCTCCGTCACCGCAACTCCCCGTCCCGCGCAGACCGCCGCAAACAGCAGGAGATTTACGGCGAACGGCGCCAGCCACACCAGGATGCCCGCCGCATAACGGATGCAGAAAAGCTTCTCGCGCCTTACCGGAAGGCTGTGATAAAAATCCACCTTCTCCGGCGAGTGCAGATAGGAAAACTGGATGATGCCGAGCAGCAGCGCTGCGCCAAAAGTCACACAATATAAAAATGGATTCGCAATGCCAAACATCTGCACGGTATTTGCAATAGAATTCATATTCGCGCTGTCAAACCAGCTATCGTGCAGAAGCAGCATCCCGCCGATCGGATAGTAGCAGAAATAGCCGATCACCAGAAGGATCGCAACCGCTCCGTCCCGTTTGACTGCCTCTTTTAAAAGCTTAGCCGATGATATCTTTGATGTCATAGCCGACCACCTCCGTTTCACTGATAAAGATTTCTTCCAGGGACAACGGAAGAATCTCGTAGAACAGCGGCTCCTTCGCCTCGATCGCCGCCATGATGTGTTCCTTGCTCCCACGCGCAGTAATGCACGAGAGATTTCCGCGCGTATCCTTTTTGATAATATCCAGCTCTTCCATAAGCTGCTGCTCCTTCGCCGGATTCATGATCACATACTGTACCTTGTGAATATCCATCTTCATATCCTCAAGGTCACGCGAGAACAGAATGCCGCCCTTGTGCAGAAGTCCCACATGATCGCAGATATCCTCCATCTCACGCAGATTATGCGAAGCAATGATGGGCGTAAACTGCCGGTTTAACACCTCGTCAATGAAAATGCTCTTCACGGCCTGGCGCACTACCGGGTCGAGTCCGTCGAAGGTTTCATCACATAAAAGATAGCGCGTGCCCGCGCAGATACCGAGCAGCACAAACACCTGCTTTTTCATGCCCTTTGAAAATGTGGACAGCTTGCGGTTTAGATCCAGCTCAAATTTGCCGCACAGCTCCTTAAAACGGCTCCGCTGAAATGACGGATAAATAATCTCATAATATTCCAGCATGTCCCGCACGCGCGCGTTCGCAAAATAGTGCGGCGTGTCCGGAATAAAGCAGAGCCGCTCCTTCGCCTGCACGTTCTCAAACACCTCCATATCGTCGACCCTGACAGAGCCGCTGTCCGCCTTTAGGATCCCGGCAATCACCCGCAGCAGCGTACTTTTACCCGCACCGTTCGTCCCCACGATCCCATAGACGCTTCCCTCTTTAATCTGCGCCGTCACATTATCGAGCGCCCTGATACCGTCAAAGCTTTTGCTTATGCCAGTTATTTCAATCATGTCTCTCCTCCTTGTATACCTCGTCCAGCTTTTCGAGCAGGCGTTCCCTGGGAATCCCCATCTCCTTCGCCTGCCGGAAAACAGCACGTACATTCTCCAGATGGGCGTTCTGCTTTTCCTCCACCAGCTTTGCCTCGCCAGCCACAAAGTTTCCTCTTCCCTTTACCGGATAAATAAAGCCCTGCTGCTCTAAGATCGCATATGCTTTTTGTATCGTGTTGGGGTTGATCGCCAGTTCCGTCGCAAGCCCCCGCACCGAGGGCATCTGACTGTCCGGCTCCAGCACGCCTTTTACGATCAGCATCTGGAACCGCTCCACGATCTGCTCATATATCGGGCGCCGGTCCTTGTAATCTATGATGATCATGCATTACCCCCCCCCTTCCGTTTCAAGTGTATTATTAGTGTTAGTACACTTATAGAATAATATAGACCGGGCGAAAAGTCAACCAGGTCCAGATTAAAGCTTCATTAAAATTTACCATTATAGTGAACTCCTCTTATGCTTGCTTTTCTCTTTGTGATTATGTAAAATGATAAATATCCTGCCGCATTTGTCAGAAATTTTGAACGGATTTTTACAGAAAGGGCGTATATGAAATTTATATTAATTCCGGATTCCTTTAAGGGAACCTTAAGCTCCACACAAATTTGTGAGATATGTCACGAAAAGATCGCAAAACATTTTCCCGGTGCAGAGGTTGTCTCTATCCCGGTCGCGGACGGCGGCGAAGGCTCCGTCGATGCGTTTCTTGCCGCGGTTGGCGGAAAACGTGAACATACCACGGTAAAGAATCCTTATTTTGAAGATATGCAGAGCTATTACGGTCTGATTGACGGCGGACAGACCGCCGTTATTGAGATGGCGTCATGCGCTGGTCTGCCGCTGGTAGAGGATCGGAAAAATCCTCTGCTGACAACCACCTACGGCGTCGGTCAGCAAATTCTTACCGCTGCCGAAAAGGGCGTTAAAAAAATCATCGTCGGACTTGGCGGCTCCTCCACCAACGACGGAGGCTGCGGCGCCGCTGCCGCTGTCGGCATTAAATTTTACGATCAGAGCGGTAAAGAATTTATCCCGACCGGCGGGACGCTTATTGATATTGCCGGAATTGATCTTTCCGGAAAATCTGCCCTTCTCAATGATATAGAAATTATAACGATGTGTGATATTGACAATCCCATGTACGGTCCAACCGGCGCTTCGTTCGTGTTCGGTCTGCAAAAGGGCGCAGACGCCGACATGGTTAAAGAACTTGACAAAGGCATAGAACATTTAAGCCATATACTTGCACGGGAAACCGGAAATGATATCAGCCAGGTTCCGGGAACCGGCGCAGCGGGCGCGATGGGCGCCGGAATGATCGCCTTCTTTGGCTCTCGGCTCCAGATGGGCATTGAAACGGTGCTGGACACCGTGAAATTTGACGAGCTTATCCGCGGCGCCGACTATATTTTTACGGGCGAGGGCAAGCTGGACTCCCAGAGTCTGCGCGGAAAAGTCGTCATCGGCATTGCGCAGCGCGCCAAAAGGCAGCAAAAACCGGTCATTGCCATCGTCGGCGGGGCAGACGATGAGGAAATCCAGTCCGCCTATGAAATGGGCGTCACCGCGGTTTTTCCCATCAACCGGCTGCCGCAGGATTTCTCTGTCAGCAGAGGACACAGCGCGGAAAACCTGGGCTATACGGTGGATAATATACTGCGGCTGCTGTAATATTCTCTCCGCAATCGGCCCCGGTACTTCGGCCGCCGCTGCTACAACGTTCATCTTTGCATGACGCGTCATTTTTACTCGCCTGCAAGCATCACCGGCACGACCAGCGTGCCAAAATACAGCAGCACGACCGCCACCTGCAAAAGCTCCTGATTTAAAAGCTCCGGAAAACCCGTAAGCCCCGCATACAGCAGCGGCAGTGCAAGCAGACTTCCGACCGCCCACTTTCGCGCCGCTTTTACCATATGTGACCAGTTTCTTTTTGTGATGTTTTTTCCAGGCATATGATACCGCGGAAACGGCGCTGTGAACATCCCGCTTCTCATATCATATTCACTGTAAAAATCCGGAAGCTGATCATCTGTCAGCAGCCAGAGAAAGACGCCTGCCATCAGGGAAAGCAGCATAAACAGCAGGAAAACCGGCGGTGCCTGCAGGAACGGGCATCCCATTGCGTGAAACAGCAAAACTTCCAGAACCGCTATCGCCACACATATTCCAAAAAACATCGCATTTTTTTTCTTCTTTTCCCTGCGCATCTCCGGGGTATCCTTTGTCAAAGTCACTGCTTTCTTTAGTAACCTCTCTAACTTGTCATTTTCCACTGCCTTTGCTTCTTCCTCTTCTATTTTCCGTCCCTCCAGCAGCTCCGTCACCGTGACGTCCAGCGTCTCCGCCAATGGCTTCAGCAGAGAGATGTCCGGCATACTGCTCCCGCGCTCCCACTTACTCACCGCCTTGTCCGACACATAAAGCTTTTGTGCCAGTTCTTTTTGTGTTAAATTCCTCTTCTTTCTCTGTTCAGCTACAAACCGCCCAAACTGCTCTTTTCCGATTTCACTCATGTCTTATCCTCCTGATTGTCACAAAAATCTGTTGTGGACTTCGTGGGCATCTCATCCTGTCTCCACATCTGCCGCCACATTTGTCGCCACATCTGCCATCACATCTGCCATCACATCTGCCGCCGCATAATTCTTCTGTGTGCTTTGCGCTCATTATAGACTTTTGCTGCGAAGAATGCAATCTACCAGCGGTAGAGTTGGCGTTTTTGCCGAAAACTCTGTTACTGTTCTCACGCCTCAAACCCACAGGACTAGCTTCGCGCCGCAGCAGGTGTTTGAGGCTGACGTGAACAGTCACAAAACTCTCTGTTTCCATGCTCCCGGAATTATGGTAGAATAAAAGAATAATAAATAAATGACCAGCCGGAAAAAGAGAGAGATAAGAAAATGGATTACAAATATTTAAATATGGAAACTTACAAAAGAAAAAATCATTTTGAATACTTCAATAGTCTGGCCTTCCCATATGTCGGACTTACCGTAAATGTGGATATTACAGATCTGCTGAAAACGATTAAGGCGAAAAAACTTCCGTTCTTTTTGTCAATTTGCTATTGTGTTTCCAAAGCCGCCAATCGAGTACCGGAATTTAGACAAAGGATTCTTAATAATCAGATTGTAGAATATGACTATTGCTTAACCTCTCATACAGTAGCATTAAATGACGGTACATATTGTTACTGTGACCTGGACAGTAACCGCTCCTTTGAGGATTATATTCGTTATGCGGTAAACGAACAGGAAAAAGCCAAACAAAGGAACTCCATCAACGAAGAGGCAGACGATATATTAGGTAAAATTTTTATATCCACAATCCCATGGGTATCTTATACTGCGCTTATTAATCCTACGCCTGTTCCGGCAGACAGCAATCCGAGGATTACATGGGGAAAATACTTTACAGAAAATGAAAAAGTGCTTCTTCCTGTTTCCGTGTTATGCCATCACGCATTAGTGGACGGATTGCATATTTCTAAGTTTTATGATTTTTTAAACAAGGAAATGGCGACTGTTGCACAATACTCCTAATATATCGGCAATGTAACGAAGCCCTAAAATGACTTCCCGCCTGTTTCAATTTTTGAGAACTTTGTATGTTACACTTTTTGTATATTGAAATGTGAAAGGAGAAATGAGTTATGAAAAGAAACACATTATTCACGTTACTTACGCTTACGGCAGCGATCGGAGCAACTGTCTGCACTGTGACCGCCTCCGCCGCAGAAAGCTCTTCGTCCGCAGAAGAGAGTGCGGCACTCACCGGCACGCAGATCATTGTGATCGAAGGACATGACTGGGGGCCCGCTGTCACAAAAACAATTCTCACGCTGGATACAGCGGTTGCGCCGGATTCTGTCAGTGCAGAGAGCTTCCAGGTGACAGAACGAAAGGAAGCCTTCAACTGGGCGGCGCTTGGCGATGCCTCGCTCGATCCCACGCAGCATATTACCGCAGAAGCTCCGCGCACGGTCACGGCAGCATACGCCTGCGATGCCGACGGCAATCCGGTTTCCGGCGCGTCCGCAAACATCGCTCTGGAGCTGTCCTTCGGTCCGGACAGCGGCTCTCCCTACTGCTACGATGTTTTTACCGGTATGAATGTTGTCTGCAATCCCTATGAGCTTACTGTAACGCTTACAGACGGTAGCGCACTGAAAACAGAAGACGGCGCTGTCGTTACCGCTCTGTCTGTGGACGCTGCTGCGGACATGACGTCCGCGCTGCTCCCGCAGCTCGCGGGCGTCGACCTCTCCGGCAGTTTCACCGGGGCCGACGGAAAAACACTCACCTACGGCTCCTATGCGCCGGCTGACGACAGCGAAAAGCATCCGCTTGTCATCTGGCTTCACGGCGCAGGCGAGGGCGGCACCGACCCGTCCATCCCACTGCTCGGCAACAAAGTAACCGCTCTTTACGGCGAGGAATTTCAGACAATCATGGGCGGCGCCTACGTTCTGACTCCGCAAACGCCGTACTTCTGGCTTGCCTACAATGAGGAGGGCTCCTGGACAGACAACCCCGGCACAGACTCTATCTTCCTGCCAACCCTAAAAGAGCTGATCGACAGCTACATCGAAGCAAATCCAAACATTGACACCAACCGCATCTATGTGGGCGGTTGTTCCAACGGCGGCTTCATGACGATGGATCTTGTGTTAAACTACCCGGATTTTTTCGCGGCAGCTTACCCGATCTGCGAAGCTTACATGGACGCCGGTATCACTGACGAGCAGCTTGAAAGCATTAAGAAGCTTCCTATCTGGTTCGTCTATGCAAAAAATGACGACACCGTTATACCGGATATCTATGAAGCTCCCACCATTGCACGTCTGCAGGAGATCGGCGCAGATGTCCACACCTCGATTTTTGAGGATGTTCACGACACCACAGGACTTTACGTCATGGAGGACGGCTCCCCCTATCAGTACATGGGACACTGGTCCTGGCTGTATTTCTTCAACAATCAATGTGAAAAGAATGGCGTAAGCCTGTGGCAGTGGCTGTCCAAGCAGCACAGATAATGTATGCTGCAAAAACAGCGCCTTTTATCTCTCTAAGTCCCAGATATATTTGTCACGCCGGAAGTACAGGCACACCCCGATACCGGCAAATGCAATGATCAAAAATAAAAACGCAGCCCCGGAGCCTTTTCCGCTCCCGAACATTTTTACCAGGATACTCCCGTCTCTCTGCGCTGCCATCAGCGGCTCAAATACCGCATCCACCAGCACGCCGCCGAGGAAATAGCCGACCGGGATGGTGAAGAACTGCAGGGAATTGCGCACGGAATACACGCGCCCCTGCATATGCTCCGGCACACGCAGACGCATGATCGCATCCAGGTTGGTGCTCATGAGCGGTATGGAAATCCAGCCAAGGAAGCCACCGATACACCATACCAGCGGCGTCCGCCCGAATGCCAGCAGAAAATTTTCCGTGCCCATGGACAAAAGCAGGCAGTTGCAGATCACACGCACCCTGCTTTTGGGCGCTTTCACAAAGGAGGCGAGAATGCTTCCGGCAAACATCGTAATACCGATCACCGCATTTGTGATTCCAAGCACTTTTTCGCTTCCGCCGTTTCTGGAAAGCATCATTGCCGGAAACGCCGCATCGTAGATGGATGCCACCAGATTAATCGCCGCCAAAAATAAGATCAGATGAAAGATTCCTTTTTCCTGCTTCAGATACGCGATCCCTTTCTTCGCGGAAGCCAGCAGCTTCTCGCCCTTCTCTTCCGGCTCCTGACTTTCCGGAATTTTAATCGCAAACGCCAGCGTCAGAAACGCTACGCCAAAGGAAAGCAGATCAAACGCCACGATCGCACCCATCCCCGCAATTCCAAGAACCGCCGTCGCAATGATCGGCGTCAGGATGGAATTTAGCGAGCTGGAAAAATAGCGCAGACCGCCTACCTTCTGATAATACTTCTTCGGGAGCAGCCGCGTCGTCGCAACCTCCGCGGCAGGCTGCTGCACCGTGTTCATCACGCCGTTCACCGCATTGAGCAGATACAGATGCCAGATCTTCAGCGCATCGTTTTGCAGCAGAATCAGCATGATTACCGTCATCAGCGCCGCAACCGTATCACTCGCCAGCATGGTAATTTTCTTATTCCACTTATCACTGAGCGCACCCGCAAAAATGCTGAGCAGCACATACGGCGCGTAAGAGCTTACCATTAAAAGCGCCGTCATCAGCGCCGAACCCTCCTGTGTGTACGACCAGATCACCAGCGCATAGCTTGTCATGGCGCTTCCAAGCCCGGAGAACGCCTGCGTGCTCCAGAGCAGTAAAAAAGATTTCATTTCCTGTAATGTTTTTTTATAGTTTTTCATAAGACTTTGCTCCTTTTCAACTTCAAATAATGATTGTTTTGAAATTTGCAAAGTCTCCGAGCAGATTTCCTACTCCATGCAATCCTGCCCTAAAAGACTTTGCATGGAGCAAATGCACTGCAGATAACCATTGGCATTTTCCTTCCCTCCTTTTTCAGGTGTACCGCAAATTCTTCCTTTTTTAGGCGAAAATTTACAGTCATATCCTCTAAATTATCTATGTTTTTTCATTATATCACCGATTCCGGCGCAGAGCAACCTCGCCGCTCTGCGCTATCCTGTAGTTTTTCTTCATATGGAAACCATGGAGAGCCTGGCTTCCTGCAATTTTTCTTTATGTGCAAAACCCCGGAGAGCCTAAGCCTTCCGGGGTAATTTTACAATTTTTGTATGAGGTAATTTTTTCTTTGAATTTCCTGGCACCGTTTTTGTACCAGGCGACTATTTGCAATACTGACTACATTTCTCCTCTAAAAGTAGGAAATCATTACATCGCTTTGCCAGAGTTGTTGTCATACCCTTTTCCTTTTTGTGCTTGTATAATTCCAAAGCATTCTTCCTTATCTTATCCTGCAGCTTTTTGATAATACGATACTCCGTCATCAGCAGCTTTTTATACTGCTGATCCTTTACTTTTGCTATATTCACATATGTATACTCTCCATCCGGAACCGGAAACATATTGTTGATATTAACAACCGCATAATTTCCAATCTTGATAAAGTCCAGACCATTCTTCATTTTATCATGCTTAGGCTTATACGATGACAGCGGTGCAAAATACTTCATATCATTCACAACCAAAATAATTCCTATATACTTCCTCTCATTCTGCTGTCCCAGCTGTTTATTATGTGTTAGTGATTTCATGAGCTGTCACTGATATGATTTTATCACTTGTCAGCAGGTT
>NZ_JBKXTT010000022.1:0-63544 GCF_047017445.1 Marvinbryantia sp. | reverse complement strand
AAATAATGCGTCGGGAGGCTTTCGCTTCCTTTCGCATTTAATATTATCTTTTCCGCAGGTTATTCAGATTTTGAATATGCAAGAAGAGCGCTGAAATTTCAGGTGTTGGATTATTTATTGAAGCCGCTGGATGCGGAAGAATTTTTAAAAAATCTGGATGCGGTTGAGGCCCGTATTTCTAATATTCGCAGTTCACATGTGTCGGTAGAGCAGCTGCTGGCGAATTATCTCGCGAATAAAGGAGAGAAGGCGACAGATGAGCAGTTGTTGAGTGAACGCCTTCATGTAAATGAAAAAACAGAAATTACGCTGTTTTTGATATCGCCCCGTAAGATTTTTGCAGAGCATATCAAAGAGTATGGACGGTGTCTGGAAGAATTGATGAGAAGCTTATGTATTGAAAATGCGCATGTTTTCCAGATCCCGGGTGAAAAACAGATTATGGCGCTAATTGTTGGTACTGAAAAAAATAGAAGTCTGAAAAACAGATTTGCTATGCGGATACTTCCGGAGCTGGAAGAAATCGGGGGTTGTACATGTGTATATCAGCGCATTTATGGAATCAGAAGCCTGGTAGACGCTGTAGCATGCATGAATGAAATGCGGTCTTTTGCTTTTTCTCTGCCGGAGCACACAATTGTCGACCGGGAAAGCGTGGAGTCTGTTAAATACAGCGAACTGGCATATCCGCAGAGTCTGGAAAACGTAATTATCCGGGAAATGAGGAGCGGTCACCGGGAAAAAATAGATGTATTTGGAAAAAGCTTTATCGAAGAAATTATTAACAGTGAGGCGGAACCGGATGTAATGAAGGAGTATGCGATCCGTCTGATTGCCAATGTCCTGCATGTAGCAAAAGAGATGAAAGAGTATTTTGCACAGGAAGAGAATATTAAATATTTTGTGGAAGCGGTGATTTCCAGCGAGACAAGAGGAGAAATGCGTTATCAGCTGGAAAAGTTTTTCCACACTATTGTGCGGGAACAAAAACAGGAGCTTGAAGTTGAAAATGGGATTGTTATGAATGCGATTTCGTATATAAGGGAGCACTATAGCGAAGAAATCGCGCTTTCTGATCTGGCAAGAATCTGCCGCGTGACGCCGGAATATCTCAGCAAAATTTTTTATAATGAGACGGGAATTAATTTCAGCCACTTTCTTCAGAACTTCCGGATCAGTATTGCGAAGCGCATGTTGCTTACGGAAAACTGTAAGGTATACGAAGTGGCAGAAGCGGTTGGATTTCACGATCAAAAATATTTTGTAAAGATATTTAAAAAATTATGTGGAGTGACACCGTCGGAATACAGGAGGGAATACAAACCGTGAAAATAAAGGGAATCTTTTTTCTGCTGATATCGGGGCTGCTTGCGGCTCTTATTCTTGTATATCTGACCTTTCAGAGCGGGAACGGCAATCGGTACGAACGAACAGAAAATAGTACAAGCGTTATCCGGATACTTGCATCTTATGAGCTGAAGAGCGAACAGGAGCTGTTAAATAGTATTGCAGAGCAATATGAGCGGCAATGTGATGGAGTAGATGTGCAGTTTCAATGGATTGACCGTGAAAATCTGAAAAAAGAAGTTTGTCTCAGCGTGGATGTAGGAAAACAGCTTGACCTTGTGATATGCAGTAATAGAGAAGTGACCGGACTGATGGATATGGAAGTGCTGCAGGAGGTTCCGGAAGCGCTTGCTGACCGGGAGTTTCGGGAAACCCTGCTGTATCCGGAATTATGGAAAGAGTTCAGTGATGAGGGCAAATATTATGGAATTCCATTTACACTGGATCCATATGTATTGTTCTGTAATACAGTCTATTTTGAAAGAAAACAAAGCGCATATCCGCAGACCTGGGAAGAATTGCTGGATATCTGCGAAAAAACAGGCGAGACAGGAATATCCGGTCTGGGGTTTGGCGTGAAAAGGACAGGGGATGCAGCCGATTTATTCGATGCCATACTATATACTTTTGACGGAAATTATTATGCGCTGGATTCGGAAGGCGGAAAGAATACGCTGGAATTACTGGATATATTAAAGAAACGCGGGTGTATAAATAAAAATGTGGTTAATTGCACACCAACGGATGCCGCATATGAGTTTGCTGAAAGAAAAATGCTGATGCTGTTGGCTCCGCTTAGTATCCGGGGTTGTCTGGAAACAAAAATGGAGAGTACAGAATTTCGCATTTATCCTATACCGGAAGGTGTAAAAACCGGACATGCTGTAACCGGGAATGCAATTGGTATTTTAAAAACTGCCGGCACACAGGCTTCCGATTTTCTGCAGTTCTTATTTGAAGAGAATAACCGCAGAGAAATTATAGAAAAAACCGGTACTCTGCCATTATATTTGTCGGAAGCAGAAATTTCACTTTCAGATGATGTACAGATTCTGGATGATATATTCAGAGAAAAAGGAAGTGTTCCGGGAAGTAATTCTAATTGGTTTGAAGTCAGCAGCATTCTGGCAGCTTACCAGTATAATATTCTGGTTAAGCGAAACGTGAATGCAGACAGTCTTCTTTCCGGTCTTCAGGATGATGTGCGTGTTGCAATTATGCGTTGAGTTTAAAATAGTATCCTTTTTTTAAAATAGTAGAATATACAGACAGGATACAGTTTTGCTACAATGATGTCACCATAAAAACAAAGGAGAAGAGAGATTATGAAACGTAAATTAATGAGTGCCCTTCTGACAACAGCAATGGTTTCCGGCATATTTGCGGCCGTTTCTGTTACTGTTTCAGCAGAAGGCGAAAAACAGAAACTGACAGTGACTTTTAAGGATGACGGACAGGGGGAGAATCATCCGTGGTATGTATGGATTAACAGTACATACGAGAACTGGGAGCTGAAAGATCAGTATGAACTGGAGATTGCTCCGATTACAGGTTCCGAGTCGGATTATTACACAAAGGTAGCTTTGCAGCTTGCAGACGCAAATACCTGCCCGGATGTTGTATTTGAAGATACTTTCCAGCTTCCAAATGATGTAAGTGCAGGATATCTCGCAAATCTGGATTCTTATCTTGCAGATTATGAAGCGTGGAACGACGGCACTTATTATGATTCAATGAAAGCAGGTTCTATTGCAGCAGATGGCGCTGTATATGGCGTACCGTTCTGCACAGATACAAGAGGTATTTGGTACAATAAGGAAATCTTTAAGCAGGCGGGGCTCCCGGAAGAGTGGCAGCCGGAGAACTGGCAGGATATTCTGGATGCATGCGCTGCAATTAAGGAAAATGTTCCGGATGTGATTCCTTTCTGGTGCAATTCCGGTGTTGCAACAGGAGAGGCAACTTCCATGCAGACTTATGAGATGCTGCTTTACGGAACAGGAGAAAAGCTGGTTGATGATGACGGAAAATGGATTGTAAAGAGCCAGGCGATTCAGGATGTCCTTCAGTTCATCAGCGATATTTATACAAACGGCTATGGACCATCACTTTCACTGGTACTGAACGGACAGGCTACCAATACAGCAAGAAGAGAATATCTTCCGCAGCAGAAACTTGCAATCCTGATGGACGGTGCATGGATCAGCTCGAACTGGACAGAGAATGGCGCTGCTCCGTGGGCAGATTATCAGAGCATTATGGGATTTGCAGCAATGCCGAAGCAGAACGGAGGCGGGACAGTAACAATGTCCGGTGGATGGACACTTTCTGTACCGGAAGCTTCTGATGAAAAAGATGCAGCGTTTTCCTTCATTAAAGAAATGATGGAGCCGCCTGTATATACACAATCTGTGATCGCTCAGGGGAACATCGTTACAAGAGCAGATGCAGCGGAAGATGAAGAATACAATGCACAGCCGTTTAAGGCAGAAGGTACAGCGCTTCTGGAAGGTGCTTTCTTCAGACCACAGAATGAACAGTATTCTGTTGTAACAACTTATATTCAATCTATGGTTGAGTCGGTTGTATCCGGCGGAACACCGGAAGATGCAATGGCTCAGTACGCTTCTGATGTAACACGTACAGTTGGAGAAGAAAACGTAGTAGAAAAATAAGTTCGTCTATGCGTGGAGCGGCAGTTTTCGGACTGCCCTCCACATTTTTTATGAAAGGATAAGGACTATGCTTGTGAAACAAAAATCAGGGATTGTCGATGAATTGAAGAAATCCGTTTTATTGCTTCCGGCCGTCATTGTGCTGTTATGCTTCTTTGTGGTTCCGATCATACTGACAATCTATTATTCATTTACGAATCTTGCACTGAGCGGGTCAAACGCCCAGAACCTGCAATTTGTTGGATTGGCAAACTATAAAAGAATGTTTACAGACCCCAGTACAATTACCAGTATTAAAAATACGCTGATTTTTCTGGTGGGAAGTCTGGCGGGACAGACGATACTGGGATTTCTGATCGCTTATTTTATGAAACAGAAATCAAGAGCTTTCCGGAGTGTTGTCGGACCATGTTTCCTTGTCGGATGGGTTATGCCGGAAATCGTTGTGTCATTGTGCTTTATGGCGTTTTTTAAAGAGAACGGGACGTTGAATGCGGTTCTCGGAGTAGTTGGAATCCGAAATATTTCGTGGTTATATGAGCATCCGATGCTCTCCGTTATTATTGCCAATGTCTGGCATGGCATGGCATTTTCTATGCTGAATTTCCAGTCTGCGCTGGATAATGTTTCTGGTGATATTGAAGAAGCTGCAAGAGTGGATGGTGCGAACCGGCTTCAGGTACTTGGATTCATCACAATACCATGTATCAAGGATACGATTGCTACGAATATCATGTTGAATACACTTTCTACCCTGGGAGTATACGGTCTGATTTATGCGATGACCGGAGGCGGTCCGGCAAATAAAACAACGACGCTGCCGATTTATATGTATAATCAGGGCTTAAAAGGTATGCAGCTTGGATTCGGTACCGCGATTGGTATGCTGATTCTGTTTGTTGGCGTTATCTGCAGTATTATTTATACAAAGCTGCTGCGTACGGAAGATTAGGAGGGATATTATGGACAAAACAAGAGTGAACCGATTACATTATATTGTTTTATCTTTTATGGCGCTTACCTTCCTGCTTCCGCTGGTCTGGCTCGTAATTGCCTCATTTGACCCAAATGCGAGTGATGCATTGAAAATTCCGGCATCTGTAACACTGGGAAATTATATAAGTGTTATTACCAATACGGATAATTTAAGAGCATACGGTATTGGCTTTATTATTTCTTTTGCAGAATCCTTTCTGGTAGTGGTTCTGGCGGCATTAGCGGCATATCCGCTTTCAAGATACCGTCTGAGCTATAAAAAGGTGTTTATGAATGTGATTCTGTTTATGACAGCGCTTCCAATGATTGCCGTTATCGTACCGGTGTACAAAATGTATCTGAACCTTGGCATGCTGGACAGTCTCTGGGGCGTCATTTTGTATCTGGCAGCTTCCTCGCTTCCATATGGGATCTGGCTGATGAAGAACTTTATGGATGCAGTTCCGGCAGAATTGGAGGAGGCTGCGTGGGTTGATGGAGCAACAACAATGAAATCTATTACAAAAGTTGTTCTCCCATTGATGTTTCCGGGAATCTGCACGGTATTTATCTACACATTTTCTAAGAGCTGGGGCAACTTTTTCGTTCCGTTTATTTTGCTCAGTTCCATTGATAAATTGCCGGCATCTGTGAAACTGTATCAGTTCTTCGGACAGTATGGACTGATTGACTATGGTCCGCTGGCAGCATATTCCATTATTTATACACTGCCTTCTATTTTATTGTACGTTCTCTCACAGAACTATATGTCTAAGGGCTTTAGTCTGTCAGGAGCGGCGAAGGGATAAAGGAGATATAGAATGAATCAGATAGATGCTTTTGAACTGGAGCGAATCAGTCAGGCAATATCCGATCTGAAAGCTTGTACGATTTCGCATGTTATCATTCCGGAAAAAATAAAATACCGTGCAGGGAAGATGGAGCCGGAACGGGAGAAAGAACTCGTCGATTTTTATCCGTTTGACAGTTGGGGAGGATTTGATGAGTACGGGTGGTTCCGCTGTGAATTCACTGTTCCGGAAATTTATGAGGGACGTTCACTGTGGGTTGAAATATCGCAGGATAAGCGCGACTGGTACGCCCAGAATCCTCAGTTCCTGCTCTGGTGTAATGGAGAGCCAATGCAGGGCATGGATATTTATCACGAAGAGTGCATGCTGCGGGAATGTGCCAGAGCAGGAGAAACTCTGTGCCTTGATTTTGATGCATGGTCCGGCATGTCGATCAGAGACAGAAGCTGGAGTGATAAGGAAAACAGAAAGGGAATGTTTTCAATCCGTTTTTATTCCGTAGAACCATTGATAAATAAGCTTTATTATGATTTGAAAACCCCATATGAAGCAGCAAAATATGTGGGACGTGAGAGCGATGCGGGGCTGAAAATCGTGGATGCGCTGACAGCGGCAGTGAATGCGATTGATATGCGTCAGCCGGGAAGTATGCAGTTTTTTGCGTCCGCAGAGTGTGCGGAGAAAATTCTGCAGGAAATGCTGTATGCGGATGGAGAATCGCTGAATGCCATCGCAGCAAGCATTGGACACACGCATATCGATGTAGCATGGATGTGGCAGTTTTCACATACACGGATGAAAACACAGAGAAGTTTTGATACGGCTTTAAAGCTTCTGGAAGAATATCCGGAATACGTGTTTATGTCATCACAGCCGCAGCTTTACGAATATCTGAAAGAAGCGCAGCCGGAGCAATTTGAAAAGGTGAGAGCGTATGTGAAAGCAGGACGATGGGAGCCGGAGGGTGGTATGTGGGTGGAAGCAGACTGCAATCTGACCTCCGGAGAGAGTCTGATTCGCCAGTTCTTAGAAGGAAAAAGGTATTTCCGGGAAGAATTTGGATCAGATAATAAGGTTTTGTGGCTGCCGGATGTTTTTGGATATTCGGCGGCGCTTCCGCAGATCTGTAAAAAATGCGGGATAGATTATTTCATGACCACGAAAATCAGCTGGAATGAGGTGGATAAAATTCCGTTTGACACATTTTTGTGGAAGGGAATCGACGGTACGGAGATTCTGACACATTTTGCCCCGGCAAAGCAGTTCGATGCTGTGAATTATAATCCATTTGGCTTTGCAAGAAGTCCGCATATTACGACCTATAATGGAGTGTTGGAACCGGATTACGTAATGGGCGGATGGAAGCGCTACAGTCAGAAAGCGCTGAATACGGAATTTTTACTGCCATATGGATACGGAGACGGCGGCGGCGGTACAACCAGGGAAATGATTGAAAAAGGAAGGCGCATGGAGCGCGGTATTCCCGGTTGTCCGAAAGTAAAGTTTTCTACTGTTCTGCAGTTTTTTAAGGAGCTGGAGGATCAGGTGATAAACGAGAAAAAGCTGCCGGTATGGAACGGGGAACTTTATCTGGAATTCCACAGAGGCACATATACGACGGCCGGAATTATAAAGCGGCTGAACCGAAAAGCAGAAAATCTTCTGCAGTGTGCAGAATTTTTGATGTCGGCAGCGGAATACAGTCAGAAAGGATATTGTTGGGATAAACAGGAATGGAGAAAAGCGATTCGTGCATTTTTGACCAATCAATTTCACGATATTTTACCGGGTTCCTCTATCACGGCAGTATACGACGATGTGAAAGGTATTTACAGGGAGATATTCCAGGTATTCCGGAAAAATGCGGAGGATGCACTGGAAGGGCTGATGCAGGAGGTTCCGGAAGGAAAACTGGCAGTGATCAATACACTTGGCTTTTCCAGAAACGGAAAACTGGAATTTTCCTGTCAGTCGGAAGCGCCGGTTCTTAGATTAAACGGGGAGGATGGAACGTCGTTCTATGCGCAGAACGCAGGGCAAAACTCTTATGTGACCAGTATCAGGAATGTACCGGCGGGAAGTATCAGTCTATTTGATGTGCAGGAAGTGCAGAATGAGACGGAAAATCCATGGAAATGGGACGGAGAGACTATCGAAAATGCGTATATCCGTGTAAAATTTGCAAATGACGGAACCCTGGAATCTATATTCGATAAGGAAGAACAGCGGGAGGTTTTATCTGCGCCTGCTAATGTGCTGGAAACATATGAAGACAGACCGTATCAGTATGACGCGTGGGAGCTGAGTCCGTATTACCGGGAAAAGATGTACTGCTGCAGCGATCTTACTTCCTCGGAGCTGGTTGAGATGGGGCCGGTCAGAGCATGCGTCCGCCAGAAGAGAAAGTATTTATCCTCTGAAATTTGTCAGGATATCTATTTTTATAGTGACAGTAAAAGAATTGACTTTCACACAATTATAGAATGGAGAGAAAGCCACATTTTGCTGAAAGCAGCATTTCCGGCAGATGTTTTGGCAGACCAGGCTACTTATGAGATTCAGTTCGGTACGGTGCAGAGACCAACGCATACGAACACTTCCTGGGATGCAGAAAAATTTGAGACATGTGCACAGCGGTTTGCAGACTTATCGGAGCCGGACTACGGCGCAGCGCTGCTGAATGACTGTAAATACGGATACGATATTCATGATGGTGTGATTCGTTTAACGCTTCTGCGCTCACCGTCTTTCCCGAATGATATTGATAAGGGAATTCACGAATTTACGTATTCATTTATGCCGCATAAAGGGGATTACCGCAGGGCGGAAATTCAGAAGGAGGCGTACGATCTGAACCGGCCGCTTATCAGCGCATGGGGAAGCGGAAAAGAAGCAAAGAAAGCAAAGAAGCCTGCTTACCAAGCGCCGATGGTTTGTGATTGCCCCGGAGTATTTATGGAAACATTGAAACCGGCGGAGGACGGTGACGGGCTGATCGCGAGATGCTATGAAGGCTTTGGATGCAGGCAGCACGCAGATATGAGAGTCATACCGGGGTGGTGTGTAACAGAGTGCAACATGCTGGAGGAAGAACTTGAGGGGGAAAAAGGAAAGAGGAATAATTTTTCCTGTATGTTCAGACCATTTGAAATCAAGACGTTTAGAATAATACCTGTGGAGGAAGAAAAATGAAACAGATTAAGCTGGTAAAGCCGTGGGAGATTATCCTGGAAGAAGGGGAAATGCCGGTACCGAAAGAGGGAGAGGCGTTGATAAAGGTAAGATCTGCCGGCATCTGCGGTTCAGATATTGGGGCTTTTCGGGGAACGAACGGACTGGTAAGCTATCCAAGAATTATCGGACACGAGATTGCGGGAGAAATTGTTTCTATCCCGCAAAATGAAAAGGGGCTGAAGGCAGGTGATAAGGTAATTCTTGATCCTTATCTGTACTGTGGAAAATGCTATCCGTGCAGCATTGGGAGAACAAACTGCTGCACAGATTTAAAGGTGCTTGGAGTACATGTAGATGGAGGATTTGCAGAATATTTTACTCATCCCGCCGATATGCTGGTTCCGGTACCGTCGGATATGCCGTGGGAATTAATTCCGCTTGCAGAACCGGTTACGATCTCGCTTCACGGAATTCATCGTGCAAAATTAAAGGCAGGCGAACACATTGCAATAAGCGGGGCAGGACCGATCGGTCTTCTCGCGGCAATGATAGCGCTCCATTATGGCGCGCAGCCGATTATGATTGATCCGGTGGATGAAAGACTGGAAAAAGCAAGAGAGCTGGGAGTAAATTATACGGTAAATCCGGCAAAGGAAAACCTTCTGGAAAAAGTGAAGGAGTATACGAATGGCAGAGGACCGGAAGTGGTGATGGAAGCATCCGGAGCACAGTCTGCTGTTCGCAGTGCAATCGATATGGTATCCAACGCCGGAAGAGTGATTCTTACCGGCTGGCCCAAAGCAGCAACGGAACTGGACACTGCAATGTTTACGAAAAAAGAACTGGATATCCGTGGAGCGAGGACAAGCGCCGGAGAATTTGAAGAAGCGATTGATTTGATTTATAACAATAAAATCAATGCGAAGGCAATTCTTACGAAGGTAATATCTATAGAAGAGGTGCCGGAAACGGTAATAGATATAGAAAAAAATCCGGGCAGTTATTTAAAGGTAAATGTCTTAATGCAGTGAAAATACTGCTCTTGAAAAAAGCTCCCCGCTTTGCAGTGAGTTGAAAGCATTCACTGCCGGGCGGGGAAATTTTAATCGTCCTGCCTGCCGGGCGCACTGCTGTAACGCAAAAGCTTTGATACTCCGGGAAGTAAACGGGTATGATAAGGAGTACTATTTCTGGGACAGAAAAATGTTACAATCTCGCCTGAAAAAGTGAGAAAAACGTTACAAACAGCTGTTTGAGGTGGATCTGAGCGCACTTCCGTAGATAAAATTGAGCCGTCCGGTTAATCCGGGCGGCTCAGACATTTCTAGCTATAAATCAGAATACAAACATTTTCTTCCATTTCGTTATAAATCGCAGCCGCTACATCGAGCGGAAGATTGATGCAGCCGTGGGAGCCGTTTGTCTGGTATACGGTTCCGCCGAAGCTGTACTGCCAGGTGGCGTCGTGCAGTCCCTGACCGTCATCGAACGGCATCCAGTACTGCACCTCAACGTCCCAGGTTTCGCCTGGGCCTCCGCCTTGTCCGACAAGATTTGCCGGGCTTTGCTTGTAGGGAATGGTAAATACTCCCTCGTGTGTGGCGCGCTCCTCTGTGGGCAGACCGGAGACGATCGGGCTTTCGACCACCAGACTGCCATACTTGTAGAACCAAAGATACTGATTGGTGAGATCCACTTCTACATAGGTGCCGTTCAGATCGTCCTTGCCGTTACGGTTGTAGCCCTCGTGATAGTAAATTGGTTCGCGCGTGGTGACGGTGTTGGCTTCAATATCAGCTATCAGCTGCGCTGCTTCCTGGTCGATATCTATTTCATAGCCGTAGCTGTTGTACTCGATGGTCATGGTGCCGCGGTTGGTGCTCTCAAAGGTGCGCGGCAGGCTGTAGGTGTCGTATTCCTCCGCCAGCGCGTACACATAATTGTACACCGCTTCCGTGTCGATCGGATCGTCCGGCTGATCCGGCAGAATCCAGTCGCGGATCGTATTCCAGTCGAGCACCTCCGTCACCTCGCCGAACGTATAGGTGATCTCGGCATTGCAGTATCGCTGGTAAAGCGCGATGGTGTCTGCAAGATCCGGATCGTCCTGGGTGATTGCGGGCACGTAGTAAATACTCTCCGGGATTTCCACGGTAACGGTAGTGTCTGCAGAGCCGTCGGAGAGCTGTTTGTTGATTGCTTCTTTTACAAGAGCCTGCAGGTCGCTGTCCGCGAAATCCGTTCCGTAGACCTCCGGCTGAATCACAAAGCTGCCGTCCTGCTCCACAAGCGTGGCGTCCGTCGTGGCAACGCGCGGCTTTGTGAGGCTGTCGGCGCAGACCGCAGAGGAAAATGCAGTCTCATCCACCGTAAAGGGGACGCGGGCTCCGTAACGGTCGCCGAAAAGAAGTCCGGGGTACACAAATGTGCTCTGCCGGTCGATCAGCTCTTCGACTGCACTGAGAAGCGCCTGCTCGTCCACTGCATAGCCGATCTCGTCGAACGGGATATTCAGAACCGTCTCCCCCTGCTCATCAATGCGGAGGGTAAGTTCGTTGTAGGGCTTCTTCAGATATTCCACGGCTTCCGCAGCGGTCATGCCGGATACGGAGTAGCCGTTCAGGGTCGTGTGGTGATAGAAACGACCATCCATCAGTTTTACATATAATAAATCAACGGCAGTAACCGCGGCGACCACCGCAGTGAAAATAAGCGCTTTTTTTCGGAAAGCACGCTTTTTTTCCTGTCGCTGCCGGTTTATACGTTTTCGTCTGTTGCGTCTCATAAAAATCTCCTTGTCATAATAAAAATATAGCCTGTTCTTATATCCTACACCGTTGCTATGAAAATGTCGACAGGAAACAGACATTTTTACAGTATTTTTACAAAAAAGTGTAGACGGCTGTGTAAAATCCCAAAGGGAGCGGAGTGGACGCTTGATAAACAGGGCAGTTTATGGTACGATTAGAGCAGAAAAAGGAGCGCAGATATCCATCTGCATGGGAGCATCAGTGCTCGATCGGGAGACTGAAAAGATAGTAGATCATATACGAAGCATAAAGGAGAGAAAAGACGATGGGAGATGTTTTGGTAATTGGGATCGCGGGTGGTTCCGGGAGCGGGAAAACGACGCTGACAAACCAGATCGCGGCGCAGCTGAAGGAGAGCGTGACAGTCATCAAGCATGATGACTACTACAAAGCGCACGACGAGATGACGTATGAGGAGCGCTGCAGGCTGAACTATGATCATCCGAACGCATTCGATACGGAGCTGATGATCGAGCACTTAAAGCTGCTGCGGCAGGGCAGATCGGTGGAGTGCCCGGTCTACGACTATACGGTGCACAACCGCAGCAAGGATACTGTGATCATCAATCCCGGACAGGTAATTATTGTCGAGGGAATTCTGATTTTTGAAAATAAGGCACTCTGCGAGCTGATGGATATCCGTATTTTTGTGGACACCGATGCCGACCTGCGTATCATCCGCAGGATCCAGCGGGACGTAATGGAGCGGGCCCGCAGCCTTGATTCCGTCATCAGCCAGTATCTGCACACGGTCAAGCCGATGCATGAGCAGTTTGTGGAGCCGAGCAAGAAAAACGCAAACATCATCGTGCCGGAGGGCGGGTACAATCAGGTCGCGATGGAAATGATCCGCAACCACATTTTAAATCATCTGGAGAAATAGGAAGGGAGAAAAAACGATGCAGACATACGTATTGGAAAATGAGCAGTTAAAGGTGACGATCCGCAGCAAAAGCGCGGAGCTGATTTCGATTATAAAAAAGGAAAACGGGGCAGAATATCTCTGGAACGGCGACAGCCGCTACTGGGGCTGGACATCCCCGGTGCTGTTTCCGTTTGTGGGCGGTCTGCGGGACAAAAAATATACGTATCAGGGTAACACCTACACGATGAACCAGCACGGCTTCGCCAGAAATCAGGAGTTCGACCTGCTTTCGCAGACGGAGGAGGAAATCTGGTTTGCATTCTCAGCGACGAGGGAGACGAAGGAAAATTATCCGTTCGACTTTTGCCTGAAAATTGGCTACCGTCTGGAGGGCAGTAAAATTTCGGTGCTCTGGAAGGTGGAAAATACAGATGAAAAGACACTGTATTTCTCTATCGGCGCACATCCGGCATTTATGTGCCCGCTAAACGGAGCGGGAGAGCAGACCGATTATTATATGGGCTTTGAAACCGATAAGGAGGAGCTCAGGTATCGTCTGATCGATCTGAGCTGTAATCTGATCGACCCGAAGGAGTATCCTATGACACTGGAGAACGGGCTGCACAAAATTGAGAAGGATCGATTCGACCTGGATGCGCTCGTGATCGAGCATCACCAGACCGGAAAAATGTGGCTGGCAGGACCGGACAAGAGGCCGTATGTGAGTGTGGAATTTGATGCGCCGCTCTTTGGCGTATGGTCCCCGGCGGGCAAAAACGCGCCGTTCATATGCATCGAGCCCTGGTATGGCAGAAGCGACAGCACCGAATTTTACGGAACACTGGAAGAACGGGAATATGGAAATACGGCAGAGCCGGGCGAAGTATTTGAGCGTTCCTATACGATTACCATCTGTTAAATAAAATGAGCGGGGATTTTGATGAAGGAGTACGGACTATTTGATATTATCGGACCGCGGATGATCGGACCGTCCAGCTCCCACACTGCCGGAGCCGCAAGGCTCGGGCGCGTGGCGTACCGTCTGTCCGGCGGCAGAGTGAAGCGGGCAAGGGTGACGCTGTACGGATCCTTTTCCGATACCGGCAGGGGACACGGCACGGATCGGGCGATCGTCGCCGGGCTTCTCGGAATGGAGCCGGATGACAGCCGGATACGAAATGCGCTTGTGCTGGCGCGGGAGCAGGGAAAGGATATTTCCCTGGAATTTTCCGGTCAGAGCATGAAGCACCCGAATACCGCCAGAATCATCGTTGAGGACGAAAACGGTCATGTGATCAATATGGTGGGAGCCTCCGTGGGCGGAGGGAATATTGAGATACAGGAAATTAATGGCATGGAGGTATCCTTTGGCTGCGAATATCCGACCATTCTGATCTTCCACCGGGATATGCCGGGCGTGATCAGCCAGGTGACAGGGATGCTGGCGCAGAAGGGAATCAATATTGCCTTTATGCGCTGCTTCCGAAGCTCCCGGCGGCAGAACGCCTGTATGGTGCTGGAGACGGATGAAGCGGTGGAAGAGGATATTTTAAAGAGCATAAAGAAAAATCTGACAGATATCATGGAGGTGTGCGCGCTTTGAGGTATGAATTTCATTCCGGCTCCCGGTTAGAGGAAATCAGCAGACAGGAAGGGCTTCCGATCAGTGAGATCATGCTGCGCTATGAGATGGAAAAAAGCGAGCGGACGCGGGAGAGTATCGTCGATGAGATGAAGCTGAATCTTTCCGTTATGCAGGAATCCATCCGGGAGGGGCTGCGGGAGGACAAAACGCAGCGCGGATTTTTTACCGGCGAGGATGCGGCGAAACTGATGAAATTTGCCGGACAGAGTAATATGGGAAAAAATCTGGCGGAGGTGACTGCCGCTGCGATGGCGGTCGTGGAGTGGAACGCTGCGATGGGAAAGATCGTGGCGGCTCCGACAGCCGGGGCGAGCGGGATCCTTCCGGCAGTGCTGATCATCTGCGGCGGTCAGAAGGGGTTTGATGAGGACGAAATCTGCCGCGGACTGTTTACGGCGGGAGCGATCGGACGCATCATCGCGCAGAACGCCAGCATTGCGGGAGCCTCCGGCGGCTGCCAGGCGGAGACCGGAAGCGCGGCGGCAATGGCGGCGGGAGCGCTTGCCGAGCTGTGCGGCGCAGACGCTGCTGCCGTGCTGCACGCGGCAGCGATGGCTCTGAAAAATGTGATGGGACTGGTCTGCGATCCGGTTGGCGGACTGGTGGAATGTCCCTGCGTAAAACGCAACGCGATCGGAGCGGTAAATGCGGTGCTCTCCTGCGATATGGCGCTTGCCGGCATCAGGAGCCTGATCCCTTTCGATGAAGTAGTCGGCGCGATGAGAAGCGTGGGAAACCAGATGCATCCCGATCTGAGAGAGACAGCGCGGGGCGGGCTTGCGGGCACGCCTACCGCGCAGAAGCTCATCTAGCAGGTGATATGCGTCCCTGTCTTTCCCTCGATCGCCTCAAGCGCATGCTCCAGGTTCGTGATGATCGCCTCGCGTCCCTCATGTCCGGAGACGAAGTCGACAGCAGCCTGGATCTTCGGCAGCATTGCCGTCTCGCCGAACTGTTTCTTTTCGATATGCTCCCGCGCCTCTGCCGCAATGATCGTTTCCAGAACAGTCGGCTGCGCGCTGTCGCGGTCGATTTCTACTTTTTCCTCATTGGTGAGGATCAGCAGCACATCTGCATTTGTCATTTCTGCCAGCTTTCCGGCCGCGTAATCCTTTTCAATAATCGCGCTGGCGCCTTTCAGCACATTTCCCTGTTCCATCACCGGCACGCCGCCGCCTCCGCAGGCGATAACAAACTGCCCTGCGTCCAGAAGTGCGTTGATGGCGTCGATCTCGATGATCGCCTGCGGCTTCGGCGCCGACACGATCCGGCGGTAGCGGTTTCCGCTTTCCTCAACTACATGATTTCCCTTGGCCTCTTCTTTTTCTGCCTCTTCCTTTGTAAGATAACGCCCGATCACCTTTACCGGATGATAAAATGCCTCGTCATACGGATCGACCAGCACCTGCGTGAGGATCGTGCTGACGGTCTTGAAAATGCCGCGTTTTACAAGCTCTGCACGGAGGGCATTCTGGATGTCGTAGCCGATGTAGCCCTGGCTCATGGCGGAGCAGACAGACATGGGCGCGCCGGTATAGTCGCTGTGAAAATGAGCAAATTCATTCATTGCGGTGTGGATCATGCCCACCTGCGGCGCGTTGCTGTGCGTGATGATAAGCTGGCAGCCCGCCTGCGCCATATCAGCAAGCACCTTTGCGGATTCTTTCACCGCGATCTGCTGCTCCGGGAAGGTGGTGCCGAGGGCACGGTGTCCAAGTGCGATAACAACTTTCTTCTTCATAATGCAAATACCTCTCTTTATTCTTAAATATAAAGCATATATCCCTATTCCGCTGCAGTTCATCCGTGCCATTCGCAAAGGCTCCTGAGTTAAATGCCCCGCAGCAGGCAGCAGCTGTAGAATTATGATACAACGCCTGTGGCAAAATTGCAAGCAATCCACAGGCATATTTTTTGGACAGACTCATATATTGAAGTATGGCAGCTGCTGGCACAGGCCGGGCGCTTACCGGTAAAGAAGAAGCAGTGTTGCTGTGAACGGAGAGAACAGTAACGAAGCAATGCCAACGGAAATATCACAGGAGTGTTGTTATGAGAAATATACAGGAATTTTTAAAAATTTTTTCACGGAATCTGCGCCGTGTTCTGGAGCGTCTGAACGTGGATTTTGAAAAGCTGCAGGAAATCCGGATGCGGGTGGAGCAGCCGCTGCTGGTCACCTGGGACGGGCGGGAATATTTTGTGCGTTCGACGGGTGAGATCACGGACAAAGAGGAGGAGGGCTACCTGGTGGAGCGCCGGGAGCTTCTGGAGACGGTGGAGTACATCGCACACTACTCGCTGTATGCCTTTGAGGACGAGATCCGCCAGGGCTTTCTCACCATTCAGGGCGGGCACCGCATCGGGATCGCCGGAAAAATCATCATGGAGGGAGAGAAGATCAAAAGCGTGAAGCATATTTCTTTTTTAAATATCCGCCTTTCCCATCAGAGAAAGGGATGCGCGGACAACATTCTGCCGTATCTGATTGAGCGGGACGAGGTATGCCACACATTGATCATTTCACCGCCGCGCTGCGGAAAGACGACGCTGCTGCGCGATCTGATCCGGCAGATATCAAATGGAACATCTTATTTTCCGGGCATTACCGTCGGGGTGGTGGATGAACGCTCGGAGATCGGCGGCGCTTACCTTGGTGTGCCGCAGAATGATCTTGGAATCCGCACGGATGTGCTGGATTGCTGCCCGAAGGCGGAGGGCATGATGATGCTGATCCGGGCGATGTCGCCGCGCATGATCGCGGTTGATGAGATCGGGGATTACCAGGATATCCGGGCGATCGAATCTGTGATACACTGCGGCTGCAAGCTGCTGGCAACCGTCCACGGAGATTCCATGGAGGACGTACAGCGAAAGCCGCTCTTACAGAAGCTTGTGCAGGAGCGGGTGTTCGAGCGCTATATTGTGCTACATAACCATCGAAAAATCGGACAGGTGAAAGAGATTTTCGACGACCGCGGAACGGATATTTATCACGGCGGGGGAGCGCTATGCTGAAAGCGGCGGGAATGATTTTCATTGTCATTGCAAGCAGCGCGCTTGGAGCCGGAATGAGCAGGGAATTGGCGGAGCGCGTGAAATGGCTTTCGGAGCTGGAGCGTCTGATGCAGGTGCTGAAGGGGGAGATTCAGTATGCGGCGACGCCGCTTCCGGAAATTTTTTCGGAATTGTCGAAAAGGACGGAAGGAAATCTGAGCGCTTTTTTTGCCGGGATAGCAGCGGCGATGGAGCAGCGAAGCGGCAGCAGCATGGGGGATATTTTTGAGGAACAGGCGCAAAGGCTCTCGCGGATATCCGGGCTGAACCACAGGGACATCCAGGAAGTGGCACGCTTTGGCAGGCGGCTGGGGTATTCTGACCGGGAAATGCAGGTGCAGGCGATACGGCTCTACCAGGAGGAGCTTGCGGCGGCGCGCGCCCAGGCGCAGGAGGATTACCGGCAGAAGGCGAAGATGTACCGGAGCCTGGGATTTTTGGGCGGCTGCTTCTGCGCGCTGCTGCTGGTATAAAAGGGGTGGCTCATGAGCGTAAACATTATTTTCAAAATTGCGGCGGTCGGAATTCTGGTGTCGGTCATCAGCCAGGTTTTAAAGCACGGGGGACGGGAGGACCAGGCATCCCTCGCTTCGCTGGCGGGACTGGTGCTTGTGCTGTTCTGGCTGCTTCCCTATATCTATGAACTGTTTGATACGATCAAAAGTCTGTTTGCGCTGTAGGCAGATAGGAGGACAAGGATATGGACATGCTGAAAATCGGGGTTCTCGGGATCGCGGGCGTTTTTCTGTCGCTCTTTGTGCGGGAGTGGAAGCCGCAGTTTTCCGCGCTCATCAGTATTGCGACCTGCACGCTGATTTTTTTCTGCGCAATTTCCAGGATCCAGGCGCTTGCCGGAGTGATCGCACAGCTTGTGCAGTATCTTACCGTGAAGGAAGCCTATCTGAAAATCCTGCTGAAAATCGTCGGAATTGCCTATATTGCCGATTTTGCCGCCAGCATTTGCCGGGATGCCGGTTATTCGGCGGTTGCCGGGCAGATCGAGCTGACCGGAAAAATATCGGTGCTGACCGTCAGCACGCCGATCGTGCTGGCGCTTTTAAATACTATCTCGGAGTACCTGCAATGAAGCGGGCATGGATAGTTGCCGTGATTTTTATATTTCTATTGCTTTCGGACGGCACGGCAGTGCAGGCAGAAGAGACGGAGGAGCTGATCGGCTCTTATCTGGACGAGCTGGATTTCGGGGAGCTGCAGGACAGCATCGACGAGATGTTCCCAACGTATGATTTTGATTTCCGCGAGAGCATTCTGAAGCTTTTAAAAGGCGAGCTTCCGCTGAGCAGGGAGACCTTGCAGGAATTACTAAAGGAAGCGGCGTTCGCTGAGCTTTCTAATCAGAAAAGCATGGTATTTCAGATTATGGTGCTGGCGATCGCCGCCGCTGTTTTTTCGAATTTTGTGAAGGTGTTCGAAAAAAATCAGATTTCTGACATCGCGTTTTATATGATCTATCTTTTGCTGTTTGTGATCTTAATGAAGGCATTTGGCGACCTCGGGCGCATGACAGAGACGCATCTGCGGCAGATGCTTCATTTTATGAAGCTGCTCCTTCCGACCTACCTGGTGGTAGCTTCGCTGGCGGCGGGTTCTCTGACGGCGATTGCATTTTATGAGCTGACGCTGGTTTTCATTGCGGCGGTACAGGTGCTGATGACATATGTCGTGCTGCCGGGCATTCGCTTTTACGTTCTGTTTCTGCTGCTGAACCACCTGGGAAAGGAGGAGCATTTTTCCAAGCTTGCAGAGCTTATTCATCTGGCGCTTTCCTGGCTTATGAAAACACTGCTGGCGTTTGTGGTCGGCATCCAGACCGTGCAGGCGCTGCTGCTTCCGGCAATTGACTCTTTAAAAAATTCCGTCTGGACGAAGGCGACCGGGGCGCTTCCGGTGCTTGGAAATACTTTGAACGCTGTCACGGAGACGGTTCTTGGAACAGCGGTGCTTCTGAAAAATGCAGTCGGGGTGGCGGGCCTTCTGGTGATCGTGCTGATCTGCCTTGCCCCGGTGGTGCGGCTTCTGGTGTGTACTTTTTTGTATAAGGCGGTCGGGGCGGCGGTGCAGCCAATTTCTGACCGGCGGATTACGGAGTGTATCAGCGGCGTTGGAGAGGGCGCGGCGCTGCTTTTAAAGACCATATCCGTCACAGGCGTGATTTTTTTGATCACACTGGCAATGGTGACGGCGTCAATTCGCGGCGTTTAGGAGGAAGTTATGGAGATTGTTTATCGCTGGGCAAGAAATTTTATTTGCTGTCTCTGTCTGCTGGAGTTGTTCTGTCACCTGGTGCGAAATGAGGATTATCGCCGGTATATCCGTTTCTTTGGCGGTCTGCTCGTGCTGATGCTGGTAATCTCGCCGCTTGCGGAAATATTTTCTTTGGGGGAGACCTTTGGGGAAGAACTGCGGCAGGCGTTCGCCGCAGAGGAGGCGCGCGAGCTTACCGTTTCGCAGGAGGCGCTTTCCGGGCTGCAGAACGAGAAAATTTCCGAGGCCTATGAAAAAGAATTGAAGCGGCAGATCGAGGAGATCGTGAAGGCATACGGGCAGCAGCCACTCTCGGTGACACTCCGGCTCGAGGAGCAGCAGGAGAGCGCGGCACTGCTTACCGGGGTTTCTGTTTTGCTTGCTTCTGCAAAAAGCGCTCCGGGCGATACAGAGGGCGCGCAGGCGGCGAAGGAGCGGCAGCAGGAGGAGATCGGGAAGCTGCGGACGGAGATTTCCGCAGTTTATGGAGTGGAGCGAGAGGCTGTTACGGTGTCGGTAAAGGAGCAGGGATGAATAAAAAATATCATTTGCTGGAAAAACTGAAAAATGTGCGGCGGGATCAATGGATCGTCCTTTTGCTTGCCGGTGTGCTGCTGATCGTCATTTCGCTGCCGGTGGAAAACGGCGCAGAGGAGGAGGCGCAGGCAGAGACCGAGGCGGAGGGCGGGACGCAGGAGTCGGTCTATGAGATGGAACGGCGTCTGGAGGACATTCTCTCAAAGCTTGACGGCGCCGGAAAGGTGAGTGTGATGATCCACTGGCAGGATTCGGGGGAAAAGATCGTGGAGAAGGATACCGCCTCCGTCAGCCGCACGACGCAGGAGGACGGCGACGGGACGGCGCGCAGCACGCTGGAGGAGGAAGCGCGCCCGGAAACGGTTTACGGAAAAAGCAGCGGCGGGAGCGAGACGCCTTACGTCACAAAGGAGCTGACCCCGCAGATCGCCGGAGTGCTGGTGCTCGCGCAGGGCGCGGACAGCGCGGTGGTGAAAAAGGACATAACTGACGCAGTGATGGCATTATTCGGGCTGGAGGCGCATAAAATCAAAGTAATGAAGATGAATTGAAAGGAGAGGATAAGGTGAAACAGATCATGAAAAAGAACCAGATCATCATAACGGCGCTTGCTATTATGATCGCGGTGGCGGGTTACTTAAACTACTCGGGGACGAAGCTGGAGGAAGCGGTGGTGCAGAGCGCGGTGTCGGAGGAGCAGGTGCTTATGGAGAACGGCGTCAGCACGGCGGACGCCACGTCGTCGGAGGTGACGGATACGCCGGGCGAGGCGGTTCTGACCAGCCTTACGGGTTCCGCAGTGGCGGCGGAGGCGAAGCTCACGCGGGAGCAGCTTCGCGCGCAGAATAAGGAGACGCTGCTGGAGGTTATTAATAACGAAAGCATCACCCAGGAGCAGAAGCAGAATGCGATCGACAGCATCACCTCGCTGACGGAGAATGCAGAGCGGGAAGCGGCGGCGGAGCTTCTGCTTGACGCCAAGGGCTTTGAGGGAAGCGTCGTGAGCATCACCGACGGCAGTGTCGATGTGGTCATTAATATGGCGGAGATCACCGACGCCCAGCGCGCGCAGATCGAGGATATCGTAAAACGGAAAACAGAGATCTCCGGCGAGAACATAGTCATCACCCCGGTGAGCGGGGAATAGGACGAAAGCCCATTGCAGGCCGTGCAGTGGGCTTTCCCTGTTCCTTTTTTTACAAGCCTCGTTGACAGCGATTCCGGCATCTGCTAATATGGATGGGTCAAGGGACAACTGAACGTTAAAACATATTTTGGAGGAATTACAGTGAGTAATATTACAGATGAGATAAAAAAGCGGCGCACATTTGCGATCATATCCCACCCGGACGCCGGAAAGACAACGCTGACGGAGAAGTTTCTGCTCTACGGCGGCGCGATCAATCTTGCCGGTTCGGTAAAGGGAAAGGCAACGGCGCGCCATGCCGTTTCCGACTGGATGGAAATAGAGAAGGAGAGAGGTATTTCCGTCACCTCTTCGGTGCTGCAGTTTAATTACGGCGGCTACTGCATCAATATTCTGGACACGCCGGGGCACCAGGACTTCTCGGAGGATACTTACCGCACGCTGATGGCGGCGGATTCTGCGGTGATGGTGATCGACGCTTCGAAGGGCGTGGAGGCGCAGACGAGAAAGTTGTTTAAGGTCTGTGTGATGCGTCATATTCCGATCTTTACCTTTATCAACAAGATGGACCGCGATGCGAACGATACGTTTGAATTGCTTGACGATATCGAAAAAGAGCTTGGCATTGCCACCTGCCCGATCAACTGGCCGATCGGTTCCGGGAAAAATTTTAAAGGCGTGTATGAGCGCGGCAGCAAAAAGGTGACGACGTTTTCCGATACACAAAAAGGTACGAAAGAGGGGGAAAGCCGCGAGATTCCGATCGATTCCCCGGAGCTGGAGGAGTTTGTCGGAGCGGAAAATATGGAGCAGCTTCTGGAGGAAATCGAGCTGCTGGACGGTGCCAGCGCGGAATTTGATCAGGAGCTCGTGAGTGCGGGAAAGCTCTCTCCGGTATTCTTTGGTTCGGCGCTCACCAACTTTGGCGTGGAAATTTTTCTGAAGCATTTCCTGCAGATGACGACCTCCCCGCTTCCGCGCAAGGCGGATATCGGGCTGATCGATCCGATGAAGGAGGAGTTTTCAGCGTTTGTCTTTAAGATCCAGGCGAACATGAACAAAGCGCACCGCGACCGTATTGCCTTTATGCGCATCTGCTCCGGGAAATTTGACGCCGGCATGGAGGTTTACCATGTGCAGGGCGACAAGAAGCAGCGCCTCTCACAGCCGCAGCAGATGATGGCGCAGGAGCGTCATGTGGTGGATGAGGCATATGCGGGGGATATTATCGGTGTATTTGATCCGGGTATCTATTCCATCGGCGATACCATCTGTATGCCGGGCAAAAAATTTGCCTACGAGGGCATTCCGACCTTCGCTCCGGAGCATTTTGCGCGCGTGCGCCAGGTCGATACCATGAAGCGCAAGCAGTTTGTTAAGGGTATTACGCAGATCGCGCAGGAGGGCGCCATCCAGATCTTTCAGGAATTTAACACCGGCATGGAGGAGATCATCGTCGGCGTAGTCGGCGTTCTGCAGTTCGAGGTGCTGAAATACCGTCTCGAAAACGAATACAATGTGGAAATCCGCATGGAGGATCTGCCTTACGAATACATCCGCTGGATCGAGAATGAGGATATCGACATGAACAAGCTGACCGGTACCTCCGACATGAAGAAGATCCAGGACCTCAAGGGCAGACCGCTGCTCATCTGGGTAAACTCCTGGAGCATCCGCATGACCGAAGAGCGCAACCCGGGGCTTGTGCTCGCGGAATTTGGACGATAACAAATCCTTAACAAATCCTGCCGGCAGGCTTTGCTTGAAGAAACAGTTTACAAACCTCCATATTTTTGGTATACTGAAAAGAGCAAATGACAGGATATGTCATTGAAGGAGGTAATCGTTATGGGAAAGGAAGAGCGTCAGAACAGCAATTATACCATTATGGATAATGAAGGAACAGGCAGAGTTCAGATTTCGAACGAAGTCATTACAATTATTGCAGGGCTGGCTGCCACCGAGACGAAGGGCGTGGCGAGCATGGCAGGAAATATCACAAACGAGATGGTGAGCAGGATGGGTATCAAGAGCCTTTCCAGAGGCGTGAAGGTCACGGTGGACAACGGCATCATCAATGTGGATCTCACCTTGAATCTTGACTACGGCTACAGCGTTCCGAAGACCTGTCAGAAGGTGCAGGAGAAGGTGAAGAGCGCTATAGAAAATATGACAGGGCTTACCGTGGAGAATATCAATATCCAGATTGCAAATGTAATGATGGAAAGCGGCAAATAAGCAAAAAGAAGAATGTGCCGGAGCAGCACATTCTTTTTTTCTATGAGTTGCCATGCATCCGAAAGGAGCTGCCGGTGGCAGGTCCTGTAGGTAATTTTACGAGACTTTACGACAGGAGATTTTTATGAGCAGGAGAGAGATTCGGGAGCATATTTTCAAATTGCTTTTTTTGAGGGAATTCTACCAGAAGGAAGAGATCAGCGAACAGGCGGAGCTTTACATGGATGAGGTGGAGGAAGCGGCTCCCACGGAGAAAGAGGCCGAATATATTATCGAAAAATTCCGCAAAATAGAAGAAAAGCTGCCGCAGCTCGACGAGCGCCTTGCGGCGGAATCACAGGGCTGGAAGCTTGGCAGGATGAATAAAGTGGATCTTGCGATCCTGCGCCTTGCAGCGTATGAGGTGCTGGAGGATGACGACATCCCGGTGGGTGTTGCGATCAACGAGGCGGTGGAGCTTGCGAAGAAATTCGGTGGGGATGATTCTCCGTCCTTTGTAAACGGCGTGCTTGGGAAAGTAGCGAAGGAATGAAAAACGTCTATTCGGTAGGACAGGTAAACCGATATATCAAAAATATGTTTCAGCAGGATTTTATGCTGAAACGGATTTACGTAAAAGGCGAGGTCTCCAACTGCAAATATCATACCTCCGGGCATATTTATTTTTCGCTGAAGGATGAGACGGGCAGCATGGTGTGCGTCATGTTTGCCGGCAGCCGCAGCGGGCTGTCGTTCCGGATGCAGGACGGGCAGAGTGTGATCGCGCTCGGCAGCATCAGCGTGTATGAGCGCGATGGAAAATACCAGCTCTACGCAGAAGAAATCATTCTGGACGGGGCCGGTCTTTTGTATGAAAAATTTGAGGCATTAAAGCGCGAGCTTGCGGAGATGGGCATGTTTGCGCCGGAGTATAAGCGTCCGATTCCGGCATTTTCCAGAAAAATCGGAATCGTGACGGCGCCGACCGGGGCAGCGATCCGCGATATCCAGAACATTGCTCACCGGCGGAATCCGGGAGTGCAGCTTATTTTGTACCCGGCTCTGGTGCAGGGAAAGGATGCCGCGCCAAGTATTATCAGGGGCATCGAGACGCTGGATGCCTGCGGCGTCGACGTGATCATTGTCGGCAGGGGCGGCGGCTCCATTGAAGATCTCTGGGCATTTAACGAGGAAAGCGTGGCATATGCCATTTTCCGCTGCAGTACGCCGGTGATCTCCGCGGTGGGACATGAGACAGATTTTACGATCGCAGACTACGTGGCGGATCTGCGCGCGCCGACGCCCTCGGCGGCTGCGGAGCTGGCGGTGGCGGATGTCAGCGGGATCCTGGCGCAGATGGAGCAGTATCAGCAGCAGCTTGCGCGCCGCATGACGGACCGGCTGCTGGATAAGCGGACGCGGCTTTCAGAGATCTCCGGAAAGCTTCAGTTTTTAAGCCCGCAGAACCAGATACGCGAGCAACGCCAGCTTTTGATAGAAAAAGAAGAAAAACTGCAGTACCGGATGACGAATGTGCTGGAAAGCAAGCGGCATCAGATGCTGATTTATATAGAGCGCTTCCGGGGGCTGTCGCCGCTGGATAAATTAAAACAGGGCTACGCCTATGTGGCGGATGCGCAGGGAAAGACGGTCACGAGCACGAAGCAGGTGAAGCCGGAGGATATGCTGACGCTCTATGTGGCGGACGGCTGCATCCACGCGCGTGTGGCGGATACGGAAAGCGAAGGAAACGAAGCGCGGCAGGAGGAGAGGACAGATGGCTGAGGAAAAGCAGGAAATGACGCTGGAGGAAGCCTTTGAGAAGCTGGACGGGATACTGGCGGCGCTGGAGAGCCGCGATATCACGCTGGAGGAATCCTTTCAGAACTATCAGCGAGGGATGGAGCTGCTGAAAAAGTGCAACGAAAAGATCGATCTTGTAGAAAAAAAGATGCAGCTCATAAATGAAGAGGGTGAATTAAGTGACTTTTAGCGAAGAACTTTCAAGACGCAGTGAAGCGGTGCAGAAGATAATTTACACATACCTTCCGGCGGAGGAGGGCTTTCAGAAAACCCTTCTGGAAGCGATGAATTACAGCATGACGGCAGGAGGAAAAAGGCTCCGTCCGCTTCTGATGCAGGAAACCTACCGGCTGTTCGGCGGAAACGGGAAAGCGGTCGAACCGTTTATGGCTGCGATGGAGATGATTCACACGCACTCCCTCGTGCATGACGACCTTCCGGCAATGGACAACGACGAGTATCGTCGCGGAAAGAAAACCACGCACATCGTTTACGGCGAGGCGATGGCGATCCTTGCCGGGGACGGGCTTTTAAATTATGCCTATGAGACGGCGTGCCGCGCGTTTGTACTGGAGCCGGAAAATCCGCATATCGGCGAGGCGATGGCAATTCTTGCCGGAAAAACAGGGATTTACGGAATGCTCGGCGGACAGGCGGTGGACGTGCAGGCGGTCGGTGAGCCGCTCTCCAGGGAAAAGCTTGACTTTATCTACCGTTTAAAGACGGGCGCGCTGATCGAGGGGGCCATGATGATCGGAGCGATCCTTGCAGGAGCGTCAAAAGAAGAGATAGAGACGATTGCGCGGGTGGCGGCGGACGTCGGGCTCGCGTTCCAGATCCAGGACGATATTCTGGATGTGATCAGTACAAACCAGGAGCTTGGAAAGCCGACCGGCAGCGATGAGCGCAACCACAAAACGACGTATATCACCGTGCAGGGGCTTGAAAAAGCAAAGACGGACGTTGCCGCGATCTCAGAGCGCGCGATTCGCACGCTTGCGTCTCTGCCGCAGAAAAATGATTTTTTGGAGGAACTGATCGGGGCGCTTGTTACCCGCAGGAACTGACAGGAGAAAACATGATTCTGGATAAAATTCAAAAGGAAAATGATATCAAGGAACTAAAGCGCGAGGAGCTGCCGCAGCTTGCGGACGAGATACGCACTTTCCTGATTGAAAAGATCAGTGAAAACGGCGGACACCTCGGCTCGAATCTGGGTGTGGTGGAGCTGACGATGGCGCTTCATTTAAGCTTTACGCTTCCGCAGGATAAGATCATCTGGGACGTCGGGCATCAGTCCTACACGCACAAGCTGCTCACCGGGCGCAGGGAGGGCTTTGAGACGCTGCGCAAATACGGCGGAATGAGCGGCTTCCCGAAGCGCAAGGAGAGCGCCTGCGACGCTTTTGATACCGGGCACAGCTCGACCTCGATCTCTGCCGGTATGGGCTATGCGATGGCGCGCGACCTGCGCGGGGAGGATCACTATGTTGTCTCGGTGATCGGCGACGGCGCGCTCACCGGCGGTATGGCGTGGGAGGCGATGAACAACGCGTCGCGCCTTGACACCAATTTTATCATTGTTCTGAACGATAATAATATGTCGATCTCTGAGAATGTCGGTGGAATTTCGACATATTTAAATTCGGTCCGCACAAAGGAGGGCTATATCAATCTGAAGGCGGGGGTGGAGAATGCGCTCTCACAGATTCCGGTGTACGGCGATGAGATCATAAAAAGGGTGCGCCGCACAAAAAATGGTCTGAAGCAGTTTGTGGTACAGGGAATGCTTTTTGAGGAGATGGGGCTGACGTACTTAGGCCCGGTGGACGGGCACAACATCGAGCTGCTTACAAAGACCTTCCGGGAGGCAAAAAAGGTGAAGGGCGCGGTTATTGTGCATGTCTGTACGCAGAAAGGGCAGGGTTATGAGCCTGCGATGCGCCATCCGGCGCGGTTCCACGGGGCGGAGCCGTTTGTGATCGAGACGGGACTTCCGAAGAAGAAGCGTGTGAAGGCAAATTATACGGACATTTTTTCCACAGTAATGTGCAAGATGGGCAACCGGGAGCCGGACGTGGTGGCGATCACAGCGGCAATGCCGGACGGTACCGGATTAAAGCGTTTCCGCAATATGTTTCCGGAACGCTTTTTCGACGTGGGAATTGCGGAGCAGCACGCAGTTACCTTTGCGGCTGGTCTGGCGGCTGCCGGATTGAAGCCGGTGGTTGCGGTATATTCGTCATTTTTGCAGCGCGCCTATGACCAAGTGCTGCATGACGTCTGTATCCAGAATCTGCACGTTGTGTTTGCGATCGACCGCGCCGGTCTGGTGGGAAGCGACGGGGAGACGCACCAGGGCATATTTGACCTCTCATATCTGTCATCTATTCCGAATATGTGTGTGATGGCGCCGAAGAATAAATGGGAGCTGTCCGATATGATGAAATTTGCGGTCGCTTACGGCGGACCGATCGCCGTGCGTTATCCGCGCGGGGAAGCCTACGACGGGCTGGAGCGGTTTCGTGCGCCAATGGAATACGGGAAAAGCGAGGTCATCTACGATGAATCTGAGATCGCGCTGCTGGCTGTCGGAAGTATGGTAAAGACGGCGGTGGAGGTGCGTGAAAAGCTGCGCGTCATGGGCTACGGCTGTACGCTTGTAAACGCCCGGTTTGTGAAGCCGCTCGATGAGAAAATGATACGTACTCTTCAGGCGGAGCATAAGCTTCTGGTGACGATGGAAGAAAATGTCAGGAGCGGCGGCTTTGGCGAGGCTGTTCTTGATTATTTAAACGAGATCGGCGGTAAGGTGAGAAGCATCAACATTTCGCTGCCGGACGATTATGTGGAACATGGCAATGTGGAGATCTTAAAGGCAGATGCGGGCATCGACGCCGATTCGATCGTGAAACGCATTGTGGCAGAATACATTGGATGATACCAGGGGACAAAAAAGATGAAAGAAAGACTGGATGTGCTTGTAGTGCAAAAAGGGCTTGCGCCCTCCAGGGAGAAGGCGAAGGCGCTGATCATGGCAGGCTGCGTGCTGGTGGACGGAGAGCGCGAGGACAAGGCGGGAACGATGTTCGCAGACACTGTGGAGATCACTCTAAAGGGCAGCACACTGAAATATGTGAGCCGCGGCGGGCTGAAGCTGGAGAAGGCAATGGAAAAATTTTCCGTCACGCCGGCGGATAAGGTCTGTATGGATATCGGCGCTTCCACTGGCGGTTTTACCGACTGTATGCTGCAAAACGGCGCCCGGAAGGTGTACGCGGTGGACGTAGGGTACGGGCAGCTCGACTGGAAGCTGCGGCAGGATCCGCGCGTGGTCTGCATGGAAAAGACGAATATCCGCTACGTTACGCCGGAGGATATCGGGGAACCGGTGGCGTTTGCGTCCATCGATGTGTCGTTTATTTCACTGACGAAGGTGCTGATCCCGGCGAGAGAGCTGCTGACGGACGACGGAGAAATCGTCTGTCTGATCAAGCCGCAGTTTGAGGCAGGCAGGGAAAAGGTCGGAAAAAAAGGCGTTGTGCGCGATCCGAAGGTACACGTGGAAGTGATCGAAAAGGTGATCGCTTTTGCGCGGGAAAACGGATTTGCGCCGCTGGAACTGGAATTTTCGCCGGTGAAGGGACCGGAAGGCAATATCGAATACCTGCTTCATCTGAAAAAGGGGCTGCCGCAGACGGACGGGGAGCTGCCGTTCTCTATCGGTGATGTAGTAAAGAGAGCGCACGATACGCTCGATAAAACGGGGAAAGAGGCATGAAGAAGTTTTTTATCATTGCAAACAGGATTAAAGACCCCGATCTTATGATAGCCGGAAAGATCAAGGATAAGATAGAGCAGCTTGGCGGAGAATGTGTGATACAGCATCTGGCGCACGCGGACGGGGAGGGCGGCTATAAATATACCGATCCGGCGCAGGTGCCGGGCGATGTGGACTGCGTGCTGGTGCTCGGCGGCGACGGCACGGTGCTGCAGGCTTCGCGTGATTTGGTGAAACGGAATATCCCGCTGTTTGGAATTAACCTTGGAACGCTCGGCTATCTCGCAGAGATCGGCAAAGAGGATGTGGAGCAGGCGCTTGGGAAGCTGACGGCGGACGAATATCTGCTGGAGAAACGCATGATGCTGGAGGGAAATGTGTTTCGCTCCGGAAAGCAGGCAATTTCCGACGTGGCGCTGAACGACATCGTCATTTCGAGGAGCGGAAAGCTGCGCGTGATGGATTATCATATTTTTGTCAACGGCAGATTTTTAAATTCCTACAGCGCGGACGGCATTATTATTTCCACGCCGACCGGTTCAACGGGCTACAACCTCTCAGCGGGCGGTCCGATCGTTTCGCCGTCGGCGTCCATGATCCTGATCACACCGATCGCGCCGCACACGCTGACGGCCAGAAGCGTGATCCTGCCGGACGACGTGACGGTGAAGATCGAGATCGGCGAGCGGGCGGGGAATGACGAGAGCGCCGAGGCGACCTTTGACGGGGACGCCAGTGTGGAGATGAAGTGCAGAGATTATATTGAGATCAGAAAGTCTGACCGGACGGTTCAGTTTGTGAAGATCGACCAGGTAAGCTTTCTGGAGATTCTGCGGAGAAAAATGAGCGGGGCTTAATTTCGGAGGAAGACATGAAGATAGAAAGACATGCAAAAATAGTGGAGCTAATCAATCGTTTTGATATCGACACGCAGGAGGAGCTGGCGGATCGGCTGAATGAGGCGGGATTTCGCGTGACGCAGGCGACCGTTTCCAGGGATATCCGGGAGCTGAAGCTGACAAAAATATCTGTGGGGAATCGCCAGAAATATGCTGTGATGGATACATACAGCAGCGCGCTTGATGAAAAATATCTGCGTGTACTGCGGGACGGTTTCCTCTCAATGGATATGGCGCAGAATATTCTTGTTGTGCGCACGGTTTCCGGGATGGCAATGGCGGTGGCGGCGGCGTTGGATGCGATGCACTGGCAGGAGATCGCCGGCTGCATTGCCGGGGACGACACGATCATGTGCGCGATCCGCAGCGCGGACGATACGCTGCTGGTGATGGATAAGATCCGCAAAATACTGGAGGTTTAGATTTCTTCCTGCCGGGAGAGAAAAGACGGGTATTTGTATGTTATTGAATTTACATGTAAAAAATATGGCGTTGATCCGCGAGCTTGAGATGGATTTTGGCAAGGGGCTAAATATTCTTACCGGAGAGACGGGCGCCGGAAAATCGATCCTGATCGGCTCGATCAACGTGGCGCTTGGAATGCAGAGCTTTAAGGGCTTTGCGCGCGAGGGCGCGGACACGGCGCTGGTGGAGCTGGTGTTTTCGGTGGAGGATGATGCTCTGCGCAGAAAAATAGAGGCGTTGGAGCTGTCCGTGGAGGATGGCCAGGTGATTCTAAGCCGCAGGCTGTCCGGCACGCGCAGCATCAGCAAGGTGAACGGAGAGACGGTGCCGCTTTCCGTGGTGAGGGAGCTGGCGTCACTTTTGATTGATATTCATGGACAGCACGAGCATCAGTCGCTGCTCTATAAGAAAAATCATCTGCGCATTCTTGACGAGTTTGCAAGGGAGGAGCTTGGCGCTTATAAAGAAAAAAACGCGGAGCTTTACGCACAGTATGCCGCGCTGAAAAAGCAGATGGAATCCTCCGTGCTCGATGAGGCGGCGCGCAAAAAAGAAGCGGATTTCCTGCAGTTTGAGGTGGAGGAAATTGAGAACGCCGGACTGCGTGCGGGAGAGGATGAAGAGGTCGAGGCACAGTATCGCAAAATGGCAAATGCCAGACGCATTGCCGAGGATGCGGCCGAGGCTTACCGTCTCACCTGCGAAGGGCCGGGAAATGCCGGAGATAGTGTTTCAAGCGCGCTTGCCCGTCTCCTTTACGTAAGCGGTTATGACAGAGAAGTGGAGGAGCTTGCCGGGCAGCTAAGCGAGATTGAGAGTCTGCTCTCGGACTTTAATCGCAGCCTTTCTTCTTATTTGGACGATCTCACCTTCGACGAGGGCGAATTTGCACAGTTGGAGAGTCGATTAGATGAGATCAATCGTTTAAAGACAAAATATGGCAATACGATCGAGGAAATTCTGGCATATAAAGAAGAAAAAGAGCAGCGCTTGCAGAAATTGGCGGATTATGATACATATCTTGCAAATTTAGAGAAACAATATAGGCAGAGTGAAGAAAGACTTCGGGAAAACTCCGAAAAAATGTCGGAGATCCGCAGCCGCTATGCGAAAAAGCTTTCGCAGATGATACAGGCGGAGCTGATCGATCTGAATTTTCTGGAAACGAATTTTGAGACGGAGGTCTCGCAGACCGGGACGCTCTCTGCGGAGGGAATGGACGAGGTGTGCTTCTTGATTTCCATGAATCCCGGATCGCCGCTGCGTCCGCTTGGCGATGTGGCTTCCGGCGGCGAGCTTTCTAGGATCATGCTTGCGATCAAGACAGTGCTGGCGGAGAAGGACGACATGCCCTCACTGATTTTTGACGAGATCGACGTCGGCATCAGCGGAAGGACCGCGCAGAAGGTTTCAGAAAAAATGGCGGTCATTGCCGCAAATCATCAGGTGCTGTGCATCACGCATCTGGCGCAGATCGCGTCGATGGCGGACAACCATTTCCTGATCGAAAAGTCGGTGCAGAACCAGTCCACCGAGACAACCATCCGCGAATTAAACCGCGACGAGAGCATCAAAGAGCTTGCGCGCATTCTCGGCGGCGCCCGGATTACCGATCTGACGCTGCAGAGCGCAAGAGAGATGAAGGAAATGGCAGAGTCAGCAAAAAAATACTAGAGTACATTTTTTCGAATACTCGCATACTAGAAGAGGATACCGCTACGGTATCCTTTTGTAGTTGCCAGGCATATAGGTTTGGTCCGGCGGGCTGCTTGCGACAGCTATGATGCCAAAATGGCGGATCAGGTTTGTATGCTGGTATCCGAAAGGATGTGAGTATTTTGGAAAAAAAGCGGAAGGGCAGGTATCTTTTTACGCTTTTGGCTCTTCTTATAATGATGGCGCTGCTAAAGTGGTATCTGCTGATGCAGGAAATCCCCGATTATCTGCAGGTGCCCTCGGACAGCAGCCGGGAAAAGGTGCTTGGCGACGCGCTGCCGGAATGGATGCAGGAAACGGTGAAGGAGGCTGCCGGACGGCAGGCATCTGATATCCCGCAGGAGAATCTTCATATATCCTCGCCCGATTCCTATGTTGTGGAGTGCAGTCTGCTTGGCGTTTTGCCGGTAAAAGATGTGCAGGTGGAGGTAGTGGAGCGGCAGCAGTTAATTCCGGGCGGAATGCCGGTGGGAATCTACATGAAGACAGAGGGCGTGCTGATTGTGGGAACCGGCGAGGTCTGCGATATGAACGGGCAGACGTGTGAGCCAGGCAGCGAAATCGTACATTCCGGTGATTATATTCTTGCCGTCAACGATGTGCCTGTCTCGGAAAAAGAAGAGGTGGTCAGCCAGATGAACCAGGCGGTCGGCGGGGAGGTGAAGCTGACGGTCCTGCGCAAGGGAGAGCGCACCGAGCTGCAGGTGCCTGTGGTGCAGACCGGGCTTTCCGAATACAAAGCCGGTATCTGGATCCGCGATGATACCCAGGGAATCGGTACGCTGACCTATCTGGATGAAAATGGGAGTTTCGGCGCGCTCGGTCACGGCATCAGCGATATTGACACCAGCACACTGCTCAACCTGCAGTCCGGCACGCTCTACAATACCGATATCCGTGCTGTCATTAAAGGCGAAAACGGCGTGCCGGGCGAGCTTTCCGGAATCATCCGCTACTCCGGCGACGAAATCCTTGGCACCATCGAGGAAAACACCGGCATCGGGATTTTCGGCAGCATCACGGCGGATATAAGCGAGCTTTCCGGCAGTGACGCCCTCGACATCGCCTACAAGCAGGAAGTAGAGGAAGGTCCGGCAACGCTTCTCAGCGCTGTGGACGGGGAAGTGAAAGAATACGACATCTCCATTGAAAAAATCAACCTCAACAGCAGCGACGCCAACAAAAGCATGGTCATCCGCGTCACCGATGAGGAGCTGTTGGAAATAACCGGAGGAATCGTGCAGGGAATGTCAGGCTCACCGATCCTGCAAAACGGAAGGATCGTCGGCGCAGTAACACATGTATTCGTCAACGACCCCACCAAAGGGTATGGAATATTTATCGAAAACATGCTGGAGCATTGAGTCCGGGCAGAAATCGGAAAGGATAAATTTGCGTGAGCTTGCTCACGGGCGGATTTGTCCTTTTTGATTTATATCCGGCGAAAGCCGGACATCGAGAAGAAGCGAAGCTTTTTCGAGATGCTGCCCGGACGTAGCCGGTGAAACATGGCGAAAGCCGAACACCGAGAAGAAGCGAAGCGTTATGTAAAAAGGTCAGAGGGCAGCATGATAAAACGTGCTGCCCTGCAGTCTGTAATGGACAGAAAAGCATCAGGTGGATTCCCGGATGATTAGTTTTGGCGTTACGGTGATGGTCCGGGCGAAAAATTCTCCGTCGGAATTCTGATTATTTACAATGATTCCCACCGCCTCCCTTGCCAGCTCTGATAAGGGGGAGCGCACGGAGGTAAGCGGAATCGTGGAATAGGATGCCAGAAAATCATCGTATCCGACCACGGCGGTCTCCTCCGGAACCCGGATTTGTTTTTTATACAAAAACTGCATGGTGGTGATAGCATAAACATCGGACCAGCAGACGATGCCATCCGGGATAAAGCTGCTCTGATAAATCTTTTCCAGGGCATCGGCGCAGGCTTCCCGCTGCATCGATTCACAGATACGTATCTCATATCCGAAGTCCGGCTCAGGACATTCCTTCACTGCAGTCTGAAATCCTACAAGTCTGTCATTCTCAACGCTGCCGTCTATGGACTTTGTCAGATACAGCAGCCTTTTTCTGCCGCTTTCTATCAGATATTTTGTAGCCATGTAAACACCCTGCATGGTATCGATGTAAACGCCGTTCAGCTCGGCGCACACGGCGCGCTCGGTGATGACCACAGGAACGCCGCAGTTTGCAAGAAAGAGTTTATTTGACTGCGTAAGAGACAGGTCCTTAAAATCGGAGATAATGATACCGCAGACCTGCTCGGAGAGGGCGATCCGTATAATGTCGGAAAGATTTTCATTGTCGGGCTGTCTGGCAATGTACATCGTATAATATCCCATTTTGCCGGCGGCAATCGATAAAGCATGGGAAAGTCTTGGAAGATAAGTATGCTCTATGCCGGCAGAGCCTCCGATAACGGCGATGATTCTGCGCTTTTTATCGCAGGAGGGTTCTGTTTTCTGCTTTGTCTGATAGCCCAGATAATGAACCGCCTCGTCTATCTTTTGGGCATTCGCCTCTGAGACATATCCATTAGAGTGAATCCATCTGGAAACAGTTGCAACGGATACGCCCGCTTTTGCAGCGACATCTTTGATGGTAGCTTTCTTTTTCATAGAAGGTCTCCCTGTTTAAATTAGAATAACGTGCTTCAAATGTGATGTATATGGTGTAATTATATCACATTATTTACGGAAAGAAAATAGAAAAAGTATTGAAAAGTGAAAATATTTCATATGAAACCGCAGGAATGTCGCTTTTAAATATGTAATATTACATATAAGAATTTCACAAAAACAATCAGATGTTTTCGTGAAATTGTGATAATTGACAAATGAAAGAGAAAGATATATTATTAACATAGCAACTGACACAACAAAGAGCTTTATAACAATTCGAAAAATTACACAAACAATTACATAAATATGTAAAAAATATGTAATTGTTAGAAAGGGGAATGGAAAAGAACATCGTGTAACTGTATCAATAATTTCACACAACAAATCATTTTAAATGGGAGGAAAAAGAATTGAAAAAGAAGATTATCAGCAGTATTTTATGTGCAGGAATGGCAGCGGGATTGCTGGCGGGCTACGGAAATATCAGCGCAGAAGCAGCGGAACTGGATGAAAATGAGGAGATTACACTCCGGCTGATGGGTCCTGGACTTCTGGGTTCCCAGGGAGAATCGGGCGCACTGGATATGGTGACCGGTCTGGAGACTCCGGGATACAATGTGATCATCGACAGATGGGAAGAGCTTCATCCAAATGTAAAACTGGAAATCGAAAATGCGCCCTGGGACAGCTGGCAGTCAGCAGTGCAGGCGGCGGTGCTCAGCGGTGAGGTGGACGTCGTTCTGCACGGCGCTACGCTGACGGCTCTGGTGGAGCCTCTGGATGAATATCTGGCGGCGGACCCGGAGTATGCGGACAGCATTTATACAACGGAGACCAGAAGAACCACGGACATCAACGACCTGACGGTACCGACGACGACCGGTATTCCGTATACGCTCAGCCCGATGCTCTGCTATCTGGATAAGGACATCTTTGAGCATTACGGCGTAGACCTTCCGGATGAAAACTGGACCTGGTCGGATATGCTCTCTCTGGCAGAGCAGATGACCGGCACGGACCCGGTGACCGGCGAGCAGACCTACGGGGTCCAGATTGACAGCATGGACAGCGCAAACAATGCCTTCTTTACGTTCCAGATGATAGCCAGCGCATATGACGCCCAGGTATTTACCTACGGAAAGACGGTGGAGGAGAGCGCCGTTGATTATACAAGCGATAAGGCTCTTTCGGTATTCCAGATGATTAAGGATCTGGGAGAATACTGCAGTCCCGCTGTCCGGGAGGGTGTAAACATTGCTTATCAGCTCACGGAGGACAATGACACGGCGATCCGCTACAGCCAGGATGTTTTCAAGCACTTTAATGAGGCACAGGTAGGCGGAGTGGAAGATAAATTCGTTTTCATGTCCATGCCGGTGATTGAAGAGGGAGAGCACGCAGGAAGTCCCTCCAGCTTCAAGGGCTGCAACAACATGGCTATCTGCAAAACAAGCGAACACAAAGACTGGGCGTGGGAATTTATCAAATTTATGACCACAGACCCCGTGGCGGTACAGTGGGTGATTGACTGCGGACAGATTCCGAATGTGCCGGAGGGACTGGATACCGTGCGTGAAATCATGGGCGATAAAGCGGACGCCATCAGCAGAACGCTGGAGGCTATGCCGAATGAATTCAGCAACTCTACCACCGCGTACTACAACAACATCAGCTTTGGACCGGTTACTGCCACACTGGGTTCCGTGACGCTGGACCTTGTTAAGGGAACGATATCTGCGGAGGATGCGGCGCAGACCATGCAGAATACAGTGGAAGAGTTTTTGGCTGTGAAATAATATCCGGCAGGCTGGCAGATAAACATTTGATGCAGTAAAGGAGAAAACGGATGAAAAAGAAACTTAGTGTGAGGGAATTAAAAAAACAGCTTAGATGGTATCCCTTCCTTATTGTCAGTGTCATCGCTTTGATACTGTTTGTATATCTGCCAATGGGAAAACGATTCAATACAGTCTGTATGATGTGTCGATAGTCGGGTATGGAGAGAAATTCGTCGGGCTCAGGAATTACCGTACAATTTTCGGGCAGTCGCAGTTTATAAGAGCCATCGTCAATACATTTGTACTGGCGTTCCTGGGACTTCTGACGATACCGCTTGGGTTTTTTCTGGCGGTGCTGATTAACAGTCTGGGCAAAGGAAAGCTGCAGAGCTTTTTTAGGATTGGATTTTATCTTCCCAATATTATTACCGGCGTCAGCGTCATTCTGATGTTTTCCGTAGTGCTGCAGGGAAACGGCGGTCTGCTCAATACCTTCCTGTCGGCGATTCTGGGAAAAGAGGTTACCATCGGATGGCTGTCTGATGCCAGATACTCCAAGATTGGAGCGACGATACTGTGGTGCTGGTCCAACACGGGTTATTCTATGCTGATTAATCTGGCGAGTCTTCAGTCGATTCCGGGAGAGCTGTATGAGGCGGCAACCGTCGACGGGGCAACGCCCTGGAAAACGATCCGGTACATCGTAATGCCGCTGATGAGAAACTGCTTTACGTTTCTGCTTGTAACGGGCGTTATCAATGGTCTGTCCCGTTTCACGGACCTTTACATAGTGGGACAGAACAGCGCAGCCGGCATTCCGAGCGGCACGCTGCAGACCATATTGATGTATATATACCAGTTCAGCTTTGATGTTCCGCAGTTCGGGCTGTCTTCTGCGGGTTCCATAGTGCTGTTTCTGCTGGTGTTCGTGTTTACCATGATTAATGTGAAAATGACCGGATTTTTGAATGATGAAGAGGAGGGCTGAGGGATGCGCAGAAAAAATATAAGAAAAATTGTGATAGTTATCGTTCTGCTGGTACTCCTGGGAATTATCCTGACGCCGCTCTGGTGGGCAGTCGTTCTTTCCTTCGACCGTGAGGCGACCACGGCGCTTCCGGCTTTCTCGTGGCTTCCGCATGAGTTTACGACCTTTAACTACGAGGCGGCGGCAAAGCTGATAGATTTACCGCGGTATTATATGAATACTCTTTTTCTGACGGTGGTGAATACCGTGATATCCGTGTTCTTTGCCCTGTGCTGCGGCTTTGCGTTTGCAAAAGGCAAATTTCCGGGAAAGAAATTTTTGTATATCTTCATGCTTGCGGTGATGATGGTTCCCTTTGAGTCGAGAATGGTTACGCTTTATATCCAGTATCGGGACTGGGGATTGCTGAATACTTACTGGCCGCTGATTCTTGGACAGTTTGCCTACGTTTACGGTGTATTTTTTGCGAGACAGAACATTGCCACGATTCCGAATGCTCTGATTGAATCGGTTTATCTGGACGGCGGCGGTGTGTGGAGAGTGTTTTTCAGCATTATTCTGCCGCTTTCCAAGCCGGTAATTGCAACGCTGAGTATTTTGCAGGTCATAGCCCACTGGAATTCCTATCTCTGGCCGCTGGTGGTCATAAGGGATTCATCGAAACAGGTCATATCCGTCGGTGTTGCGCTGTTTAACTCGACACAGAGCAGCGTATACTACGGACCGAGAATGGCGGTAGCCGTACTGAGCGCCATCCCGCTGACAATCGTATTTCTGTTCCTGCAGAAATATATCGTGGAGAGCGTGGCGGTATCGGGTGTTAAGCAGTAAAAAATAAAGAGAATATGTTTACCGGCGGAGGCGGCTGCTTCCGCCAGAGAGGAGAAAACGATGAGTTTGATTAAAGGAGTGCTTCCCGCGTTGATGACGCCCCTTGATAAGAATGGAAATGTGAAAACGGAACTGGCGCCTGCAATGCTTGATTTTTATAAAGAGCAGGGCGCAGATGGTCTGTATATGCTGGGATGGACGGGAGAAGGCGCCTATCTGTCGAAGGAGAAGCGTATGCAGTGGACGGAAGCGGTTCTGAAAGCGTCAGATGGAACGCTGCCCATTTTTGTCCATGTGGGATATAATCAGAATCTTGATGATTCCATCGAGCTTGCGGCTCACGCGGCAGAGCGCGGCGCTTATGCCGTATCTTCGGTGGGAATTTCCAGAGAAGCGTCTCTGCAGGATAATATTGATTATTTTTGCAGAATTTCAGAGGCGGCTCCGGATACGCCTTTTTTTATCTACTGGGTGGACAACGGCAGGACGCTGACGGGAGATAAGCCCATTTCCCCGGTGGAATTTCTGGAAGCCATGAAGGCAGTTCCAACGTTTTGGGGCATTAAGTTTACCGATACCAACTTTTACATACTGGAGAGGTTTAAAAAACATGCGCCGGAGCTGAATATCCTGACAGGAGCGGACGAGCTGGCTTACTGCTCGAAGCAGATGGGGGCGGACGGCAATATCGGCGCTCTTCAGGCAGTCACCTGTTATCATTATAAGGAGATGATGCGCTGCCTGGAAAACGGGGATTACGCAAAAGCAAGAGAGCTGCAGTACCGGGCGAATGAGGTATCGGAAGCTTACGCAGATGAACGGATTGGAAATATGCCGGGGATTAAGCTGCTGATGAAGGAAATATACGGAATAGACGCAGGATATTGTTCCCCGTCGGGACCCTTTGCCGGACATGAGATTGCAAAAAAGGACGCGGAGTATCTGATGGAAGTATTCCGGAAAAACATACTGGTAAAATAACGGCGGGGAATCCTGTTTTCTGCTGGATTGCAGGCTGTAGAAAGGGACGGGTAAAAAGGCATGAAATATATAAACATCAATGAACAGGAAACCAGGGCGTCCCAGGTGGTTCTGGGATGTATGCGGATCGCGGATATGAGCGCAGGAGAGCTGGATGCGCTCGTCGGGGCTTCGCTGGAGGCGGGGATCAACACCTTCGACCATGCGGATATTTATGGCGGAGGGATGTCGGAAACCAGATTTGGTGAGCTGCTGGCGGGGCAGTCTGGGCTGCGGGAAAAAATGTTTATTCAGTCAAAGTGCGGTATCCGCGAGGGCTTCTACGATTTTTCCGCAGAGCACATTCTGAAATCGGTGGACGGTATCCTGCAGAGGCTTCACACGGATCACCTGAATCTGCTGATTCTGCATAGACCGGATGTGCTTATGGATACGGACGAGGTGGCTGAGGCATTTGAGAAGCTGGAGGCGTCGGGCAAGGTGCTGGATTTTGGTGTCAGCAATATGAATCCCATGCAGATAGAGCTGCTGCAGCGCTGCACAAAGAAGCATCTGTGTGTAAACCAGCTTCAGCTCAGCGCTGCCTATACAAAGATGATTGATGAGGCGGTCAACGTAAACATGACGTCGGAGTGCGCTGCCATGAGTACGGGCAGCGTCATGGACTACTGCCGGCTGCGGGGGATAGCGATCCAGAGCTGGTCCTCTCTTCAGTACGGATTTTTCGAGGGCAGCTTTCTGGGAAGCAGTAAATATCCCGGGCTGAATGAACAGCTTGGACGGCTGGGCGAAAAGTATGGGGTCTCTGCGGGAGCAATAGCGATTGCTTGGATACTGAGATGCCCGGCGGTAAAACAGGCTGTGATAGGAACCACAAAGCCTTCGCGTGTTGCGGAGCTGGCGGCTGCCGCCACAGTGACGCTTGACAGAGCAGAGTGGTATCAGATATATACAAGCGCGGGAAATCAGCTGCCGTAAGGTGCGGCTCGCAAAGAGACATCCTGAATGTGAGGAGAGAGGAAAAGTGAAAAAGCTTTATGGGGTCGTTGCGCCCATCATTACACCGGTAAAGGAGAATGGAGAGATAGATTACGCTTCTTTGAAAAATCTGTCTCTGAATCTGATCGAAAGAGGCTGTGACGGTCTTTATGTATGCGGCACTACCGGCGGAGTGGCATATTTTGATAAAGAAGAGCGGAAACGTATTCTGGAGACGGTCTGGGAGGCTGCAAAAGGGAAAGCCCTGGTGTACGCCCAGACAGGCGGAACTATTCTGCGGGATACGCTGGAGCTGACGCGGCACGCGCTGGAGTTGGGCGTGGATGGTCTTGGGCTTCTGACGCCGACGTATTTTAAACTGAGGGACGAGGAGCTGGAAAATTATTATACGACAGTAGCAAAATCCGTGCCTGCGGACGTACCCATCTATCTCTATGCGATTCCGGACTTTGCGGGCAACGATTTGTCGCTGCCTCTGGTGACAAAGCTTGCCGAAAAGTGTGAGAATATCGTCGGCATCAAGTACAGCTCTGGCGACTATGAGCGCATCTGCCGGTTTAAGCAGATCCGGGACGGAAAGTTTTCCGTGCTGGTGTCCAGTCCTGCGGTGGCGCACTCCGCTTTCAGCATCGGCTGTGACGGAATCATTTCCGGTGCATGTATCCTTTTTACGGAAGAGGTTAAGGCACTGTATAATGCGTACCGGGACGGCGATGTGGAAAAGGTGGTCCGTCTGCAGCGCGATATGTACAGATGGCTGGCACATTCGTGGCCGGATGAAATGGCAAAATGTACCGCATTCGCCTGCCATGAAGGGGTGATTTCCACGGACGCCATGAGGGCTCCGCTGATGCAGTTAAACCGGGAAGAGAAGGAAAGCTTCCTGAAGGTTATGGAGGAGTATAAGAACAATCTTTCGGAAGGTTATGGAAGAGTATAAGAACAATCTTTCTGCATGATATAGCAGAGAAAAACCGGAATCAGAGCCCGTTATCCGGGGCTGGTTCCGGTTTTTTATATCAAAAATTTTACTAAATTATTCAGAAGGTTTTACCTGTTCCGTTGCCTGGTCCTGTGCTCATGATATTCCCTGCCGTGATGGTGGGAGCCTCCCTGAGACTATTCTTCGGCAAGAACAGCGGCAATGGCATCCGGCGCGCATTGATTGAGCTCGTGCCCTGCACCGGGGATGATGTGCAGCTTTGCCTGCGGCAGAAGTTTTTCAAGCTGCCTGGAGGCTTTCAGATTGGCATGGTCCTTTTCGCCGCACAGAAGCGTTACCGGGCATTTGATTTTATGCAGTCCGCGGCTGAAATCAAGGGAGCGCATGGAGCGGGACAGGCTGATAACGTCCTGTTTCGCCATACCCATATCCGCGAACGACTTCTGCGGCATACAGCGGAACAGGAGGTTCTGAAAATCAATAAGAAGCGTGGGAACCTTATACTGTACGCCGATTAAAACGAGGGAAGATATCTGGCTGCCATGCCGTATGGCATAGTCCAGCGCAAGCAGCGCACCCAGAGAAAGACCGCATATGCGGAAGGACTCTTTTTCATTTCTGTAGCGCTTTTCCAGCCCGGCTAATATACCGGAATAAGAAATGTTTCCTTTTGAAAGTGAAAAAAGCTCCGGGCAGTCTGCATCCGGCAGCGTAGTTCTGGAAATGACAGCCTGCCAGTCGCGGGCGGTCTGTCCTAAACCATGCAAAAAACGGTTTTCATTTCTATATCAGCTTCTCCTTTCTTCTGTGCGGTAAATAATCTGAGACGGAGCGGTCGGACACCGCAGAGGCTGTGACATATGGAATTATTATAAGCATTCCACAAGCTTTTGTCCACAAGAGATCATCCGGCTTTTGTGGGGAATTTAAAAAAGTCGCTCATTTTTTGGCGGATATCTTGAAAAAGTCGCTCATTTTTTTGTATAATATAAAAATCAAAAAGAGGACAGGAGGCACAGCGTGATTATCAGTGCGGATTGGCAATTCTGTCTGTTTTTGATTTACTAGAAACGTAATTGAGATGTAAAAGGAGGATGTATATGCGGAATATAATTCATTTAAATAACGGCTGGCGATTTATCAGAGAGGATGCCGGACTTCCGGAGACACTGCCGGAGGAATGGGAGGAGGTGGAGCTGCCGCACTGCTGGAACGCGGTTGACGGGCAGGACGGCAATGGCGCCTATTACCGTGGAAGGTGCTGGTATGCCAGAAACTTTCAGACGCCGGTGCAGCCGCTTGGAAACGGGCGGGTGTACGTGGAGGTCCTGGCGGCGGGGCAGCAGGCATCTGTTTACGTAAACGGCAAAGAAGCGGTATATCACGAGGGCGGTTATTCCACCTTCCGCGCGGATATTACCGGGCTTTGCAGGGACGGCCAGGAAAATCTTCTGGTGATTGCCTGCAGCAATGAGGAAAAGAGCAGCGTGTATCCGCAGTCGGCGGATTTCACATTTTACGGCGGCCTGTACCGGGGAGTGAATCTGATCAGCGTGCCGGATACGTATTTTGACCTGGATTATTACGGGGGACCCGGACTTCAGGTGACGCCGGAGCCGTGCGATGACGGAGGAGCCGTTTTCAGACTGGCTTCCTGGGTAAAAAATGCCGACGAAAACTTTACGGTTCTGTATTCCATCCGGGATGCCGAAGGAAACGAGGTCGCCGGCGCGGCGCGTCCGGCGGCGGATGCCGGGGTGACAGTTTACGTTCCCGACGCCGAAAAATGGGAAATCGACAGACCGTATCTTTACACGGTGACGGCAACGCTGCAGAGGCGCAACGAGGCGTTTGATGAAATATCGGTGCGTGCGGGTGTGAGAAGCTTCTCCTGCGACCCGGAGAAGGGCTTTTTTATCAACGGCAGACAGACGCCGCTGCGTGGTGTCAGCCGCCATCAGGACCGGCTGTATAAGGGAAATGCGCTCAGCCGGGAGGAGCATTATGAGGATGCCCGCCTGATTAAGGAGCTTGGGGCGAATACGATCCGGCTGGCGCACTATCAGCATTCGCAGGATTTTTACGACGCCTGCGACGAGCTTGGCTTTATTGTGTGGGCGGAGATTCCGTTTATCAGCGTGTTTAACACTGACCCGGCGGCGCACGAAAACTGCATCAGCCAGATGAAGGAGCTGATTATACAGAATTACAACCATCCGTCCATCTGCTTCTGGGGAATTTCGAACGAAATTCTTATCGGAGGCATATCGGAGAAGCTGGTGGAAAATCACCGGGAGCTGAATGCGCTCTGCAAACAGCTTGACCCGACGCGGCTGACAACGATTGCGCACGTATCCATGACGCCGGTGGACAGTCCCCTGCACGGGATTACAGATGTGGAGAGCTATAACCATTACTTCGGCTGGTACGGCGGAAAAATGGAGGACAACGGTCCCTGGCTGGATGATTTCCACAGGATGCATCCGGAAATCTGCCTGGGACTTTCCGAATACGGATGCGAGGGGATTATCACCTATCACGGAGCAAATCCGGCGTGCAGGGATTACAGCGAGGAATACCAGGCGCTTTATCATGAGCACATGGCAAAGGTTCTGGAGGAACGCTCCTATATCTGGTCCAGCCACGTATGGAATATGTTTGATTTTGGCTGCGCGGCGCGCAACGAGGGCGGCGTTGCCGGGAGAAACAACAAAGGTCTGATGACGATAGACCGGAAGACGAAAAAAGACAGCTACTATGTGTACCAGGCATACTGGAGCAAAAAGCCGATGATCCATCTGTGCGGCAGACGCTACGCGCAGCGCGCAGGCGAAACGACGGAAATCCGCGTATATTCCAATCAGCCCTCCGTTGCCCTGTACCTTGATGGAAAGCTGGTGGAGGAAAAGACGGCGGATAAGGTTTTTGTATTTCATGTTGCACTGGCGGACGGCGTTAATATCGTGACAGCCGGGGCAGGAAAAATCAGCGACAGCATGACGCTGGAGAAGGTGGATGCGGAGCCGTCCGTTTATGCGCTCCCGGAAGCAAAGGAGAGAGCGGAGGGCGTAGCAAACTGGTTTAAGCTGGCGGGAAATCTGGACCTGAAAGCGCCGATGGAATTTCCGGAGGGCAGATACAGTATCCGGGATACCATAGAAGAACTGGCGGATTCACAGGAAGCGTGGGACATTACGGCGGAAGCATTCCGGCTGGCGGCCAATATGAAGCTTGCCAGAAGGGAAGGAATGTGGGATATGATAAAGAGCGTGACACTGGAGGATGCCCTGAAAATGGCTGGTTCGATGGTCCCGGAGGGCTTTACGGAAAGCGTCAATGCAAAGCTGATAAAGATAGAAAAGTAAAATACGAAAAGCAAAAAACAAAAAAACAGGGAACGGTCAGAGAAGCTTCCGGATGTACGAAAAAACATCCGGAGGTTTTTCTTTTATGGGAAAGCGGCACTTTATCCCGGATATCCGCAGGATTGGATTTGTGAAAGCCGCGTCACTGAAAAAAGTTAATTAAAAGTTAAGCAACAAACAAATGGGCAAAAAGACGGAAAATATTTTTAAAATACCAAACAAAATGAAAAAATACATTTATATAAATATTTTCATCAAAAATCGATTGCAAAAACAAACAAAGAAAAAAAGAAATTAAAAAAAAAATAAGCAAAATGACGAAAACACACTTGACAAAGAAGTAATGCGGGTTTATGATAAAGATACATAAGTTAAGTAACAATATGCGGGCAGGAGGGCAGGTGAATATTTTGGCAGGACGAGGCGCGGTTTCCATGCAGAATATTGCAGATGAGCTTGGCGTCAGCAAGGTGACGGTTTCCAAGGCAATCAATGGAAAAGAAGGTGTCAGCGGACCGCTCAGACAGAAAATATTGCAGACTGCGGCGGATCACGGATATGTGCTTCCGGATTACGGACAGCGGAAGGCACGTACCATTGCGATTATCATGAGCGAGCGGTTTCATTCCGGAGACAGCGGCCGTTTTTATATGGGCATGTACGAGCACATCAACCGCGAGCTGCGGATGCGGGCGTACTCCAGCGTTATGATTACACCGAATCCCGAAACTCTGGAGCATGACGCGGAGACGATCGAAAAGCCAGGAATGTTCGACGGTCTTATTTTTCTGGGGATTCTTGATAAAGAGGTGCGTGAGCGCATCGACAGGATTCCGCTTCCGAAGGTGTACGTGGATCTGTACGATGTCGGATACCGCTCGGATTCTGTTGTGACGGAGAGCATTTATTCCGCATACGAAATCACGAAGCATCTGATACGCAGCGGACATCGGGAAATCGGATTTGTGGGGACGCTTGGTGTGACAACGAGCATCAACGACCGCTATCTGGGGTATATGCGCGCACTGATGGAAAAAGGGCTGAAAGAGCAGGAGCGCTGGAGGATTCCGGACCGCGATCAGGCGGGCAGAGCGGTCGACCTGCAGCTTCCGCAGGAACTTCCGGAGGCGTTCATGTGCAACTGTGATGAGACAGCCTTCCGGCTTGTCCGGGAGCTGAAGCGCAGAGGTCTGTCTGTGCCGGAGGATGTGTCGGTTGTCGGGTTTGACGATGATATTTATGCGGGGCTCTGCGAGCCGCAGCTTACGACGGTTGCCGTAGATATGAAGGAAATCGGCAGAACCGCTGTAAAATGCATGGTCAGACGCATGGAGCGTACCGGGACAGAAAATAGTGAGGGAGAAGTTTGCCGGATACCGGGAAAACTGATTTTCCGGGATTCGGTACGGGAAAGGAAAGGGAGAATGAAAAGTGAAAAATAACAAAAAGGTCCGTTCGAAAAAGCCGCGCTGGACAAAGAATGACACGGAACTGAGCATTCTGGCGCTGCCTACCACCATCTGGTATATCTTATTCTGCTTCCTGCCGATGTTCGGTCTGGTTATCGCATTTAAGAATTACCGTGTGACGGGCGGAAAGAGCTTTATCTATAATGTAATCCACAGCGAATGGGCGGGATTCAAAAATTTTGAATTTCTTCTGAAATCAAAGGATTTGTTTGTGATTCTCAGAAATACCATTCTTTATAATCTGGCGTTCATCATTCTGGGAATGCTTCTGTCGGTCGGGCTGGCGATTATGATAAGCCTTCTGCACAGCAAACGGAAGTCCAAGGTGTATCAGACGCTGATGTTCTTTCCGTACTTTATGTCGTGGGTAGTCGTGGCGTACTTTCTGGATGCTTTTCTGAACCAGGACAATGGTCTGATTAACAGTATGCTGCGCGATGCCGGGAGCGAGCCGGTCCGCTGGTATATGACGGCGGGCGTGTGGCCGTTTCTGCTGATTTTTATGTATCTGTGGAAATCAACCGGCTATAACATGGTTATTTACCTTTCCAGTATTACCGGCATCGATACGACGCTGTATGAAGCCGCGGTGGTGGACGGGGCAACCAAGAGGCAGCAGGTGTGGTACATTACGCTGCCGTGTCTGAAAAATGTCATCATCATGATGTTTATTCTGAATGTGGGCAAGGTCTTTTACTCGGATTTCGGTCTGTTTTATCAGCTGTCGCAGGGTGCTACCGGTTCAATTTTCAATACGACGGCAACGATTGATACCTATGTATTTAACGCTATCCGCTCGTCCACGCCGATCGGCATGACGTCGGCGGTTACGTTTTTCCAGTCTGTCGCCTGCTGTATCACCATTCTGGTGGCAAATGGAATTGTGCGCAAGATAGACGAAGACAGCGCGATTATATAAGGAGGCAGGAAGATGGCAAAGAGAAGAGAGGAGCCGGATGCTCCGAACAGGCTGAACCGGATAGCAAAAAAGACGGACATATGTTTCAATATCATATTTGCAGTGCTGGCGCTGATGTGCATAATTCCGGTAATCTTTATATTTATTATTTCGATTTCCTCGGAGGAATCCATCCGGCATATCGGCTACCGCTTTATTCCGGAATCGTTTTCGGCGGATTCGTATATTTTCCTGTTCCGCGAGGCGGATATGATTCTGAGAGCGCTCGGCGTATCCTTTGTGGTGACAATAGTCGGCACGGCGCTCGGCGTGATGCTGACCACGATGATGGGCTATGTGATGTCCAGGAGCAATTACAGGCTGAACGGGCTCTGCACGATGATTGTATTTATCCCGATGATTTTCAACGGCGGTATGCTTTCCTCCTACGTGGTAAATACGCAGCTTCTGCATTTAAAGGACAGTATCTGGGCGCTGATTCTGCCGCTGCTTGTTTCATCGTTTAATGTCGTGATATGCAAGACGTTCTTTAAGACAAACATACCGGATTCTGTTATGGAATCGGCGCAGATCGACGGCGCGACGCAGTTTACGATTTTCGGAAAAATCGTGCTGCCTCTGGCAAAACCGCTGCTGGCAACGATTGCACTGTTCCTGACATTCGGCTACTGGAATGACTGGTTCCAGTCCTCTCTGTACATTACGAACACAAAGCTGTATTCGCTGCAGGCGCTGCTCGACCATGTACAGAGGAGTATTGAAATGATGGCGAACAATCCGACAATGGGCGTTACCATGACAGAGTATATGAATTCCATGCCGAAGGAAGGGGCACGTATGGCAATGGCGATTCTGATTATTGTTCCAATCGCGTGTACATATCCGTTTTTCCAGAGATATTTTATCTCCGGTCTGACGGTAGGATCGGTAAAAGGATGACACAGGTTTTAACGGAAATGCAGATTTCCGTAGAACAGGGCGGGAGATTCCGCCTGCGAAGCGGCAGGCGCCGGACTGATTTTCCGGTTTTCCGCGCCGCGAATATAAAAAAGCTGCCGTCGGCAGCGCAAAGCAAAAAGGAGGGTTTATAAAATGAAAAAGAAACAGGTACTTGCAATGGCTCTGACAGCTTCAATGGCACTCGGCATGACGGCCGCTACTGGCGTAAGCGCAGCGGCGGAGGATGAGGTTGTTACACTGAAATGGATTCAGGTGGGCAACGGGATGCCGGAAAATTATGATGCATGGCTGGCGCAGATTAATCCGTATCTGGAGGAGAAAATCGGCGTAAATCTCGACATGGAGATTGTTCCGTGGGGCGACTGGGACAATCGCAGAAGTGTAATTACAAACTCCGGTGAATATTTTGATATTCTGTTTACAGACCAGACGCGCTACAGCGCGGAGGTGACGACGGGTGTGCTGATGGATATCACGGAACTGCTTCCGGAGGCGGCTCCCGATCTGTATTCCTTCATTCCGGAGGATTACTGGAAGGCTGTTTCCGTGAATGATGCGATTTACGGAGTTCCCACCTATAAGGACAGCTCGATAACCGAGTATTTTATCTGGGATAAGGATATTGCGGATAAATACGATATTGATATTGAGAGTATTACTACATTTGAGGATCTGGAACCGGCTCTTGCAAAAATCAAGGAGGGCGAAGGCGGCAATCCGTATTATATGTCAAAGTCCGGCGCAGATTTCCTTGTAACGGCATATTATGACCAGCTTGGCGCAGGTCTGTCCGCGATTGGCGTAAAATATGACGACGAGACAAAGACGGTTGTTAATCCGCTGGAGGACGAGGAGATTCTCTCAAAGCTCGACATCATTCACCGGATGTATGTGGACGGTATCATCAACGGTGATGCACCGACAGCAGACGATTCCAACAAATACAGAACCTTCTTCACAGCGCAGGGCTGGAGCGGAGCTGCCAAATCCACATGGGGACCGAATAACGGCATTGCAAACTGCGTGGCAATTCAGTACGGCGATACGGTTGTGTCAAATACATCGGTTCGCGGCTCCATCAGCGCAATTTACTCCGGCTGTGAGCACCCGGACAAGGCGCTTGAACTTCTGCAGCTTGTAAATACGGACAACAAGGTGCGTGACTGGCTGTACTACGGTGTAGAGGGTGAAAACTTTGAATATACGGAAAACGGCACTGTAAACAAGCTGAACAGCGACTGGAGTATGGCGGGCTATACCCAGGGTACCTTCTTCGCAGTTACCGACCTGGAAGGCTCCGAGGGACAGTGGGATGAAGTAAAGGCTCTGAATGAAGCGGCAAAACCGTCCGCGATGCTTGGATTTGATATGGACACCAGCAACGTGGAAACAGAGCTGGCGAACTGCCGCGCCGTATACGAGAAGTATAAATCCGAATTCTTTACGGGTGCGCAGGACCCGCGCGAGCTGATAGAAACCATTAAGAGCGAGCTGGACGCTGCCGGCTGGGAGACCATCCGTGCGGAGGCACAGGCACAGATCGATGCCACAAAATAAAATAGCTCTGCTCTGAGCGGGACGAAAAAGCCGGAAATAGCAGCTGCTGCAAATTGTGTTTAATTTATATGGCGCATTTTGCAGCAGCTTTTTTTATAACTGATAAAAGGGGGCAGGAAGGAAAGATGTGGTATCTTGATAAGAGAGTGCAGGTAATCTGCGATGAATTGAAGAAGCTGATAACGGTGAAGACCATGAAATTCGATAAAATCCGCTATAAGGAAGGACTGTTTTTTTATCCGCGGGAGGCGCAGGAGAACGGCGGGGAATGGCGGGAATTTTATCCGGAGAAGATGAAATGGTACGGTCCGGACCGTCACTACTGGTTCCAGGCGGAATATACCGTACCGGGGGAGCTTGCCGGGCAGGCGCTGCGCCTTTGCGTGAAGACGCAGATCGAGGAATGGGACGATGGAAAAAATCCGCAGTTTCTTCTGTTTGTAAACGGCGAAGCGACGCAGGGACTGGATATGAATCACCGTCTGGTGCATATGACGGAGGTGGCTGCGGCGGGGGAAAAGTGGCGCTTCGATCTGCAGGCGTACACCGGCACGCTGCACGCGGAATTTGATTTGATTCTGGAAATGCAGCAGGCGGATCTGCGCATTGAAAAGCTGTACTATGACCTTGTGGTGCCGCTGCGCGCATTCTCCCGGATGGAAAAAGATGACCGGAACCGGATGGAACTGGAGAGAGTATTAAATGAAGCAGTGAATCTTCTCGATTTGCGGACGCCGTACTCGGAGGACTTTTATCAGAGCATCCGGGCGGCGGAGCAGTATCTGGAGAAGACCGTGTACGGAGACATGGCGGGGTGCGCAGATGTGGTTGCGACCTGCATCGGTCACACGCATATTGATGTGGCGTGGTGGTGGACGGTGGCGCAGACGCGGGAGAAGGTGGCGAGAAGCTTTGCCACCGTGCTGAAGCTGATGGAGGAATATCCGCAGTACCGTTTTATGTCCAGCCAGCCGCAGCTTTATCAGTTTTTGAAGGAGCGGTATCCGGATATGTACGAGCGCATTAAGGCGCGCATCCGCGAGGAACGCTGGGAGCCGGAGGGCGGCATGTGGCTGGAGGCGGATACCAATCTGACGTCCGGGGAATCGCTTGTGCGTCAGCTCTTTTACGGAAAGAAATTTTTCCGGGAGGAATTCGGCACGGACAGCCGGATTTTGTGGCTTCCGGATGTGTTCGGGTATTCGGGCGCGCTGCCGCAGATTATGAAAAAGAGCGGAATCGATTATTTTATGACAACAAAGCTTGCGTGGAACCAGATTGACAAGATGCCGTATGATACATTCATGTGGAAGGGCATCGACGGCTCGACGGTGTTTACGCACCTGATTACCACGCTCGGCGTCGGGCAGAGCGAGGAGGATTTCTTTACGACTTATAATGGAATGCTGCACCCGGATGCGATCATGGGCGGCTGGCATCGGTATCAGAATAAAGATATCAATAACGATATTCTGGTAGCGTTCGGCTATGGAGACGGAGGCGGCGGACCGACGAGGGAGATGCTGGAGACGGCAAAGCGCATGGAAAAGGGCATCTGCGGAATCCCGAAGGTGCGGCAGGAATTTTCGCGCGTGTACTTTGATGAATTGTATGAGCGCGTGAAGGACAGCCGGAGACTTCCGGTGTGGGAAGGAGAGCTTTATTTTGAGTACCACCGGGGAACGTATACTTCGATGGGCCGCAATAAGCGCGCAAACAGAAAATCGGAGATTCTGATGATGGATGTGGAGCTTCTGTGCACGCTGGCGGCGCTGCGCGGAATGCAGACGCCCGCAGAGGAGCTGGAGCGGATGTGGAAGGTGATTCTGCTGAACCAGTTTCACGACATTCTGCCGGGTTCGAGCATCCGCGAGGTGTACGAGGTGACAAAGCAGGAATACGGGCAGCTTGCCAGAAAAGGCGGGGAACTTCTTTCTGAGCGGATGCATCTGTTTGCAGGAGAGGGGGACTGTGTGACGCTCTTTAACACGACAGGCTTTACGCGGAACGATATCGTGCGCCTGCCGGAAGGTATTTGCGGTGCGCTTGTGGATGCGGACGGAACGCGCTATCCGGTGCAGAGCCTCGGTGCGGAGGCAGTGGTTTATGCTGCAGGACTTCCTGCGAAGGGATGGAAATCATTCTATATCGACAGAGAGAATGGAAAGCCGGATGTTGCGCGCAGCGTGCCGTTTGTGCAGGAGGGCAATATGCTGGAAACGCCGTATTACCGAATTCTGTTTGATGATGACGGTATGTTCTCTTCGATTTATGATAAGAAAAACAGAAGAGAAATCCTGAAGCCGGGCAGACCGGGAAACCGCTTCTGCATGTACGAAGATAAGCCGATGAACTACGATAACTGGGATATTGATATTTATTATACGGAAAAAAGCTGGGATGTACCGGCGCCTGTCCGGATGGAGTGGACGGCGTGCGGCCCGGTGTGCGCCGTTCTGGAGCAGGAGCGCCGGATAAGCAATTCCCGGATTTGCCAGAAAATATATTTTTACGCGGATACGCCGCGCATTGATTTTGAAACATGGGTGGACTGGCGGGAGCACCAGCATCTGCTGAAGGTACATTTTCCGGTGGATGTGCATACGGACGAGGCGTCGTTCGATATCCAGTTCGGAAATCTGACGCGCAAGGTGCATACGAACACGAGCTGGGATATGGCGCGCTTTGAATCCTGCGGACAGAAATGGATAGACCTGTCGGAAGGACATTACGGCGTCAGTCTGCTGAATGACTGCAAGTACGGCCATTCCGTGCGGGACGGAGAGATTGGTCTGACGTTGATTAAATCCGGGATTGAGCCGAATCCGGCAGCCGACCAGGAGGAGCATGTGTTTACATACGCTCTGTATCCGCACAGTGGGAGCCTGCGGGAATGCGACACGGTGCGCGAGGGCTACTGTCTGAATTTCCCGGTGCATACCCACGCGGACAGTGCGTTTCAGCCGGAGGCGTCCTTCCTCTCCTGTGACAGCAAAAATGTCATGCTGGAGACGGTAAAGGAAGCAGATGACGGGAACGGCATCATTATCCGTATGTATGAGTATGAAAATGCGCGCACGCAGGCGACGGTTTCCTTTGGCATGGGATACGAAATCGGGCAGGTACAGGAATGCAATCTGATGGAGGAGACGCAGGGCGGCGATATCGTCCCGGAGGGCGGCAGCTTCCGTTTTGAAATCCGTCCATATGAGATCAAGAGCTACAGGGTGGTGCTGAAATAAGTATGGAAAAATATAAAGACAGAACGCTTTCGCCCGGTACGCGGGCAAGGGATTTGCTGGAGCGCATGACGACGGCGGAAAAGGTGGGTCAGCTTAACCAGAGGCTGTACGGGTTTCGCGTCTGCACGCGCAGCGAAAACGGTCTGGAGCTCTCGGAGGAATTTTGCCGGGAGGCGCAGAAATATGGCGGAATCGGCGTGCTGTACGGGCTGTACCGCGCCGACCCCTGGTCCGGGCGCGATTATCAGAACGGACTGGCGGGACACTTTGCCGTGCAGGCATATAATCTTGTGCAGGAATATGTGATCACACAGTCGCGCTTCGGGATTCCGGTGCTGATCGCGGAAGAGAGTCCGCACGGGCATCAGGCGCTGGACGGCTATCTGCTGCCGGTCAATCTGGCTGTCGGGGCGACCTGGAATCCAAAGCTTGCCGGGCGGGCCGTCGGTGCGTGCGCGCGGCAGATGAAAAAGCTGGGGGTCGACCTGGCGCTCGTTTCCATGCTTGATGTGCTGCGCGACGCGCGCTGGGGACGGTGCGAGGAGTGCTTTGGCGAGGATGCATATCTGGCTGCGCAGTTTGCGCGGGAGGTCGTCGGCGGCTACCGCGCGGAGGGTGTGGACGTTGTGGCGAAGCATTTTGCGGCGCAGGGAGAGACCACCGGCGGCGTGAACGCCAGCTCCGCGAGGATAGGAGAGCGGGAGCTGCGTGAGATTCATCTGCCGCCGGCGTATGCGGCGGTAAAGGCAGGAGCCGCCGGTATCATGGCGGCGTACAATGATATTGACGGGATTCCGTGTCACAATAATCCGTGGCTTCTGGGCGATGTACTGCGCGGGGAAATGGGCTTTGACGGCATTGTGATGGCGGACGGTGTGGCGGTCGACCAACTCGGATTTCTGTATAATACCCCGGCAGAGTGCGGGGCGGCGGCGCTTTCCTCCGGTGTGGATGTATCGCTCTGGGATGAGGGGTTCGCTCATCTGGAGGAGGCGCTTGCGCAGGGAATGGTAAGCCGGGAGCGGCTGGATGAGGCGGCGTGGCGGGTGCTGAAGCTAAAATTTGAACGGGGGCTGTTTGATGCGCCGTATCTGACGGCGGACGGACAGCGCTGCCCGGTACCGCCGGATTCGGAGGCATATGTGTCCGGCAGTCCGGAGCCGGGAAAGAGTCCACAAAGAGAGCAAAATCGGGGATTGGCAGAGTATGCGTCTGAGAGCCTTGCGCTGGCGCTGGAATCGGCGGTGCTTCTGAAGAATGAAGGCGGTATCCTTCCGCTTGCGGGCGCGGGAAAGAGGGGCGGCGATTCAGAGCGGAAACGGCTGCGTGTTGCGCTGACCGGAGAGATAATCCGGGATGTGTATGCGCTGCTCGGCGATTATACGCCGCCGGTGCGTCAGGAGTTCTCCTGGAGCATCGAGCGCGGATTTTATGAGGTATTTGCGCGGAGGAAGGACCTGGAGCTGGTAATCTGTGACAGAGCTGAGAAGACGGCGGAATGTGATGTGACGGTACTTGTGCTGGGCGGCAGCTCCAGCCGTTTTGGCGGGGCGGAATTTGACATTAACGGCGCAGCGGTCACAGACGGCGGAGGGCATGGCCTTATGGATTGCGGCGAGGGTGTGGATTTATCTTCGCTGCAGCTTCCGCAGACGCAGCTTATTTTTGCACGGAAGGTATTTGCTGCGGCAAAACGGGTTGTAACGATAGTGACTGGCGGAAGACCCTATGCGCTGGGAGAGATAGCGGAGCAATCCGATGCGCTTCTGTACGCTTTCTATCCGGGACCGGTGGGCGCTCTGGCGCTGGCGCAGCTTCTTACCGGAGAGTATGCCCCGTCCGGACGTCTGCCCGTATCGCTGCCGCGCAGCGCCGGTCAGCTTCCGGTCTGGTATAATTCCCGCATATCCTATGAGGCGATGCATTACTGTGACGAAAAGGATGGGGCGCTGTATTCCTTCGGCTCCGGAATGGGATACGGGGACGCGGAGTATCAGGATATTGTGGTCAGAATGCAGGAGGATGGTGTGGTCGTCTCCTTTACAGTGTTGAATCCATTCGAATGGGAGGAGACGGCGGTCCCGATGGTATTTCTCCGGAACCGGGGCGGAAGCGTTCTGCCGCGGAGAGCGGAGCTGAAGGCATTCGGAAAATACCGGCTGGCTCCGGGGGAGACAAAGCGCGGGAGGCTTTTGCTGCCGGCGGAGGCGTTTGCGGTGTGGGACAGCGCGATGCGCCGCCGCGTGGAGCCGGGAGGGGCGGTTCTGACGGTGCGTGACGGCAGTCGCGTATTGCTGGAAACGGAAATAAGAAAAGACTGCTATTGCGCTGCTTTACAGACCGGGACGGGAGGCTTTCTCTGACCGGCATCATAACAGGAAATGACTGGGAGGGAAATTATGGAAAGACAATTATTGCGGGATGGCTGGCATCTGCTCTGGAAAGGACGCGCGCTTCCGGCATCCGTGCCGTTTTCCGTTTATCATGATTTGCTTGCGCACGGGGAAATAGAAGACCCCTATTACCGGGACAATGCGGAGGCGGCGCTCGCGCTGTCCGCAGAGGACTATACGTATGACTGCGACTTTCGGGCGGAGGCGGCGCTTTCCTCCTGCCGGGAGGTACTGCTTCATTTTGACGGCGTCGATACGCTTGCCGACATTTATCTGAACGGCACGCTGCTCGGACATACCTGCAACATGCACCGGGAGTGGGAGTTTCCGGTAAAGGAGCTTTTAAGGGAGGGCGATAACCGCCTGGAGGTGCGCTTTTATTCGCCAGTCCGTTATATGGAGGAGAAGGTGAGAGAGCAGGGCTCCATTCCATGCAATACGGATACGCTGGACGGCTTTAACTATCTGAGAAAATCGAGCTGCATGTCTGGCTGGGACTGGGCGCCAAAGCTGCCGGATATGGGGATTTTCCGCCCGGTAACGCTGCTGGGCGTTTGCGATGAGCGTATTTACAGCGTGCTCATCCGCCAGAAACATATGGAAGGAAAGGTATGCCTGTCGTTTGATGTGGATACGCTGCGCCGCCGCACAGGCGGGGAGGTGGCGTACCGGGTAATGGTGACGGCGCCGGATGGAAGCGTGCAGAGGCGGGACGATTCTCCGCGGGAGCTTGTGATAGAGCAGCCGGCGCTGTGGTGGCCGAGAGGCTACGGCGGACAGCCGCTCTATACGGTGCGCGTGGAGGCGCTGGCGGACGGCGCGGTGCAGGATGTGTGGGAGCGCCGGATCGGTCTGCGCACGATGGGTATGAAGATTGAAAAAGATGCGTGGGGAGAGAGCTTTGCCCACGAGATCAACGGCATAGCGATTTTTGCGATGGGCGCGGACTATATTCCGGAGGACTGTCTGCTGCCGCGGTTTTCCAGGGAGCGCACAGAGAGGCTGCTGGCGCAGTGCGCGGAGGCGAATTACAATACTATCCGCGTCTGGGGCGGCGCGGGCTACCCGGAGGACTGGTTTTTTGATTTGTGCGACGAGTACGGCTTTCTGGTGTGGGAGGATTTGATGTTCGCCTGCTCCACCTACCGTCTTACGGAGGAATTTGAAGAAAACATTTCGCAGGAGATTGCGGAAAACATCCGCCGTATCCGCCATCACGCCTGTCTGGGACTGTGGTGCGGGAACAACGAGATGGAGGGCATGATTATGGACGGCTATACGCGCGACCCGCATCTGATTGGCGATTATACGCGCATGTACAGCTATGTGATTCCCGGAATCGTGAAAAGGGAGGACCCGGACGCTTTTTACTGGCCGTCCAGCCCGTCGTCCGGCGGGGATTTCGACGAGCCGGAGGCGGAATCCAGAGGAGACGCCCATTACTGGAAGGTATGGCACGGCTATCAGCCGTTCCCGGATTACCGCAGGCACAACTTCCGCTATGCCTCTGAGTTTGGCTTTGAGTCGCTTCCGGCGCTGAAGACGATAGAGAGCTTTACGCTGCCGGAAGACCGCAACGTCTTCTCGTATGTGATGGACCGCCATCAGCGCAGCGAGAACGGCTATGCGAAGATGATGGTCTATATGGCGCAGTATTTCCGCTATCCGGAGAATCTGTCCGACCTTGTGTACGCTTCCCAGCTTCTGCAGGCGCAGGCAATGCGCTATGCGGTGGAGCACTGGCGGCGTCACCGCGGCGAGTGTATGGGAGCTATTATATGGCAGCTGAATGACTGCTGGCCGGTGACGTCCTGGTCGTCGATTGATTACTTTGGACGCTGGAAGGCGCTGCATTATTTTGAGAGGCGCTTCTTCGCGCCGGTGCTGCTGTCGTGCTGCGAGGAGGGACTGCTTACGCAGAATCCGAATCTGAACGCCCGACCGTATACGGTGGAAAAGAGTGTCCGCCTGCATGTGGCAAATGAGACGATGCAGGAACAGAACGTAACGGTGCGCTACAGTCTCCGCGACGCGGACTCGCAGCTCATCGGGCAGGAGAAGGAAATCAGCGTGCAGGTGCCGCCGCTTTCCGGCGTCTGGCTGGAAAAGGAGGAATTCCCGCAGGCGGATCTGCTGGAGCACCATGTGTTTTATACATGCGTGCAGGAGGGCGGGGTGATTTCCTCCGGCAGCGTGCTGTTTTCCATGCCGAAATTTTATAATTACAGAAATCCGCAGCTTTCCGTGCGGCGCGAGGGCAGCGAGCTGATTGTGACGGCAGCCGCCTATGCCTCCGGTGTGGAGCTGCAGAATGAAAACGAGGACTGGGTATTAAGCGATAATTATTTTGATATGGAAGCCGGGGAGCGCCGTGTGCAGATTCTCTCCGGAAACGCCGGTCATATCCGTGTGCGCAGCGTATATGAAATCGGACGTTGAAGTGTTCATCGTTATTCCCGTAAACAGCAATCCGGACAGATGTTCCGGCAGAATTGCATGGCTGTTTCAATGAAAATTTGAGAGAAGGACCGTCAGAACCCAAAAAGGATTCTGGCGGTTTTTTCTGCTGATGTACAAATTTTGTATTTTCTCTTGACAGCCTGTTCTTTTTCTATTATGATTATAACAGTGTTATATAACGATGTTACATACGGAGGCAGAAGAAGGATGGAGGAAGAAAAATCCACTCTGGAGAGAATACATGAGGCGGCGAAGTGCGAGTTTCTGGAAAAGGGCTTCCAGGCGGCTTCCCTGCGCAATATTGTAAAGCGGGCGGGTGTGACGACGGGTGCGTTTTACGGGTATTACGACAGCAAGGAGGAGCTGTTTGCCGCGCTGGTGGATAAACAGGCAAACTATGTGCTGGAGCTGTTTTGCAATACCATTGATGATTTTGAAAAGCTTCCGGGACAGACGCAGACGGAGCAGATGACGGATACCTCTGTCGTCTGTCTGGAAAAAATGCTGGATTATATTTATGATAATTACGACGCATTCAAGCTGCTGATTGAATGCGCGGAGGGCACCGCCTATGCGGATTTTGTACATCAGCTTGTGGTGCGGGAGGTGGATTCCACCTTCACCTACATACAGACGCTTGCCAAAATGGGATGTCATGTGGAGCCGCTGAATAAAAATCTGATACACATTATCGCCAGCGCGCTGTTTTCCGGAATTTTCGAGGTGATAGTGCATGATATGCCGAAGGAGGAAGCCAGGGAATATATCTCACAGTTTCACCGGTTTTACACGGCGGGCTGGTCGGAGCTTCTGAATGTAAAATTCGGAAAATCCTGAAAGAAATCCGGGAATATAAGGAAGGGTTCTTTGCCGGGCAACACATAAAATGCTTATGGGAGAAATCCGTTGAGGATTTCTCTTATAAAAATATCAATGGTTAGAAAAAACTAACCAAAACAAGGAGGAGAAGAAATGAAGCAAAAGGAAAAATCAGTGACAGGCTGGCTTGCCGATTTTACAGGCACGCACAAAAACCTGTACATAGCCAGCGTCCTGCTGGCGGTATGCGGCGTCGCGTGCAGCATCGTGCCCTATGTGATTATGGGGGACGTTGTTTCCAGGCTTATCGCAGGAGAACGGCAGTGGGGGATTTATCTGCGCGAGGGGCTGCTGATGGCGGTGCTCTGGCTGGCGAGAGTAATTTTTCACGCTCTCTCAACAACCTGCTCCCACAAAGCGACCTTTCACGTTCTGGGGAATATCCGCAGACAGGTGTGCGACAAGCTGGCGCGGGTTCCGCTGGGAAGGGTGAAAGACACGCCGTCCGGTTCCCTGAAAAACATTATTGTGGAGCGGATCGACAGCATCGAGACAACGCTTGCGCATATCCTGCCGGAATTCACGTCGAACCTGTTGGCGCCCGTCGCAGTGTTTGTCTATCTCTGCGTCATCGACTGGAGAATGGCGCTGGTATCTCTGGTCAGCCTGCCGCTTGGGCTGCTCGCCTACATGGGGATGATGATAGGGTACGAGGAGAGCTTTAAAAACACCGTAATAAAAACCAGGATTCTCAATGACACGGCGGTGGAATACATCAACGGCATCGAGGTGATTAAGGCGTTCGGAAAGGCGCAGAGCTCCTACGAAAAGTTTAAAATTGCGGCAAAGGAGGGCGCAGACTGCTACATCGAATGGATGCGCCGCTGCAACGTATTTTTCAGTATCGCTATGGTTTTGTTTCCGTGTACGGCGGTTTCCGTGCTCCCCATCGGCGGCCTGTTTGTGAAAAACGGCACTCTGGCGGTCGCGGACTTTGTGCTCTGCCTGATTCTTTCGCTGGGGCTGACGACGCCGCTTATCACGGTGATGTCCTATTCGGATGACATCGGCCGTCTGCGGACGATTCTGGGCGAGGTGACGGAAATCCTGTGCTGGGAGGAGCTCTCCCGTCCGGAGGAGGACAAAAAGAAGCCGGCGGACTACTCGGTGACGCTGAAGGATGTAACCTTTGCCTATAAGGAGAAGGAGGTGCTGCACGGCATTGACATGCAGATACGTCCGGGAACCGTTAATGCTCTGGTGGGACCGTCGGGAAGTGGAAAATCTACGATTGCGAAGCTGATTGCGTCGCTGTGGGATGTAAAGAGCGGAAGCATCTGCATCGGCGGCGTGGATATCCGGGAGCTGTCTCTGGAGGAATACAACCGCAGGGTGGCTTACGTTTCGCAGGACAATTATCTGTTTGATGATACCATCCGGGAAAATATCCGCATGGGAAGAATGGACGCCACGGACGCGGAGGTGGAGGAGGCGGCGAAAAAGAGCGGCTGCCACGAGTTTATTATGCAGCTTGAAAACGGCTATGATACGGTGGCGGGCGGCGCCGGCGGACACCTCTCCGGCGGAGAGCGCCAGCGTATCGCCATTGCCCGCGCGATGCTGAAGGATGCGCCTATTGTCATACTCGATGAGGCGACTGCCTACACGGACCCGGAGAATGAGGCGGTCATCCAGTCCTCCGTGGCGAAGCTTGTGCAGGGAAAGACGCTGATTGTGATTGCGCACCGCCTCTCGACGATTGCGGATGCGGATTGTATTTTTGTGGTCGATGACGGCAGGATTGCGGAGCGTGGAACGCACCGCGAGCTGCTGGAGAACGGAAAGCTCTACGCAAAGATGTGGAAGGCGCACATCGGCGTGAAAAACAGTGAGAGGGAGGGCGTATCCTATGCTTAAAATATTCCGGAAGTTTTTCGATTTCTGCGGCGAAACAAATAAAAGAAAATTTTACAAATCCCTTGCGTACGGCGTGCTGCTCGCTTTTATGGAGGCGCTGAAGATACCCGCCATCATGCTGATGCTGCAGGCAGCCATTGGCGGAACCGTTACCGGCGGGCTTATCTGGCAGTGCTTCGGCATCCTCTTATTTAGTATTGTGGCAGGCTCTGCGGCAAAATACCGCTCCACCATCCTGCAGTGCGAAGCCGGCTATGGCACAGCGGCAAACAAGCGGGTGGAGATAGCGGAACATCTGCGGTATCTGCCGATGGGATACTTCAATGAAAACAGCCTCGGCTATATTACCTCCGTAACGACAAATACAATGGAAAATCTTGCGGATACGGCAACCCGCGTGGTAATGCTGACTACGCAGGGAATCCTGACGACGGCGCTGATTGCTGTGATGGTGCTTCTTTACGACTGGCGCATCGGGCTGGTGGTGCTGGCGGGAATGCTGCTTTTCTTCGTGATAAACAGCCGGATGCAGAGAAAATCCCAGAAGATTTCTCCGGAAAAAATCAAATCGGATACGTCTCTGGTGGAGAAGGTGATTGAGTATGTGCAGGGCATCGCGGAGGTGAAGGGCTATAATCTCACCGGACGGATGGCAAAGAAGCTCAATCAGGCGATCGACCGGAACACGGATATCAATATAGAGATGGAGCTGATGTTTGTTCCCTTTATGGCGCTGCAGAATGGACTGATTAAGCTGACCGGCGTTGTGATGACGCTGCTCTCCATCTGGTTTTATCTGCAGGGGAGCATGGAGCTAATCACCTGCATCGGCATGACGATCTGCTCCTTCCTGGTATTTTCCAGCCTGGAGCAGGCGGGCAACTATTCTGCGCTGCTGCGCGCCGTGGACGTCAGCGTGGACAAGGCGCAGAGCGTGCTGAGCCTTCCGGCGATGGACATCGAGGGAAAAGAGATTGCGCCCGAAAATACGGACGTGGAGCTGTCCGGAGTGGAATTTTCTTACGAGAAGAAGAAAATCATCGACGGGGTCTCCATACATATTCCGGAAAAGACGACGACGGCGATTGTCGGACCGAGCGGCGGCGGAAAGACAACGCTCTGCCATCTGATTGCCAGATTCTGGGATGTGGATGCGGGAAGTGTGACGCTGGGAGGACATAATGTAAAAGAGTACAGCATGGACAGTCTGATGAAAAATTTCAGCTTTGTGTTCCAGAATGTCTATCTGTTCCAGGATACTATCGCCAACAATATCCGCTTCGGGCAGGAGGACGCCCCGATGGAAAAGGTGATTGAGGCGGCAAAGAAGGCGTGCTGCCACGATTTTATCATGGCGCTGCCGGACGGATATGAGACGGTCATCGGCGAGGGCGGAGCGTCGCTCTCCGGCGGAGAGAAGCAGCGGATTTCCATCGCCAGGGCGATTATGAAGGATTCGCCGGTCATTATTCTCGATGAGGCGACCGCCAACGTCGACCCGGAAAATGAAGCGGAGCTGATGGCGGCAATCGATGCGCTTACCAGAGAAAAAACCATCTTCATGATTGCGCATCGTCTGAAAACCGTTCGCGATGCCGATCGGATTCTCGTGATGGACCAGGGAAAAATCGTGCAGCAGGGGCGTCATGAGGAGCTGATGAAACAGGAGGGCATCTATAAGCGTTTCGTCGAGGCGAGAGAGCTGGCGGCAGGCTGGAAGCTGTAGAGCGACTGGCAGGATATTGACTGATTACCAGAGTATAGTAGGGTTACTGCGAACGGAGTGAATAGTAACGGAATGGGGACGCAGAGATTTGAAATTTGCCAGCACCAATTGACATTCTGATTTGTTTGAGCGATAATTGGAATGTCAATGAGGGCGGCTGGTCACCGCAAAGGCAAATTCCAGAAGTCAATTTCCTGAGAAATAGGAGGATTGATGAATGGGAGCATATTTTAATTCTGAAAATGATAACAATTCAATTCTGTATTATGCAATCGCATACTACCGTTTGTCAAAAGATGATGGTAGCAGAAGCGAAAGCGATAGTATCTTGAACCAGAGAAAACTGGTACGTAATTATATTTCCTCACATGATAATATTATTCTTGTTGATGAAGCATATGACGATGGTTATACAGGAACAAATTATGACCGTCCTGGTTTTATGACCGTTATGGATGCAGTAAATGCAGGAAAGGTGAACTGCGTCATTGTAAAAGATTTATCACGTCTTGGACGTGAATATATTGAAACGGGTAAATATCTGGAAATGGTTTTTCCAGAGAAAGGGATCCGATTCATTGCAATCAATGATGATTTCGACAGCGATCATAGCAGGTCGGGCGATGATATTATTATTCCAGTAAAAAATATCATGAATGAAGCTTACTGCAGGGAATTATCGAAAAAGCTGCGTAAGCAGTTTAAAATTCAGAGAAGCAACGGAGAATTCTTAGGTGCTTTTGCCTGCTATGGCTACCTCAAAGACCCGGATGATAAACATAAACTGATTATTGATGAGTATGCTGCGGAAGTGGTGAAAATTATATTTGCAATGAAACTACAGGGAAGCAGCCCGGCAGATATAGCGGTATTTTTAAATCATGAAGGAATCCTGCCACCATCAGAATACAAGAAAAGCCGAGGCTTGAATTATAAATCCGGTTTGAAATCTGCTGAAAATAGTAAATGGAGTCATATGACGATTAGAAATATCCTTGCGAATCCAGTTTATAAAGGGGATCTGGTACAGGGGAAAAGAGGAACCCCCAATTACAAGTTGAAAAAAATGAGATATAGAAAAACGGAGGAATGGGTGACTGTTATACAAAACCATGAGCCTATTGTAGAGGCATGTATGTTTGATCTGGTCCAACGAATGTTGGAACGAGATACCAGAAAATCTCCATTGGAAAATACTGTTCAGCCTTTAGCGGGATTATTATTCTGTGGGGATTGTAAAAGGGGCATGTGCAGACGAAGTGTGAGCAGGAACAATAAGAAATTTTTTTATTATGTTTGTTCAAATAACAAGAAAAGCAACGAATGTGTTGTGGGGCGCGGTGTCTTTGAGGAAAACGTCGCGCTCCCGGAAACAGT
>NZ_JBKXTT010000021.1:0-66867 GCF_047017445.1 Marvinbryantia sp. | reverse complement strand
AGAGGGTATGGTATATTTAGGCGGCGGCACATGGGTAGATATTTACCTTAATTCTGACGACGGAGCAAAGGGCTTGAAATCAGAGTACGGCTGCGCACCTATGACGGGTACAGAAAGCATGAACTGGTACAACTTTGTAGAACGTCTGGCAAAGAGCGGTAAGCGTCTGCCGAACTATGCGGAATTTTGCGCTTATGCTTTTGGCAGCCCTGCCGGACTGGATAACGCAAATACAAACGCATGGAGCGCCACCAGCAACACAGGTAGGGGCGTAACAGGCAGTGTGGTAAATGCCGTTTCCTCCGTGGGCGTTGTAGATGCCGTGGGGCGTGTCTGGGAGTGGCTGGACGAGCTTATTACAAGAGCGGAACACGCAACAAATGCAGACTACCACGCAAGCGTAGCGTGGGGCTGGGACAAGAAAAGCCCATTGAACACAGGCGAGAAGTCTTACGACGTTGGTAACATTTACCAGTATTACGCATATTCTCTGGCGGCGCTGAGGGCGGGCGGCGGCTGGGGCAGTGGGGCGAATTGCGGCGCTCGTGCCGTGAATTGCAACATTTACCCGTGGAGTGTCATTACGAACATTGGCGCTCGTGGGGCGTGTGACTCTCTGTAGACGGCGGGCGAAAGCCCAGCCGGATAAACGGGGGTAAGGCATGGACATACAGACAAAAACAGATATTATACACCAGAAAATATACGATTTTCTGCTATATATTTACCCTCTGCTTACGAAGTACCCAAAGTATGAGAAATTCAGTTTACAGACGGCGACAAGAAACGCAATTCTTGAAATGCTGCAAGAGGTTATAAAGTGGGATAAGACGGCAACGAAAAGCCACTTATACACGGTAGATACGGCATTGCAGGAAAGTAAAGAATTGCTGCGGCTGGCGCATGACTTGAAGTATAGCGCTATGAACGCACGGCACTACGGCGAGAGCTGCCGCAAGCTGAAAGAAATAGGCGTTATGCTGGGCGAACTGATAGAAGAGGTAAAGACCAGAAAATAGCAGGATATGGGGCAGCTGCTTACTTACAGCCTCTGGCGGCGCTGATAGCGGGCGGCAACTGGAACAATGGGGCGAATTGCGGCGCTCGTGCCGTGAATTGCAACAATTACCCGTGGAATGTCAATACGAACATTGGCGCTCGTGGGGCGTGTGACTTAGTGAGAACATTACAGGCACAGAGTTCTACGGAATACTGGCAAGGACTTAGAAAGGGATAAGACCGAGTGTTTAATATCCTATAGTCAGAGTGGCTGTCCCGCCGTGAGGCAAAGAGAAAAAATACGGCTGCTGGTTAGTAGCTACGGCGAAAGGCAGGAGCTTAATACTTGAAGAGAGTAGGATACATTACCGATAAGGACGGGCGGCGCATTACGCTTTTAGAGGCTATGGGCGACTATGGAAACGTACAGAAAGCCTATAACAAAGCCAGAAAGTGTAAACGCCACAGAAAAGACGTACTGATTTTTACGAAAGACAAAGAGGAAAACTTAGACAAGGTGCGGGAAGATATTATAAACCTTGCCTATGAGCCAAGCAAATACCATTACTTTAAGGTGTACGAACCGAAAGAGCGGCAGATAATGGCGCTGCCGTTCTATGACAGGGTGGTACAGCACGCCATAAACAACGTGTTAGAGCCTATATTTGATAAGCGGTTTATATCGCAGTCTTACGCCTGCCGGAAAGGTAAAGGTATGCACGCTGCGTCTGATACGCTAAAAGAGTGGCTGTATGAGTGGAACAAATACCACCCAGACCAGCCGCTTTATGCTATCAAGGCAGATATACACCACTATTTCCAGAGCATAGACCATGCGGTATTAAAAACTGAAATACGTAAGGTTATAAAAGACGCTGGGGTACTGGCATTGCTGGACAGGATAATAGACCACAACGGCAATATGCCGGACGGCGTAGGGATACCAGTTGGAAACCTTACCAGTCAGTTATTTGCAAATATCTATTTGGACGCATTAGACCAGTTTATTAAGCATGAGCTGGGCGTAGAGGCGTACATACGCTATATGGACGACTTTGTAATATTAAGCCCAGACAAGGAACAGCTGCGCAGCTGGCTTGCACGGATAGAGCAATTCTTACGGGAAGAGCTTAAGTTAGAGTTTAACCCGAAAACTACCATACTGGCAGCAAAGAACGGTATAGACTTTGTAGGCTACAAACACAGGGCAACGCACAGGAAAGTACGAAAGGACAGCATAAAGCGCATAAAGCGTACTATCAAGAAGTGCGAGAGCGGGAAAATCACAAAAGAGCAGTTACAAAAGAGTATACAGAGCTGGACGGGACACGCAGGACACGCCGACAGCTACAACCTACGAAAGAAAATAGAAACGCTGGCAGAGGCAGCCATAGAAAAGGCTGCTTAAGCGGCAGAATGCAGGAGCGAGTACATGAGTAGCAATTTACTAAGGGTAGTACAAGAACAACAGGAAACCATAGAAAAGCAAAGCAGGCTTATTGCTGATTTAATAGCCACTCTGGAAAGCTGGGAGCAGACAGCGGGCTACAACGGCGAAGAGCTGAAAGAGCGGGCAAAAGATTTGCAATTAAGAGAAAGGCAGGATTTATGAACATGACTATTACAGAATTTATTGAGGCGGCGGCACATAACAAAATTATCCAGCTGGTAGTATTGGCGATTGTGTGCGACACGGTTTTTGGCGTGCTGCGTGCAATCAAAGAGAAGAAATTTAACAGCTGCGCAGGCATTGACGGGGCTATCAGAAAAGTAGGTATGCTTATTTCTCTGGTATTCATGCTGGCAATCGACGTACTGATTAAGATTAACTTAATCGGATTTATACCGGAGCAGGCACGTACATATTTAGGGCTTGATACCGTGGGCGTGGCTGAATTTTTCGCATTGCTTTACATTGCCTATGAGGTAGTGAGTATTTTTAAGAATATGGCATTATGCGGGCTGCCCGTAAAAAAGGTATGGGAAAAGGTGCGGGAGTTTCTGGCGAAGTATACGGACGAACTGCCGGACACAGACGAACTGGACGGGGACAGCACCACAGGCAACGTAGAGGAACACAGGACACAGGAAAGATAAGAATAATAAGGACATAGCAGCAAAGAGCGCTTGCGGGACACCGCAGGCGCTTATTTTGTATGCGGAAAGGCAGGAAATATGAACATTAACAGAAAGATAAGTAAGTACAATTTCAATAAGGGCAGCGTTTCCAGAATTAAGTATATTGTTATCCATTATGTAGGCGCACTGGGCGGCGCAGAGGACAACTGCCGATATTATGGCGGCGGCAATAGAAATGCGTCGGCGCATTACTTTGTAGGATTTAACGGCGAGGTATGGCAGTGCGTAGAGGACGCTAATATAGCGTGGCATTGCGGAGCGTCGAGCTATAAGCACGCAGAGTGCCGAAACGCTAATAGTATCGGTATTGAAATGTGCGTAAGGAAGAAAAACACAAAGAGCATGGGCGCAACAGATAAAGACTGGTATTTTGAGGACGCAACAGTAGAGGCAGCGGCAGAGCTTACCCGTTACCTTATGAATAAATACGGCGTGCCTGCATCTCATGTAATCAGGCATTACGACGTAACGGGCAAGATTTGCCCTAACCCGTATGTATATAACACCAGCGCCCACACATGGGACGAGTTTAAGCGTAAAATCAGCGGACAGGCAGAAACACCGCAGGGCGGCAATGAAAAAACAATCTGGAATTTTCTTACAGGAAAGGGCTTAAATGCTTATGCCGTGGCTGGTATTATGGGTAATCTGTATGCTGAAAGCGGGCTTATGCCGAACAACTTACAGAACACCTATAACAATAAGCTGGGTAAGACGGACGCAGAATATACAGCAGCGGTGGATAATGGCAGCTATGGCAATTTTGTAAAGGACAGTGCAGGCTATGGGCTGGCGCAGTGGACGTATTGGAGCAGAAAGCAAGCGTTGCTTAATCATGCAAAACAGGCGGGCGTATCCATTGCAGACCTTAATATGCAGCTGGGCTTTTTATGGGAAGAATTGCAGGGATACACAGCAGTAATGGACGCACTGAAAAAGGCGGGCAGCGTGCGTGCTGCATCTGATGCCGTTCTTACTGGATATGAAAAGCCAGCAGACCAGAGCGAAACAGTAAAGAAAAAGCGTGCAGAGTACGGCGAGGGATACTATAAAAAGTATGCAGCAGGAAACGGTACAAAGTATTACAGAGTGCGCAAGAGCTGGACGGACGCAGCAAGCCAGCTGGGGGCGTTTACGTCGCTGGAAAATGCAAAGAGCGCTTGCAAGGCGGGTTATACTGTATATGATGATAACGGCAAAGCGGTATATACCGCAGCAGGGCAGCAGGCAAGCGCAGGCGTTCCGTTTAGCGTACAGGTAGATATTTTAGACCTTAATATCAGAACAGGAGCAGGCACGAACTATGCAAAGACGGGAGAAACCACAGGAAAGGGAGTATTTACCATTGTGGAAGTGAAAGCCGGACAGGGTGCAAGCGTTGGCTGGGGACGCTTGAAGAGTGGCGCAGGCTGGATTAGCTTAGATTATGCCACAAGATTAGCTTAAGTTTTCGAGGGTGGGCGGTTCGCTGTCTGCCCTCTATTTTTTTGCAATTTTATAGGATTTTCAGCATAAAAGCGTTGACAATATACCAAAGTTGGTATATAATAAAATCATGGAAAGGAGATAAGAACAAATAAGAGGCAAAGCCACTGGAAAGGAGAAACGGCACAATGGGTAAGAAAAAGAAACAAAAGAAAAAGCCTATCGAATGGCGAGACTTGGCAATCAACGCATTGATAGACTTAATCATAGGCATAATACTTATCATAATCGGTAAGTACATAGGTTAGGGCGAAAGCCATAACCGACAGGCGGGCGATAAGCCCGCCGCCTATAAGAAATATAACACAAACCCACAGCCGAGTAAAGAGTATGCTTTTGAAATTAGGAGTATTTTTAGTAGCAGTAGGACTTGTAAAGCTGCTTATTGCTTTCATTTTGAGAGCAAAAGAAAAGAGAGGTAAGGCATGAATTTAGGCGAGAACATAAGAAAAGCACGAAAAGCGGCAGGCGTGACGCAAAAGGAACTTGCAGAGCGCCTGCAAGTTTACCCGAAAGATATAAGCCGCTGGGAAAACGGAGAAAGAACGCCGAGCGTGCCAGCGTTTGCGAAAATATGCAGAGAGCTTAACGCCTCTGCTGATGAAATTTTAGAATTGAAGTAGATACGAAAGCGAGGGCTTACTATGACAAAGAAAAAGGTAATTTTATTGGTAGTGGCTGCATTATTTGCAGTAAGTGGCTTAACGGCGCTGCCGTCTGGAAATATAACAGGCGGGGTGGGCTGCATTGTGGTTGCGGCAGTATGTGCCTATTTTGGGCTGAAAAAGAAAAGCGCAGGAAAAGAGAACGGAAACAGAACACCAGCGCCCGCCGCTGCATCTGGTGGCAGAGTTTTAGATACAATCAGAACGAAAGTAGTAGGCGTGACGTTCAATAATGAGGACGGAGAAAACAGGCAGGATATTTTAAGCAGAATGTCCGGCAGTGAAGATATTACAGTAGAAAAGTATACATACAACGGAGAGCCTGCCGCATACGTAAAGTGGGGCGATAAGGTAATAGGAAATCTATCGGCAGAGCTGGCGGGGGATTTAGCGAGAAAGTACCCGAAAGCCCGCTACACCGCAGAAATACTGGAAATTTCTGGGGGGGGGTACAGACGTTCGGGTGCAATATAGAGCTTGACGTAATCGAGGACGCAACGCCCAGCGTAAGCCAGCATACGGGAGAAACTACAGTATATGTAGACCGTAGCAACAAAAAATACCATAGTAAGCCTAACTGTTCGGGAATGAAAAACCCAAAGAGCATACCGCTAAGCCAAGCAAAGAAGAAATACACCGCTTGTAAAAAGTGTTGTAAATAGGTAAAGGCATAAGCCGCAGACTTGTAAAAAAGTTTGCGGCTTTTCGTCGTATATGGGGAAAGAACAGGAACGAAAGAGAGGTAGCAGAAATGGCAAATAAGAAAGGCAGCCACCAGCTGACACGGGCAGACCGTATAAGCCTTGAGGCATTGAAAAAGGCAGGGCATAGCGTGATAGAGATAGCAGAGCAACTGGGCGTACACCGCAGCACTATATATAACGAGCTTAAGAGAGGGCAGTATATGCACCGAAACAGCGACTACACGGAAGAACTGCGCTATAGTCCAGATATTGCACAGGAAAAGGCAGAGGAAAACTTAAAGGCGAGAGGCACACAACTTAAAATAGGAAATGATATTGCATACGCAAATTACATAGAGGACAAAATAGTAAATGAAGATTACAGCCCAGCGGCGGTACTGGGAGAGCTGAAAGCGCAGGGGAAAGAGGGGGACTTTTCCGTAACGGTATGCGTAACGACTCTATACAGCTATATTGATAAGGGCATTTTCCTTAAGTTATCTAATAAGGATTTGCCAGTAAAGAAGAATAAAAAGCGGAAATACAAGAAAGTGCAGCGGCAGCAGTCAAGGGCGGCAGCGGGCGAGAGCATAGAGAAACGCCCGAAAGAGATAGATACACGGGAAGAGTTCGGAAACTGGGAAATGGACAGCGTTTTAGGCAAGCGGGGAAAGTCAAAAAATACGCTGCTGGTGCTGACAGAGCGGAAAACCAGAAACGAGATTATATTTAAGCTGCCAGACCATACAGACGAGGCGGTAGTAGCGGCGCTGGATAGATTAGAAAGAAAATGGGGCGCTGATATGTTTAAGCGGGTATTTAAGACAATCACGGTAGACAACGGCAGCGAGTTTGCAGACGCAGAGGGCTTGCAGCGTTCTATTATTAACGAGGAAGAAAAACGGACAAAGGTATATTACTGCCACCCGTACAGCAGCTGGGAGCGTGGCACGAATGAGGTAACAAATAAGATGATACGCCGGAAGATACCGAAAGGCACAAATTTTGACGACAGGACAGAGGAAGAGGTAGAGAGTATAGAGAACTGGATAAACGGATACCCACGCAAAATACATGGCTACCATTCAGCGGGGGAATTATTCAAGGAAGAGGTAAAGCAGCTTGCATAACAACGGATACAGGGAGCGTGAGAGGCTGGCAGCAGTGGCAGCCTTAGTACTGCGCTGCCTAAAAGTGAAAATACACAATAAAACAGGCTGCGTATTGTGCAAAATGGCAAAACGATAAAAACATGAAAAAATGTCGATTTTAATGTTGACATTTTTATTCCGGGAGGAGCAGGCATTTCTTTCTTCCCTGCCGCTTTTGTCTTTGGACAAGAAAATTTACGCACAGTCGAAACGGAATGTGCTGACTTCCGGTGTGGCGGCCTGCTATCCGTTCACTTCTTATGAAATGTCGGATAAGGACGGCATTATGATGGGCGTCAACAAGGCGAACAATTCTTTGGTGATCGTTGATATTTTCAACACGCAGATTTACAAAAACGCCAATATCGCGATCCTGGGAACCTCCGGGGCAGGAAAAACCTTTACGATGCAGCTGATGGCGCTTCGGATGCGGAGAAAGAACATCCAGGTGTTTATCATCGCCCCGGACAAGGGGCATGAGTTTGCAAGGGCATGCAGTAATATCGGCGGTGCTTTTATCCAGATTTCCCCGGCGTCCCCAAATTGTATCAACGTGATGGAGATCCGTCCGGCTGATACGGCGACCAGTGAACTTTTGGATGGCTATATTGCGGAGCGGTCGGCGCTTGCCACAAAAATACAGAGCCTTCACATTTTTTTCAGTTTGTTAATTCCGGATATGACCCACGAGGAAAAGCAGCTCTTAGATGAGGCGTTGGTGATTACCTATCAGGAGAAGGGGATTACCCATGACAACCAGAGCCTGGAAGATGCGGACCGTCCGGGGCATTACCGCAGGATGCCAATCCTGGGGGATCTGTATGAGGTACTTTTGCGGAAGGCAGAGTGCCGGAGGATGGCGAATATCTTAAATCGTCTGGTACATGGTTCGGCGTCCAGTTTCAACCAGCAGACAAACGTGGATCTGGAGAATAAATATGTGGTCCTTGATATTTCGGAACTATCCGGGGATCTTCTGCTGGGGATGTTCGTGGCACTGGATTTTGTCTGGACAAAAGCGAAAGAAGACAGAACGGCAGAAAAAGCGATCTACGTAGATGAAGCATGGAAACTGCTGGCATCCAACGAACTGGCGGGAGAATACCTGCTGGAAATCTTCAAGGTAATCCGTGCTTATGGTGGGGCTGCGGTCTGTGCCACGCAGGATCTGGCGGATTTCTTCTCTCTAAAAGGCGGCAAGCTGGGAAGAGGTATTTTAAATAACTCGAAAACGAAGATCATCCTGAACATGGAAAACGCAGAGGCAGAGCATATCCGGGAGGAACTGGATCTGTCAGAGGCGGAAATGACCTCTATCATCCATTTTGAGCGCGGCAATGGACTGATCTCCACCAACAACAATAACCTGGTGGTGGAATTTAAGGCGAGCCAGCTGGAAAAGGATCTGATCACGACCGACCGGAGGGATCTGCAGGAATTAAAGAGCAGAACCCAGAGATACGGGGAGGACGCATACGGAAAAAGGAGATGAGGACGCAATCTATGCGTCCCAAAGGACGTTTTGTAGGACGCATACAGGGCGCATAAACGGGAAAGAGGCAGATTATCTCCCGTATGCGTCCTTTTATACGCAATCAAGACGCATAAAAGGCGTCAAATAAAAACAGAAAGGATGCAAAAACGATGGAAAATAAACAGAGAGCCGTAGAACGTGAAGTAAAGGAGCTTATCCAGAAGTACAACGTGCTGTATAAGAGCCAGGTTTATGAATACTTTGCAAAAGACGGCAGGGAGCAGTTTGTGGGGCGGGCTTTAAAAACGCTGGAAAAGGAGCGGGATCTCTATATCAACCAGGAACTGAAAATGGTGGCGATCGGGGAGGAGGCATACGGAGCGCGGGAATACGGGACACTGCAAAGCATGTGGGCGCTGCTTGGCATCATGGACCAGAAAAAGGTGGAGCAGCATTTCCTGGCATCAAAAGAGGAATATCCGGTGCGCATTGTTTTTGTGGGGGACGGGGAGATTTACGATATTCTGTATGTTTCCAGCGCAGATGTGAACCTTACGAACAATCTGTTTGCGAGAAAACGGATCGAGGGCTGCGGGCATATCGTGGTGGTGGAAACCCCGGAGGATATACCGGAAATCCGGATTCCGGATGTGATAGGTTTTTGCACGGTAAAGGAGGATGGAAAAGTCGAATATTACCGCAAGGATGAGTGAGCGGGATGTGCTGGGCAGGCTGAAGATCCAACTGGACGATGCCCAGAAAACTGCGGCAGGAGTGGAGCAGCATCTGGCGGAGGCAAGAAGTATCCTGCTGGCGTACACCAGAAAAAATACGAACCTGCAGTATACCAATTTCTGCGAGATGGTGCTGGAGGCGTCAAAAAAGTCCGAAAAACTGACAGAAAAGCTGCGGAGGCTGACACTGGAAGTTGTGCTGGATACCAGACAATATGAGGATTACAAGTCCGATCTTGTGCTGATCCACGGGATAGAACTTTCCAATCTGGGCGGGGTACTGGAAGTTTCCATGCCGGTCCTTGTACCCCACCGGAAAGAAAGTTATACGGATTATCTGTATAAGCCGCTTTATACCGCATGCCAGCACTGGTGCGTCAAACAGGCGGAAGCGGGGCTTGAGGTCCCGGAATATACAAAGTGCATGGTCTGTTTTGTCCATATCTATGACGAAGGGCTGCCACTTGGGAGAGTGCGGGATCACGACAATTACGAGGAGAAGCACGTTCTGGATGTGCTGTCCCATTTTTTCTTAAAATCAGACAGCGGACTATATGCGGATACCTGCCATATGACAAGGCTGGGACGGGAAGATAAGACGCTTCTTTACGTTATGGATTCCGCTTGTTTCCCGGAGTGGATTGCCCGTTATCGGGATGTTTGCGGTATCGAAAAAGAAGCGCTTTTTTAGGATGGAAATTCGATAGTGTGAGAATGCCTTCAAACAGCGTAAAAACGGTGATCTGGAAAAGAAACAGGAGATGTGGGCTACCCAGGTATGCAACGGACAGGGTACAGAACACTCTGGAAGAAAGGGGTGGATACATGAAGAAACAGGATGAGCTGCTGCGTATGATTGCCGTATGCGGAGAACTGCCGTCCTATCTGGCAGGACCGGTAGTTGGTTCCGATTCTTATGCGGCGGCATTGATCACCCGGTTAAAACAGGAGGGCTATCTTTCCGTCAGGAGCAGGGACGGTTATAAGGGGTATGTGCTGAGGGAAAAGGGCAGGCGGTATCTGCTGGAAAGGTATGAAGGCGATACTGCATTTTTTCTTAGGGGCTCGGCACAGACCATGCATGTGAAAAGTGAGGCAAACAAGCGTGTACGGCTATACCGGATGAGCGAGGTTTGGGTTTTCCTTTGGAAAGCGGGAGTTTGTATCTTCCAGAGCCAGAAGCCTTCATGGGAAGACGGTTTTGGAAAGAACGGAGTGGAAACAGCGGTATATTACGGAAGCGGGGAATACAAAGGCGATTCTGAGGCAATCAAAGGGTCAAGAGCCTGCGGGGTACTGCTGGCCGGGAAATCTGCCTATGTAGTCTATAATACCATGGAGCAGCGGATGAAATGGGCAAAGAAGATGGAACGCTCCATGCGTACATGGACGGAGAAGGCGCTTTTGAAAAGAGGCAGCCTTTGGATGGCAGATGCGCTTATTTTCGGTAAAAATATGGGATTCCTTTTGGAACTGTTAGAAAGCGATGGAGGGATCCGGAAAACATTATTTCAGGTGGATGATGTGTATGAACGCTATTATTATGTCCCCATGCGGGAGGAAGCAGAGCTTCAGATGTGGCTCCTTTCGGATGAAGCAAAGAAAAAACAACTGTACGGGTTTTTGTGCGGGGTACTTTCACGCAGGAGGGAGAAGGAGCATGAGATCTGTGACGGGTATGATAACGAGGAAAATCCGGTCTATTTCTGTCATGAACTGGAACTGCGCCGCCTGCTTAGGATCAGGCAGGAGTCCGCCTGGCATCCGTGCGGTATTGTGGTGTGCCTGGATTACCAGGAGGAGGCGCTCCGTGCTTATTTTGGGGCGCAGGTGAAGATTCAGGCAGTCATAGCAAAGAAAGCGGCGGAATATTTGCGGCAGGACGGGTAGTGGGACGTCTAAAAGACGCCGCAGGAAGAAACGGCTGGCATGGGGAATATGTTTGAAACCGGGAACCCGGCGGTAGACCGGATGAGCCGTTTGCAGATCACCGGGAATGTAGTCCCGGTGGCATGGTTTAAAACCATACGAAAAGAAACTGGAAAACCCAATTTAACCGCAATCATGATTCTTGCGGATATTGTATACTGGTACCGTCCGGTGGAGGTGCGCGACGAGGTGACCGGGCAGCTTATCGGTCTGAAAAAGCGCTTCAGCGCAGACCTTCTGCAGAGAAATTACCAGCAGATGGCGGATCAGTTCGGCCTGACAAAGCGGGATGCGACGAATGCGGTGGTGGAACTGGAAAAGCTGGGAGTGATTCGGCGTGTCTTTCGCACGATCGAAAGAGGCGGGCACCTTGTCTCAAATGTCTTGTTTCTGGATCTGGATGTGGATGTCCTGGAGCGGCTGACTTACCCGGAAGAATACGAAAATAGGGATATGGGGGAAGTGCGCCCGGGGTGTCCCCGATTTGAGGGAGAGCTGTCCCCAAAATCGGGGAGAGGTATCACCGAAAACGGGGAGAGGGTCCCACCGAAAATGGAGGGAGGTGTCCCCGAAATCGGGGAGACAAATACAGAGAATAACTACAGAGATTACCACAGAGATTACCCTATCCCATCCTTCCGGACGGTGGAGGAGCGAATCCGGGAGCAGATCGACTATGAGGCTTTAAAATTTGACCATCCATTTGACGAACGGATTGATGAGATATTCGGGATCATCTGCGAAGTGCTGGCCTCAACGGCGCAGGAAATCCGGGTGAACCGGGAAAATAAGCCGGCTGCGGTGGTGAAAAGCCAGTTCGCAAAGCTGGGAAAAGGGCATGTAGAATATGTGCTGCGCTGTATGGACGAGAACCAGACGAAAGCAAGGAATGTGCGGGCGGTGCTGATCACGGCGCTTTATAATTCCGTCCACACCATCAGCAGCTACTACGGGAATCTGTATCAGTACCATCAGGCGCAGGAATTTGCGGAAGGAAAGGAGGAATGGGAAAGCGGACAGGAGTAAGAAGATAAAAATGCTGGCATTTGCAGTTGGAATGCTGATTCTGGCATTTTATGTGGGCGGTTTTTTAGCGGCGCTCTTTCTGGAATCGGAGATCGGCCTAAATCCGGTGTCCTGCGTGAAACGCGGCCTTACCACATCTGCGGGGCTGAAATGTTCGGTGTTTGCCATCGTTTTATTTGCGGTGACGGCGGTGTTGATCATGCTTCGGGGAAAAGGAAACGGAGAACAGGATGAACGCAATTTCGAGATTTCCGACCAGGGAACTTATGGAACGGCGGGATTTATGAAACAGGCGGAGCAGCAGGGGATATTAAAGGCGGATGAAGATACCAGGGATGTGAAAGGGATTATTTTTGGGAAGGACCTTGAGAGCGGGAAAATTTTAAGCCTGCCGGTAGATTCCAGACTGAACCGGAATATTGCGGTATGCGGCTCCCAGGGTTCCATGAAATCCCGCGCTTTTGCAAGGGTCATGGCACTGCAGTGTGTAAGGCGGGGCGAAAGCATGTACATCACGGATCCGAAGTCGGAACTGTACGAGGATTTATGTGCGTACCTAAAGGATGAGGGGTATACGGTAAAGCAGTTGAACCTGATCCAGCTTATCCACTCAGATGCATGGAACTGCCTGGCGGAGATCGACGAAGGGGAACTGATCGACGTGTTTTGCGACGTTGTGATCCGCAATACCACCGATAAATTTGACCATTTTTATGATAACGTTGAAATGGATCTTCTCAAGGCGCTCTGCCTGTATGTATATGAGGAGTATCCTCCGGAGCAGAAAACCTTTCCGGAAGCGTATAAGCTTCTGTTAAATAAAAGTGTGGAGGCGCTGGATGTTATTTTTGAGCGGCTGCCCGGCAGCCATCCGGCGAAGGGACCGTATCAGCTTTTCGCGAAAGCGGAAAAGGTGAAAGGAAATGCGGTACTTGGACTTGGCACGAGGCTCCAGATTCTGCAAAACAAGCTGGTGCAGCAGATCACCAGCCACACGGATATTGACCTGACATTGCCGGGAAGGGAAAAATGTGCGTACTTTTGCATTACCTCCGACCAGGATTCTACCTATGATATGCTGGCAACGCTGTTTACTTCTTTTTTGAGCATTAAGCTGGTACGGTTTGCGGACCGGACAGAGGAGCGCCGGCTTCCGATCCCGATGAATTTTATACTCGACGAATTTCCCAATATCGGCGTGGTACCGGATTTTAAAAAGAAGCTGGCAACGGCCAGGTCAAGAAACATTGGAATGAGCATCCTGTTTCAGAACATCCCGCAGCTTCAGAACCGGTATCCGGACAACCAGTGGGAGGAAATTCTTGGAGGCTGTGATTTCTCCATATTCTTAGGATGCAACGACATGACGACGGCTTCCTATTTCAGCGACCGGACGGGGGAGGTTACGGTGTCGGTGTCTTCTATAAGAAAGAATTACTATACCATCCGGGCAACCGATTATGTGCCAGAGTATACAGAGTCTACTTCCGTGGGGAAACGCCAGCTGCTCCTGCCGGATGAAGTATTGCGGTATCCGCTGGATCGGGGGCTTTTGATCATCCGTGGGCAGAAGGTGCTGCGATTTAGGAAAATGGACTACACAGAACACGCGGATGCGCAGAAGCTTCGGATGGAAAAAGTGGAAACACATATCCCGGACTGGTATGTGAAATGGGAACAGGAAAAGCAGCAGTTTTCGGTGGAACAAAAGGAAACGGAAGAGACGCCGGAGCAGATGGAATGGGAAAAGCGGGAGATATTGGAAGCAGATGCGGAAGTTCCCAAAAAAGAGAGACGAAAAGGACAAAAGGAAAAGGGAAGCAGGAAGATTACAAAGGTGGAGGATTTGTTTTCCAGGCAGGAAGGAGGAGATAGGGCTGAAAAAACCGACACTTGATATACGGAATAATTCCCTGGTACGGTACAGCTTTAAGCGCATACTGGAACGGGAATTTGATATTTTTCTTCGGGATGAGGATATTATAAAGCTGGAACTGGCAAAAGACTGTATTGAGATTTATGAGACAGAACAGGAATTTTTTGAGACGACCGGATGGGCCAGAGACAATCCGGAGTATGCCAGCCTTTCGTATCTTATGGAGGAACGGATCTGCCGTATCGTAAATGGAGAAATCTGGTATTTTTCCGGAATCCGGTTCTCGGACGGGATCAAAAAAATGATGGGATCAAATTGCGAAGAGATTGCGACGGTATTGCGCCCGGAGTGGCATTGACATCCGATTTGAACCATTATAAAATGGTAGTCGTAAAAAGAAGGCACAAAACGAACGGCTTTTTTCGGAAAGCTGTTTTTTTGTGCCTTTTATTATGAAAAAAGACTGGAGGGATCATATGGAAGAAACGAAAAAAGCATCCGGTGCTTTTGCGCCGGAAAAAGAAGTGCCCAGGGCGGCGCTTGACGGAGTGCTGACCATTGACGTGGATTCGCGTGTGGAAAGCATGGAAGAACAGGAGGACGCCAGATGGCACCAGCTTCTGAACGCACACCGTACCAGAAAAATCCTGACCGGTGAGTTGGGCGGCGTGGAAAAGCTGGAGAGCGGCTGGGTGGTGGCAGTTACTTATTTCAACGGGTTCCGTATCATCATTCCGATGAACGAGATGATGATCAATCTAAACGGCGATGGGCGGGAAAATGCAGACACCTTAAACCGTCAGACCAGGATTGCCAACAATATGCTGGGCTGTGAGATTGATTTTATCATCAAGGACCTGGATACCAAGACAAAGAGCGTGGTAGCGTCCAGAAAGGACGCCATGCTGAAAAAACGCCAGATGTTTTATTTCGCGGATGAAGATGGAACACAGCCGATGCTGTATCCGGGACGTATGGTACAGGCGCGGGTGATCGCTGTGGCGGCAAAAGCAGTGAGGCTGGAAGTATTTGGGGTAGAAGTATCCGTGCGTGCCAGGGATATGGCATGGGAATGGATGGTGGATGCCGCAGAAAAGTTCCAGATCGGGGATCTGGTGCTTGTGACGGTCAACGAGGTCAGGGCAAAGTCCCCGGACGAGATTTCCGTTTCTGTGGATGCCAAGAGTGCTACGGCGAACATCAATAAGGACAATTTAAAGAAATGCCACAGGCAGGGAAAATATGTGGGAACCATCACAGATGTGTATAAGGGTACCTATTTTATCCGGCTGGATATTGGCGTTAATGCAGTCGCCCACTCCTGCAATATGCCAAGCCTTCCGGGCAAACGGGATAAGATCGGATTTGTCGTTACCAGGATCAACGACAATTATGAAGTGGCGGAGGGAATCATCACCCGTCTGATCAAACGCGGCGCATAAAACAAAAATTTATAAATTTTTTTCCGAAATACTGTTGTCACAGAAAAACCGGATTGTGTAAGCTCGGAGGTAAGCGGAGGAAAGAAAGGGGGATTTTGATGGCAAAAAGGAAAAAGGAACGGCAGAAGCCGGTTATCTGTCCGTACTGTGGGCGAACCGCGGTGCTCCGCCCGGCCGCTTATGTGTATGGGAAAGATAATCTGGATCCGGAAGGGTACCTGTATGTGTGCAGCGGCTATCCGGCCTGTGACGCTTATGTGGGAGTGCATAAAAAGAGCATGCGTCCGAAAGGAACACTGGCAGACGGAGAACTGCGGAATAAACGGATCAAAGCGCATCATGCGCTGGATGCTTTGTGGAAGGAAGGGTATATGACAAGACATGGTGCGTATATCTGGCTGCAGTACCGGCTGAATCTCAGGGAGAGGGATATGCACATCGGAATGTTTTCAACTTATCTGTGTGGGGAAACCATACGGGAATGTACGGAATTTATGGAAAAACAGCAGGAATGTGGGAAAGGGGGAAAGAACATTGGAACCGGACAACAGATTACGGCGTAGAAAGGATGGAATGGATTGCGGCTAAGGGCAACGGAGGATGATGTTTACAGACTGATGGACCTTCGGGAACAGTATGATATTGCGGCGGCTTTTTTCAGCGTCATGGAAGGGAGTTGTTTGTACCTTCTGTTTTATCAGATACGCTGCTGGGATATTGCTTATCTGTGCGGTGTGCTCGCTTTGACCGTTGTTTTGCTGCTTGGGCAGATCATAAAGATTGGCAGACGGATCATGGAGGCGGAAAACTGTTACATGGAGCTTACCGGGGACAGCCTGGCGGTCTGCCAGCCGGAGAAAAACGGGCATTATGAGTCCTGCCGTATTTTTTATGATGAGATCGACAAGATTGTGGAAGGCAGCCGGAGAGGCATCCCGGAGTTTTATGTCGTACTGAAGGAGACAAAGGGAGAGCCGGAGAGCTTTATTCTTCTGGATGAAAAGGAGCAGAAACGCCGCATTTTCTGTGTCCGCTCTTTTGGGTTTGATCATAAGAAATTTATTGAGTTTTACCGTCAGCTTCGGTGGAACGTGCCTGGAAGTGTACGGATCATCGGGACAAAGCATCAGGCGGTCTGGAACATGAGAAAAGCCCATGCCGGCATCTGCGTGGCAGCCGGTATGGCGCTTGGTTACGTGATCCCTAAAATTATAGAGGTTTTGGAACTGTTTTAGGAGGAATGCTTATGAAGTGGTATACAGCGATCGGAGTAAAGAAAAGCGGCATGGATGGAAGGTTCTGTGTGGCGGTTATGAAAGAGGAAAAAGTTCTGACCGGAATGGAAATCGAGATATGGAGCGCCATGCTGTGGGCTTTCTGCGAGGAGCAGGATGTCATGGGAAGAGTGATGGGACTTCTTCGGATTGCCTTTGGGGAAGAGGAAGCACAGAAGGTAAAGGAGGCAGAGTTCCGGTACTGCCTGCGCAGACTGGAGACAAGAGGACTGATCGCCGCAGGGGAAGGAGAAACAGCGGAAGAGGCTGTGGAAGGACTGATGCGGCGGGTGACGATGGTGCGCGCCCAGTATCCCCTTAGAGAACGGCTGGCTGTCTTTTGGAACAGTCTTTCGATGGGAAAAGGGCTTCGTTTTTCCCTGCGGGCGTTGAAAAAGCACCGACTTACGCCTGCGGAAGAGAGCCTGCTGAAGCGGCTGGATGCGGACGGGCGGATTGACAGCCACCTGAAGCTTCTGGAGGACCATGCAAAGCAGGTGGCGGAGCTGGTTGTGGTTGAAGATACCGGATTTGAGCGGAGCGTGCAGCAGGATTTTATCGCAGATGTGATTGCATTGTATGGAAGAAAGCAGCTTTTGATTGAGAGCATCCGGAAGGAGGAGATTTTTGAAGAAATGGAGGAGGCAGTCCTATAGACGAAAGCTGCCGGGATACATCCGTGAAAAAATAAAGTCATGCCAGGATTTGCCTGGGGTATTTAAGGACAGGGTACTGAGATTGGGTATCCTGTCTTTTCTTATCCTTTTATTTGGCATATTTATGGGAAACCGGATGGAGAGCTTAAGATATGTGCTTTGGTCTGTAATTATAAGCATGATCGTATTGATACAGGCGCTTCGGGTATTGCAGGCGGGCCTTTTAGGAAACTATGAAGTGGTGGAGGGCACGGTTCTTGAGATTTACGGAAAACTTCCGTTGGGGAAGTTTTATAAGGTTAAGATCCGGTCACCGGATGGAGGGGAGACGACACTTCTGCTGGAGAAAAGTGTTCCTGTGGAAAAGGGCGTCCGATACCGGTTTTACTTTAATTGCAGAAAGGAGGCGTTGTCGGGAATCGAGACCGTGGATGCAGCATGGAACCTCGGTTCTTTTTATGGGTTCGAGCAAGTAGAAAAAGGGAGGTGAGGCAGGAGAGCTTTGTGTAAATAAATGGAAAAGGAGATGAAACACTTCTATGTCGGGGTTTATTTGAATGACAGAAAAAAATGATGAAAAAAATAGCGAAAACAATGATCGGAATACTGATCCTGGCGGTCGGGATTTCTATTTTCCTTTACCCGGATTACCGGGAATGGAAAAACCAGAGGGAAGTCAGCCGGATCGCCAAAGAGTTTCAAAAAGAGGATGAATCAGAAGACGCCGGGCAGGGACCGGAAAGAAAAGAAAGTCCGGACGAAGAGAGTAAAGCTTCCGTTAAGGAGGATACGGAAGAAACAGAGAGCCGCTTTGGATCGCCGGAATTATTGGCGGCGCTGCAGGAATATAATCTTCGATTGTCCACCGAAGGACAGGATATTACGGATGCCTGGAATTTCCGGCAGATACCGGATGCTATCACGGCCTTAAACGGTGGCTCTGAGAACATCGGATACATCGAGATACCGGATATTTCCCTGTCGCTTCCGCTTTATATTGGCGCAACAGAAGAAAATATGGGAAATGGCGCGGTCGTCTTAACGGAGACAAGCATGCCGCTTGGAGGGGAAAATACGAACTGTGTGATCGCAGCTCACCGGGGATGGGGCGGAAGCCCGTATTTTCGGGATATTGACCAACTGAAAATCGGCTCCGAAATCCATATCCATAATCCATGGGAAGAACTGGTTTATCAGGTTACCGGCACAGAGATCATTCCTGCTTCCGAGTGTGAGATTTTAAACATCTGGCCGGGGAAGGATATGGTGACGTTGTTTTCCTGTTATCCGTATATGTCGCCCGGAACAAAGTACCGGCTGGTGATCTACTGTGAGCGCAGCAAAAAAGAAGAGACAAAGGAAGAAACATCCGAAACGCAGACGCAAAAAGGAACGGAAATAAAGGAACTTGCCGAGCGGGAACTGGCGGAAAAAGGGATCATTATGGAAGGAAATTTTTCAGAAACGATTTCCCGGAAGGAAGACCTGCTCAGAATCCTTCTTCCCGGAGCCTGTATATTACTCACGCTTCTGTTCCTTTTGTTCCGCAGGAAAAGGAAATAATGTATTCCAAAACAAAAAAGAATTGTCCTGAAAGGAGTTTAGACCTATATGAGAAAATTTATGATGCGTTTAAGCGCAATGATGCTTTCCGCTGCATGCGCGGTATCCTGTGTGATGCCGGTGCTGGCGGCACCAAATGATATTATTGATACGGCAAGAAGCGCGTCTGTCACAATCCATAAATATGACATGACAGCAGCTACGGAGGATGGCATCGACATATACCAGTATACTGCAAATGGGAAAAAGGATGCCGCGGCGGAGTCCACGTTAAAGGATTATGTGATCGAAGGGGTGGAATTTACTTATACGAAGGTTGGCGATATTCATACAGAAAGCGTGAATGGAAACGTAAAGATCCTGTATGATATTCCGCCGGCTCTGGAAACAGCCTTAAGCCTTGCGGATGCACGGGGCGACCACAAACATACCTCCGATGAGCTGAATAAATCTCTGTCCGATACCCTTACCAATAATACGGCAGGGAAGAACACGTTGGAGAACTACATTGTATCAGCGAACGGTTCTACGCGTATGCCGCTTACAAAAGCAGATGGGACGCCTTCCGCAACCGGGCTTTCGGTAGGGCTTTACCTGTTCGTGGAAACAAAGGTTCCGGCAAACGTCCATACAACGGTGGATCCATTTTTTGTTTCTTTGCCCATGACAGATAACGAAGGGGACGACTGGTTTTATGATGTGGATGTATATCCGAAGAACCAGACAAACATCCCGGATCTGGATAAGCTGGTACGCCAGCATGACGATGCGGCGCTGTATGACAAACCCGAATATGCGGATATTGCGACAGGTTCGGAAGGGGATGTGATGGATTATATCTTTGTCAGTCATCTGCCGAAGATCACATCGGAAGCTACTTACCTGACACAGTATACGTTTGTGGATAAGCTGGATAAAGGGCTTACTTACAATAAAGACGCGGCGGTTTACTTCTATAATAATGAAGCGGACGCCAGGGCAAACAATACGGCGAATGCCATTAAGACATGGGCGCACGGAAGCAGCGCTTTTGAAGAAACCTACTCAGGGAGCAACAGCGATTATAACCAGATGACGGTTGCCCCGACAAAAGAAGGCTTAAAGGAAATTGACCCGACACTCTCCCAGTGCTGGCTTGTCGTTTCCTATTCCGCAACAGTGAACTCCGATGCAACGCCGGTCCTTGGGGATGCGGGAAATACCAATGACGTCACCCTTACCTGGAAGCGGACAAGTATGGACTATATGGATACGCTGGAGGACCGCTGCCGTGTTTATACCTTCGGATTAAATATTAAAAAGGAATTTACGGATTCCAAAACAAAGGGCGACCCCACAAAGGTTCAGTTCGTCTTAAAGAATGAGACGGACGGGCACTATATCGTTGCAAAGAAAGCAGAAGACGGCCTTTATTATGTGACGGATGCCTCCAAAGGAGCAAAAGAAGAGGAAGGTACGGTATTTAGCCCGGACAGCAGCGGAAAGCTGATCATTAATGGGCTTGAGGCCAATACCTATGTCCTGACAGAAATTCATACGTCTGCGGGCTATGCACTTTTGAAAGAGCCGATCACCATTGACATTCAGTGTACGGTCGATGATTTCACACCTTCACAGACTACGCTCTATGATGTCAAGGACATCACAGGAAACGAACATAAGAAGATGATCGAGGCTGCCGGTGAGCGTGCAAGCGCTACCGTGGATGGAAAGAACACTGCCATGAGCGTGGATGCGGTAAAAAATGTGAACTCGACAAATGCCCGCGTAGATATGACGGTTGTGAATACCTCTACATTTGAGCTGCCGCAGACAGGCGGATATGGCACCATCTTCTTTACACTTGCAGGATGCGCGGTTGCATTTGCCGGCGTAGTCTTGCTCGTGAAAAAATCTAAGAAAGAGGCATGATCTTTATGAGAAAACAGGGCATCGCAAAAATTATGCTGGTGCTCCTGCTTTTTCTGGTTTCCTCTGCACTGATCCTGTATCCATTCCTTGCAAACTATGTGTTTGAACACCGGACGGATTCCCTGGTTCAGGCTGTGGAGGAAACCGCGGAAGAGATCGATGATTCCAAGCGGCAGTCACAGCTTGAACTGGCAAGACAATATAATGAGATTATTGCGAGTGGACATATCCAGCTTAAAGACCCGTTTATCGGGGAGGCAGGGGATAGCTCCGCGGACAATTACAATTCTCTTTTATGCATGACAGAGGATGGCGTGATGGGATTTATTAAAATCCCGGCAATCAAAGTGTCCCTGCCGATCTATCATGGAACATCTGAGCAGACACTGCAAGCAGGAGCAGGGCATCTGCAGGGGACATCCCTTCCCATAGGCGGTCCCAGTACGCACAGTGTGATTACAGGGCATACGGGACTGAGCAACGCGAAATTGTTTACAGACCTTGTGGAACTGGAAAAGGGGGATCGTTTTATTTTAAGCATCTATGGGGAAACGCTGGTTTATGAGGTAGACCAGATCAAAACGGTACTGCCCTCTGAACTGGACGAGCTTTCTATTACGCCGGGGGAAGATTACTGTACGCTTGTCACCTGTACGCCTTATGGAGTCAATACTCACCGGCTTCTGGTACGGGGACGGCGGACCACAGATACGGAAGATGCCGGCAAGGAAGAGGGGTTCCAGGCAAAAGCGGTGGAATCCAAATGGATGCAGGAATACAGAAGGGATGTGTTAATCAGTTTAGCGCTGTTTGTGGCAGGGCTTGCCCTGCTTACTGGAATCAGGGTGATCCGTAAATATCGAACATAAAGGGGGAATATCCAAATGAAGTTTCATGTCAAGAAGATTACTTCCGTTACGCTTCTGGCTTCCATGATGCTGTCGGTAGTTTCACCGTCCGCTTTATCCGTCATGGCCTATGAAAACGAAACAGGGATGAGCGAGATGGCGGTCGTGGAAACAGACGTAGCGACAGAAGCTATGATGGCGGCGGAGCCGGAAAGCCAGACGGCAAAGGAGAAAGAGACAGCAGAAAGCGCCGCGCAGTCGGAGGAGGTGACGGAACAGGAAAAAGAGACAGCGGCCGTAAGGGAACAGCAGACGGAGTCTGAGCAGGAAGAAACGGTAACTGCGGAAGAAACGCGGGTACCGGAAACAAAACCGGACGAAACAAATGAGAGCAGGCAGACAGAAGAGGAAACCGTGGGGCATACAGAGGCGGAGCAGATCTCAGAAAGCGGATCCGATCGTACAGAGGAAAGCAGAGCGGCAGAACCGGCGAAGGTGGAACTTGCGCTGGAGATTTTGAATCCTACACAGGAGTGTCCGGATCCAAAACAGGCAGGACTTTCACAGAAACTGAAGGTATCCGCGGTTAATCCTACGGAAGATACTGAAAAGCTGCGGCTGTATTTCTGGGATTACAACGGAGAGGAAACAGACGGCAGGAACATATCGGATAAAGTGCTGACAGAAGCCTGTGAGGATGTGGAATTTCCTTCCGCCAATGAGAACAGCTGCCTGCCGATTGCGCTGGCAGGGGAAAACGGCGAGGAAGCATATGGGGAATTTTGCCTGCGGGAGGAGATGGAGGCGGGGCAGCTTACCGCCAGATACCTTGAAACGGATCTTCCTGCGGGGTACGGATTCTCGGAGACAATCATGGTGGCGAATGATCTGGCGGAGGCCATTGCAGTAAGCGCCGCTTTTTACCCGAAAGAGACAGATGAGGAATCTGAAAAGTGCGTTGTCACATGGAATGAGGCAGCAGGGGAAGAAACGGAGGATGCAAAGGAACCGGAAGCAGCCGCAGAGCAGACAGAGGAGGTCCCACAAGAATCCGGTGTGTCGGAAATAATCGGTACAGAGGGAGCAACAGAAGCGGAAACGGATACAGACGAAGAGCTTTCTTCTGAAAAAGAAACAGAAGAAAAGGAAACGCAGGAGGAAGAACGTTCTATAACCATTCCGGAAGGTCTGAATGCGGAAGATTTTGCTTCCAGAAGACTTCTCGTTATGGTAAAAGATGGAAAGAAGATACGGGAAAATGATTCGGTAATCGGCAGTTACGATGACATCTACCTGCTTGAATATGAAACGGTGGAAATGTGCATAGCAGCATATCTGTATTATAAGGATGCTGCCGATGCGGTAGAACCGGACGCGGTGATGGAGATTGCTTCCGATACACCGGCCGGCGAAACCGAAGAGGATACGATAAACAAAGAGGATAATCTGGTAACAGCGCTCTCCAATACGGAGGGCGCTTCTTTTCCGGCAGATGGGAAGACAAGGGTGATCGCACTTCTGGATACGGGCGCCTCCGCATCAGAAAATGTGGTGGACCGGGTATCCTTAATTGACGACGCACTGGAAGGGCATTCCCACGGCAATGATATGGTGTCCGCGATCACAGGGCAAAATCCGGATGCACAGATCCTGTCGGTAAGGGTCATGGGAAATGACGGGCGTGGCACCGTCTCCGCGATTGTCGCAGGCATGGAATATGCGATGGAACATGGCGCAGCCATTATCAATTTGTCTCTGGCATCGAAAAAAAACGTGGTGAATGCGGTACTGGAAGCGGAAATACAAAAGGCGGTATCTATGGGGATTCTGGTAGTCGGAGCCGCGGGAAATAATGGGGCAGATGTAATGGATTACATGCCCGGCTGCGTGGAGGCGGCATATATCATTGGAGCCTGCAACGAGAACGGCGTCCGCCTTCTTTCGTCAAACTATGGCGCAACGGTGGACTATAACACGGTCGCCGGTACAACATCAGAAGCCGCAGCAAAATTCAGCGGCTGTGTCTCAAAAGCCGGAATTGACGGGATCAAAGTAAACGAAGGCGTGGTGTATGCGACTGACTATGTGGCCGCAGAAACGGAGGGGGAAGAAACAGAAGAGACGGAAACCGAAGATGACAGTTTGACAGACGAGGAACTGACAGATATGGCCGGCAGTGAAGAAGATGGAACGTATCCGGGAAAAGGAGCTTCTATTTCACAGACCTATAAAATCTGGACCAGGGATACCGGGCTTGATTTTGCCGCTTACAATCCGTATCAGGAGGATGAAAACGTATCAGCGACCTGCGTCAGCGAGATTCCGGCATATACCGGGGCTGCAGGGGAAAAGGTTTTGGTGGAATACCGCTGTTCCCTTAAAAATGAGGAAAATTACAGCTGGAACCTGTATGTGACGTTTGAATTTACGGAGGACAGAAGCCTTGCAACCGAAGGCTCCTATATGCTGGAGCAGCTGATGCCGTCCGCGGTGAACCAGGAGAGGAATGCGGGGTATGGCGGCATTGTTCCGGAGTATATGGGGGAAACCGTGGCAGGAAGAGCGTTTACGGTTTTAAAAGATGACGCGGATTTTGATGTATACGGCCTGTTGATTGATTACAATCCGGAAACCTTTAAAGTAAACAACCTGGCGGACGATGGAGGGTTTGACATCACCAGACCGGGAACCTATACCGTGACTTATGAAATGTCCTATTTCCTTTATCCGGAGTATACCTGGTTTGTAGCCAATACCGTGAAGGTGGTGGAAAAGGAAAGCCTGGAGCATGGGATTTACCTGACCTCATCGGAATCCACCCTCATGTTCCGAAAGGATGCGGACAGCCATTACAGCGGTTACGGAGATCTGGTAAAAGTAGGATCTTCCGATGAAATTTTTACCATTACCTGCATTGACCCGGAGTACGAGGTGGAGTTCGCTTCTTCTTCCGAAAGTGTCACAGCGGCTGTCTGCAGCCTGATGGATAATCCGGATGGCACAAAGAAATTAGCAGTTTCTGTCCCGGAAGAACTTAAAGAGGCGGTGATCCTGTCCATGTACCGGCCGGGATACCAGGCGGCAAAGTTTTTTACAGGCGGCGGCTGGGCAGACGGTGAGGAATATAATTTGGAGGAGGCTGCGGTAGACCAGCTCTCAGACACCGACATGGAGCATCTGGAGGATACCGTTCTTGGAAAAGTGGATGAAGACGACGAGGAATATATGGAGATCGCGGCATCCTGGACGACTGTGGAAAGCAAAAACATCAGCGGGCGCGTGACGACCGGGGCAGCCAATACGACAAACCATTCCTGGGTATCCGGGAGCGTGGGCGGCTGTAATACCGGTACCGCCCGGATTTCTGAAAAACGGGACGCGATAGACGAATGGATCACGGGAAAAGGATACGATATGGATACCAAGGACCTGACCAATTTCTCTATCAGCTGTTCCAGCGGACATGATTATCTGGCGCTCTGGCCAAACAGTTCCTATACCGCGACATTTAAATGCTATATCCAGAAAAAGGGAGACGATTACCGGTTAAAGATCACCTGCAGCCTGCATCCGGGAAGCGACAGCCATGGAAATTACCAGAGTTTCTATGGCTCCAAAACGTACTCTTCCCTGACAAATGGGGCAAGATTAAGAGTTTATAAACGATTTTCTTACCCGGAATTTATGGACATCAATCCGAACAGATATGGTTATCTGAAGACAACCTTTGCAATCTATCCGGCATCCGCTTATAACACAACGACCAAAGTACTTGATACGACGGTGGATCCGGAAGGAACGATCGTCTTAAATGACAAAGAGGACGACACGGTTTACGGGGATTCGGATATTCTGGACCCCGGAACGTATTATGTTGTGGAGACCAGACGTATCACAGGCTGTACACAGAATACAGATATTTACGGCCCGGTGGTTATTACGGAGTCTGACAGCGGCGTGGTGAAACTCCATGAGAAGGTGAACAATGCGGACTATGCTTCTATGGAGTCGAACAACTGGATCTATAACTACCCGATGTATTTTAATGGAAAGATCCTGACGAAAACGGATGATTCCGGACTGCCGGTAGAGGGCGCAATCTATAAGGTCGAGTACAGCATTGAAAAAACGGCGGAGGAATTTTCGCCGGTAAAGACATGGTATTTTAAAACCGATGCAAATGGGGTATTGTCTTATGATTACGCGCATTATGTATCGTCCTTTACTTATAACGGCAAGACCTACAAAAGCGATGCGATCATTGATAATCAGAAGAAGACAGCGGCCATACTGCCGTTTGGTTTTCTGCGTATGAAGGAGATCATGCCGCCCTCGGATATTTACGACCTTGATTCGAATACCTACATGATTGAGTTGGTGGCGCAGAAGGATGCTGCCGGGGCATATACGATCCGAAAGCTTGCTGTAAAGGGAAATATCCCTACCTCCATCGACAAACTGCGCTACTGGAAATTGACTGTTGAAAAGGCGTCAAAGGCAGCCCCGGAGGTACTGGAACTGAATCCTTACAGCCTCGCAGGCGCTACTTTCGGCGTGTTTTCAGATGAAGCCTGTACAAAGCGTGTACAGCTTTATTCGGATGAAAAGTTAAGCGTTAAGGTGGCAGATAATGCCTTTCGGACAGACGATCAGGGAAAGACACCGACTTATTATCTGAAGGCAGGCTCCGGGACCGCGACCTATTATGTCAAGGAGCTGACCGCCCCTGCCGGGCACCAGCTTGCTGAAAAACCGGTATCCGTAACGGTTACCATGCCGAATGACGCATTGAAAACCAAAACTGCTTCCTTTACCAAAGGCATCAGCGAGCCATACGATTTTATGGAACTGGATGCCCTGGTGGAAAAACTCTCCATGCATGGGAACCCGATACAGGGAGTTGTGTTCAAAGTCTGCTATTATGACGATTCCTCCGCAAATGCGGGGCAGCTGAAGAAAACCTGGTATCTGCAGTCCGATAAGCAGGGAAAAGTCTATATGGATGAGCAGCATCTGTATAAAGGAGATGCGTCCATGAAGAGTGATCCTTTCTATATTGATCCGGCTTCCAAAGCGGTGATCTTACCCATTGGCGGTTATGTGACGCTGCAGGAGGTAAAGGCGCCTGCACAGTACCAGATCGATGATACGGTGCATGGGTTTACCACGAAAAAGCAGAAGGTGGAAATGCAAAAACTGTACAATGACCCGCATCCCGGAAAGATCCGTCTGAAAAAATACGACAAAACCGGGGCAACGCCGCTTCAAGGCGTCCAGTTTGAACTAAAATTCGTAAAAGCGGCAGAGACCGATACCCTGCAGGCAGCAAAATACAACAGGCTTTTAAAAGAAGGGGAAACAACTGTCCTGACAACGGATAAAAACGGAGAGATCGTTTTTGAGAATCTGGATCATGGAATGTATGAGATTACAGAGGTGAAAACCGTACCCGGACAGACCCTGTTAAAAGATAAGATCACCGTGGAGCTGCCGATCACCATGACAAAAGAGGAAGCGGAAGCATACGGGAACGTGGATTTTGAAAGCGCAAAAGAAGACTTAGGCTATACAAACAAATGGTTCTTCTATGAGTGCTTATATGAGATTACCAATGAGCCTCAGTTCACCCTGCCCCAGACAGGCGGATTTGGGGGCTGGAAGTATGGCTTTATCGGGATTGCGGTTCTGTTTCTGACAGGCGGAGCACTCGTATTTGGAAAAAAACGGAAAAAGCTGACGGCATAGACGCGGGAAACAGGATTCGGAGTCATTTGCCGTGTAGGCGAAGCAGAATGCTTTTCATAAGGAGGTAAGGATGGAAAAAATCAGGGATCCCTGCGGATCTGCAAAAATACCTGTAATGGCAGGAATAATACAAAATACGGAAAATCATTTTTGAAAAAATATAAGAGAACAGAGAGGAGATCATAATCATGGAAAAAAGAGCAACCGGTACAGTGAAATGGTTCAGCGCAAGAAGAGGCTATGGGTTTATTACAGATGAAGAGGGCGTAGATTATTTTGCCCACTTCTCGGAAATTCAGCAGGAGGGGTTTAAAAAACTCTCCGACGGGCAGAAGGTGTCATTTGAAATCGGGGATGATGGAAACGGGCGCAGCCTGGCGAAAAACATTGTGCCGCTGAGTGATGCGGAAGCGCCGGAAGAGTAGGTGCGAAGCGGCATGGCTGGGGATAAAGGAAGGGGCGTTCCTTCCTGTCCCCAGATGTTGTATGCTTGAGAAAAGAAAACACAATATATAGAATAAATGTATTTGACAAGTACAAGATGTTGTGGTACTCTTAAGATGAATTAAAACTTTACCTCCCCAAAAGGGAAGGGATTTTAATTTTGTTCCAGACATTCTGGAAGTTCCCTGCAGGACGCCGGAAGGCGGCAGGGATACCCGAAAGGGCGTATTTTGGGGCGCTGGCCCGGAAAAAGCAAAGAAAACATAGACGCATAGAAAGATGCAAAAAGAGTAGATTCTTTTTGTGTCTTTTTTTGTGCGCAAAAACCGTCATGCGGCTGTCGTGCGGCGACGCAAAGCTAGTCCTTTAGGACACGAACAGACATTTGACGGTCAAGTACAGCGAGTGATTTGTCACGAGCTGTGCGCAAAAAAGAAAGGAGGAACGAGGCGGCAAGAGGCCGCAAATGGAAACGGCAGAAAGAACAAAAGGAGGATTTTTATGGTAACGGTAGAATGGGAAAATGCAAATGAACTGGAACTGGAAATGCTGCTGGAAATGGCGGCAGATGGATACAGCTTCTGCGTTGGCGATGGAAAGATCCAGAGTGTTGGAGTTGCGTTAGGCATGACGTCCTAAGTATCCGGGAAGGGAGGACGCATGTACTATAAAGATGATTTTGAACAGGAATTTCAGGATGAACAGAAATTCCACGAGTATCTGGACGAAGTCGAAAAACGGGCAAAATGGATACGCGTGCCATGCCAGAGCATGGAAGTGCTGACGGCGGCGCAAAATGAAGCGGCGTGTACGCCTGTGAAGGATGTGGACATGAAAGCGCTGCTGAATGACACCAAGGAGCATACGGCACTTTTGCTGAAACTGCCGGAGGGCGTATACCAGCTTGGAACGACAGCGATCAAAACCTTAAAAGGGCGGGCAAGGGTAGACGGAAACGCGCTTTCGGACGTGGATCGAAGCGTCCTGGCGGATATTCTGAACGAATGCCTGAAAGTATCGAAGGGAAAAGCGCTGGTACGCTTTGGAGAAGGCAAGGTACGGGCAGTCCTTTCCGGAGATGAAAAGGATTATTCGATCCTCTCCATGCCGGAGCTTTACATGGTATCCTCTGCTTACATCAACGGGGATTATGAAAAGGTGGATTTCCGTTTGGGTTATGTGGACCATTCCAGGGCAGTGGCCGTATGGGAGATGGAGGACGAAAAGCTGTCAAAAGCCTATCAGGAGCTGCTGGAACAGTATGGAAAACAGGCCAGTGAGAAGTTAAGCGCGGCGGTACGCATCACCACTTCCGATGTGGGATCTTCCGGCGCAAATATCTTTTACTCGGTAAAAGGCGCGGGCCGGACGGTAGTCCTTGGAGAAGCGTTAAGGCTGAAGCATAAGGAGTGCAAAACAATCAAGCACTTTGAACGCAATATAGAATCCATTTTTGAGTATTACAAGGAAACGCTCCGGGATGTGATGCGTCTTTGCAGGATCCATATCAGCTATCCGGTCAACACGATGGCCGGCATTATGAGTAAGGCTGGATTTGGGAAAAAGCTGACGGCAGAAACGGTGGAAAGCTACAAGGCGGCAGCGGGGGATGATCCATGCAGCGCCTATGAAGTATACTGCGGTATCTGTGAGGCGCTTTCTATCGCCAGGCAGGCGAAAGAGACAGAAAGCGGGCTGCTTCGAATGGAAGAGAAAATCGCAAAGTGTATCTCCATGCGCTGGCATGATTATGACATTCCGGGAGATGTAAAATATTAAAAACTGGAAAAGCAGGTTTTGGCAAGGAGGATGAAGTATGACGAACGTTACGGACGGGGAGGCTGTTGCGCGGCTTCTCGTAGATGAATACTTAAATAATTTCAAGACGAAGCACCCGGTATTTATGGAAACGATGGCAGGACAGGAACCGAAAGTCCGGGAAAACTGTACTTATCTTGGATACGCGTGGCTGGAAGGACTGTCGGAAGTGAGCTGTTATGATTTTCGGAATGAATCATCGAAGCTGCTTGCCGATGACATCTGTATGCATGTGAAGCAGAAGCCAGTGCTTCATCAGATCCCGTATTCCGGCGCTACAGAGATGGAAGCCGATTACGGAAGCGACGAACAGATGGCGATGCTTTTGGCGCTCTATCTGTTGGCGGACAGCAAAGATAAGTATCGGGGGTTTATCCGCTATGCGCTTCGCACACAGCGGACCCTGCAGCAGAACCTGACACGCTTCTTTGTGGAGTGGTTTGACAGGGAGAAAGAGCAGTCGCCATTTTTGGAGACGGCTGGAAGGATATGTTCCGAGCATCCGCTCCCGTATATTTAAGGTCGGCTAAAGGAGGAATGGATATGGCAAAGGATCTTCCGGACTGGATCAAAGAGGGAAAGCACACGGCAAAACTGCTGGAATGGCTGAACCAGGAAGCAGAGCCGGTCGGCATTTTTTCCGGGTGGATGCTCTTTAAAGCAGCGATTGGAAACTGTGTGCTGATTTATGCCGAGAACCAGGATCAATGTATGGAGGAATTTCACGAGATTAAGTTATGTGGTATCTTCCGGAAAAGCGACTGTACCCTTTACGAAACAGGGGTGCAGCTTTACCGGGCAGCCGGGATCCCGGAGGAATTTATTTTCCCGGATAAGGATGCGATACAGACAGAACTGGAGAAAAAGGTGACCGACTTTGGAAGAAGGCTCATAGAGCAGTGCTGGGATGATCTGGTGGAACAATCCGATCTTACCGGAAAGGATTTGCTCCCTGCAATTAACCGGGACCAGATCCGGCTGAAGGCGAAACAGTATCTGCAAATGGGGAAATGCGCAAAGGACGTCCGGTATCTTCCGAAATTTTCTTTTTCGGTATTTGGGATCCCTTTTACGGACGAATTGCTTTTGCGCTATTTGGAAGATGAAATGTCCGGGGTGAACGACGTTACCAGCATGTGGCTGGAAAGCGCTCTTGCGGACATTTCAAAGAATCGCATTTATTATGGATGCATTCGGGAAGAAATGGCGGAGCTGGAAAGATCTGCCGGCAGGGAAAGCAGTTTCCCGGCAAGTGGAAAAGAGCGACTGAACGCATAAAAAAGCAGAAAGGAAGGAAACGAATTAATGAGTAAGTATGAATATCTGAATTTGAATCAGAAAATGGTAAAAATCAGACGGAAAATCCCCGCGCTGATCCGGAAACGGTACAGTGAGGAGGTAGACTATGATTTTGTGAAGCTGGATGACATCAACCAGTTCCTCGCTCCGGCGCTGAACCGGTATGGTGTGGATTTTGACATCCTGGGAGAAACACCGACGCAGGCAGACGCTTCCGGCCGGCCGGTTTTCCTTGTCCATGACGGAAACCTCTGGAGATATGAAGCGGACATGGAAATCTGTTGGACGAATGCAGACCGTCCCCAGGAGCAGAGCAAGGCGGTGGTCCATCTGATCGGGACGCATGAGGTGGCAGATAAGGCGAAGGGAACGGCCATGACATATGGGCTGAAGTATTATCTGCTTAATAAATTCAACATCCCGCAGAACGGTGCGGAAGATCCGGATATGCGAGGGGCCAAAACAGAAAACGAAGGAAAAGAAAGACAGGAGGAGCCTGTACAAAAAGCGGAAACCGTAAAGGCGGGGAGAAAGCCGAAAGCAGAAAAAGGCGATTCCTATATGCCTTCCGGAAAGCAGGAAGCGGGAGCCGCACAGGGGAAAACTCCCATCCAGAGAAAAGAAACGGATAAAAAGCCGGTCCGCGATGGCAATGCCGTATCTTCTAAAACCGAGCCGAGGGAAGAAAAGGTGAAGGAGACAGCCCCTCAGCAGGTGGAAAAGACATCGGCAGGGACAGGGCAGATTTCCTTTTTAGACCGTGCAAAGGATGCGGTTCAGGAGAAAAAAGAAAAAGCGGAACCGGAAAGCGCTAAGGCGGAGGAAGCATCCGCAGTGGAAAAGACAGCGGAAAAGACGGAAGAACAGGCAGAAGAAAATGAGGAAGCCAAAGCTTCAAAGGAAAGCGGACAGAACGCTGTGACGGAGTTGGGAGATGGTTTCCATACAGTGGCGGAAACGGAGGAAATCCCGTTTGATGACGCGGAGGATGACGGCGCATTTGGGATTTCTGATGGTGCGGAACCTGCTTTCGGAGCGGAAGCAACGAAAGATGGAGAAATGGGCGATGCCGAGGCTGGGAATGACCTGGCAGAGGAGAAACAGACCGAAGTGGAAAACGCCAAAGCCGTGATCTGCAATTTCGGTTTCTTTAAAGGCCATACGCTTGGGGAACTGCTGGAAAGCCTGAAAGGATGGGAAACGATCAAATGGATCGCGGAGCGGTACAATGGAGCCAACCAGGAAATGAAGGATGCTGCGAAAGTTCTGGCGGAGGCCAAGGCTTATATGCCTAAAGCAGCTTAATGGGGAGCGCGCCAAAAGGCGCGCTTCTTTCAATTTTGCAAAGAAGGAGACGATATGGTATATGAAATACCTTTTACAATCGCAGATGTAGCGGACTTATTTTCCATACAAAGGCTGGAAGGCGGGAAGGAAGACGCATTCGGGGTGGTATGCCCATTTTGCGGAGACACGAGAGGAAAGTGCAATTTCTGTGTCATACGGGATGGTGAAATCAAAAACGTTTACCATTGCTACGCATGCGGCGCATCCGGAAATATGCTGACCCTGTACGCAGATCTGGCCGGGCTGTATGGAGACAAACGGTATAAAGAAGCCTACTGGCAGATCAAAGAAAAGCTGGATACCGGAGAAAAGAAAATCCGGCTCTACAGCCAGAAACGCATAGCACGTATCAAAGAAAAGGCGGGCAAAGAGGCGGCGCCGGAGCTGGATGTTTCTTATCTGCATGAAGTGTATACGCAGATGTTCTCCATGCTGAAATTAAAGGAACGCCACAGGGCGGATCTTCGCAGACGTGGGCTTACCCGGCAGGAGATTGCCCGCATGGAGTGGATCGGATACCGGAGTACCGAAAGTGAAGATTCCATAAGGATCGCAAGGAAGCTGCTGGCCCAGGGATTTCAACTAAAAGGCGTCCCTGGTTTTTTCCGGAACTGGGACGGCGACTGGGAGGCTGCGTTTTATCCCCAAAACGAAGGGTATCTCTGCCCGGTCTTTACGGAAGAGAGAAAGATCTGCGGGTTCCAGATCCGGGTAGATAAGCCGGTAAAAAAGCGGAAATACACCTGGTTTACCAGCAAAGGCATGGATGGCGGAACCTCCAGCAAAAGCCCGGCCGGATTATCCGGGAAACTGACCGGAAATACCATACGGGTGACCGAAGGAATTTTAAAAGCAGAGATCGCATATCAGAGAAGCGGCCTTGCGTATATCGGAAATCCCGGCGTTTCCAACTATAAAGGGGTGTATCAGATGCTTTCCCGGCTAAAAGAACAGGGGCTTGAAAACGTGCTGGAATGTTACGACATGGACAAGATGATGGCGCTTGAGTGTAAAGCGGATTATGATAACGACTGCAAAGAATGTGAATGGAGAGACAGCGCTTTTTCCGGGTTTGAATGCCTGAAAAAGCGGCAGAAACGAAATACCATACGCAAGGGCTGCTTGAAGCTTTGGGAAATGTGTGATGAACTGAAGTTAAACTGTTCCCGTATGAAATGGGATGCCGATATGGATGGTATATGGAAGGAAAACTATAAAGGCATTGACGACTGGCTGACACGGAAAGAAAAAAACGATGGGTACGGCATGAAAACGATGATTGCATAAGAGGAGCAGGCGATGGCTGCGGAAGGTGGGTTGGGAACACCAAAGCGCTTTCGTCTGCTTGCTTCATAAAGGTATTCATGGTACAATAGGATTACCAAATTAAAAAAGGAGTGGTGTACAGATGTTAGTTAGGGCTGATAAAAAATGGGACTATGCACTTGGCATGATTAAAGTAGATGGACTGGAGCCTTCTCCTGAGATGAAGAAGCTGATTGAACGGGAGAAACGCGGTGAAATCACAACAGAAGAAGTGAGAAAAGCGTTGGACAGAAAGTATAAAATGAAACAGTAGGGGGATTATGAGGGATCCATTGGAATCGGCGGACACATGCAGAGCATACGATAGAAGAATTAAAGACTTATTTGCAGGCAAAAAATAAATAGTGAAAAAGTGGATGAATCTCCCTGGAGGCGGAAACGCAGTCAGGGGGATTTTTTATGCCCTGACGCAGGGAAGGGACAACGGCAACAGGCAGATGAAAAATTTTGTAATAAATAGCGGTATGAACAGACAAAAGGGAAGCTGCGGCGGCACAGCTTCCTTTTTGTCTGCCCATAACCGGCAGCAGAAAGGGGGAATACCATGAGAATCCGGGACAGACCGTAGAGAAGCGGAACCATACGATAGAAACAGAACAATCAGCAGGCCATGAAAGGAGAACAGATATTTGGAAAAAAAACGCAGAAAAAGATGGATTGCGGGTGCGCTGGCTTTTGCTATGTGCTGCACTACGCTCTTTAGCGCAGGAACTTCTGCAGCAGCAGCCGGCGCAGACGGAATATATCAGGAGTCAGCGCAGACGGAAGAACAGACGGAAAAAAGCGAAGAGGAGCTTTTTTCGGAGATAGAGGCAGATCCGGAGCTGGCCCTTACTGTTTATACAGGGGATGCCTTTGAGATCAAGAAGGATTTTACCGGCCTGAAGCTGAAGGAGGGAGAAAAAGCAAAGCTAAAATGGGCGGAGATGGAAGACGGAACGGCTTTTGATCCGGAGGTACCCGGCACGTACAAATGTGTATATGAGGTGACTCCCGTACAGGGAGAGGCATACCTGATCGCAAGGAACATTACGGTAACACCCCGTGAAGCGGAAACGAACGCAGGCGGGGAGAAGGGTTCCGGTGAGTCGGAAGATGGCGGGGAATCTGACGGGGAGGCGGATCCGGAGGCGCAGCCCCAGACAGAAACGGAGCCTGTTTCTGAAGCAGGCTTACAGATGGAGACGGAAACGCTTTTAGCTGAGACAGTGGAAGCGCAGACAGAACCATCGGCAGATGAAACCGAGGCGCTGGAAGAAGCCGGAAATGAGCCGGAAAGCGAAGAAACGCAGAGCGAAACGCAGGCTGTTCCCGAGACGGAAAGCCAGACAGAAGCAGGAAGCGAAGCGGACACTACAGAAGGCATGACGGAAACAGATGTCGTAACAGGAGAAAACGGAGAACCGCTTTCGGAAGAGGAACTGGATGCGGCGCTTTCAGAAGCGGAGCAGCAGGACACTTATGATGAGGAGAGCGGCCTGACGCTTGGCGAGGTTATGCTGCAGGCAGTGGAGCAGGATGTGGATCTTCTGGAACTGGAAGAGGGGGAAAGCGTATCCTTTACGGCGGAAGCGCCTGCGCTTTTTGCGGCAAGGGCTTCCACCCAGAACGTGGATGTTACCAGAGGAAGCGCCTACTATTATGCGGACTATGGGTTGGGGTCTTACGTGACTTATCCCTATACGGTAACTTTTGGGGATGTCAAAGCGACGGCATATTGTGTGCAGCCTTCTAAAGCCGGGCCTGGGGACGGCAATTATAAGATCACCAGGCTGAGTGACAGCAAAGTTCTGGCGAAGGTTTGCTATTACGGAACCAAAGCTTCCGGTGAGGAAGGCTTTTTCGCTGAGAAATATCCGGATTTTTCCATCGGGAAACGGTTCATCGTCACGCATCTGGCGGCGTCTTACGCCAATGGGAGCGGAGACGCTTTTTCCGGGACGAACAGCACGGGGCAGTCGCTTGCTATGGAGCTTTATGAATACTGCGTCAGCCAGCCGGATATTCCGGATGTTGCCATGTCGTTTTCGGAGGCGGACACCACAGCGTATATAGAAGGGGACATCCAGCGGACGAAAGAGATCACCTTCCAGGCTGATGAACTGCAGTCCATCACCATGAAACTGCCTTCCGGTGTGAAGCTCCACAATGTCACGACCGGAAAAACGAGCAAAGCAGGCGCTGAGGTGGAGATAGGCGGGGGTACGGTCTTTTATTTAAGTGCGCCGATTACCCAGGCATCGGATGCAAGCGCCTCCTGGTCCGCAAAGATGAAGGGCAGCATCACCAAAGATTTCTCGGCCTATAAGATCACAACCGGAAACGATACGCAGGATCTGGCGCTGGTGTTTGGAGAAGGTGTCACGGACGAGAAGTATGTGGAATTTAAAGTTACCTGGGTACAGCAGGCCACGGTGGAGATCATTAAGAAGGACAAAGGCAGCAATGCCGCGATTGCCGGGGCCGTGTATGGCATTTACGGCGACGAGGCTGGAACAAACCTGATTGTCCAGATGCCGCCCACAGATGAGAAAGGGTATTCCAGTGTGACGCTGACGAAGACGGCGGACACGGTGTATTTGAAGGAAATCTCCGTTCCCGGCGGCTATCGTCTGGATACGAAGGCTTATAACATCCAGTTAAAGGTGGGAGGAACGGTATCCCAGGAGGTTACAGACGAAGAGCAGATGGCTTCCCTGACTGTTTATAAGGAAGGGGAAGTTTTTACCGGGGCAGATGTTACGGAAAACGGAGTTACGTTCCGCTATGAGAAACGCCGCCAGAAGGGTGCGGTTTACAATGTGTATGCGGAAACCGATATTACAGCGGCGGACGGAAGGATCATCTACAAGAAAGGCGATCTGGTAAAAGAAGCCCTGACAACCGGGGAAGATGGGAGCGCTACGTTAGATTCTCTGTATCTGGGCTCCTATCGGGTAACTGAGCGGAAAGCGCCGGATAATCTGATCTGTACCGGGGAGTCCCAGGTTGTGAAGCTGGAGTATGCCGGCGCGGATGTGGAATGCCAGGTGGGAAGTACCACGTTTACCAACGACAGGCAGAAGGCTTCCGTTACGGTAGAAAAGCAGGACGGGGAGACGAAGACTCCCTTATCCGGAGGCGTTTATGGTTTGTACGCCGGTGCGGACATCAAGAACACGGACGGGAACACCGTAGTGAAAAAGGATACGCTGATCGAGACGGCTTCAACAGGCGCAGAAGGGAAGGCGTCCTTTGGCGCGGATCTTCCGATTGGGTTCGGGTATTATATAAAGGAACTTCAGGCGCCGGAAAATTACCTGCGCAACAGCGAGGAATCGTATGCCTTTGATTTCCAGTATACGGGGGATAAGGAAGCGGTGGTGACATTCTTCCATACGTTTTTCAATAACCGTGTGGACGCAAGGATCCATCTGGTGAAAAAGGATAAGGAAACCGATACACCGCAAGGGGACGCGGTATTTACCGGGGCGGTTTACGGACTGTTCGCAAGAGAGGATATTTTGCATCCGGATGGAAAAACCGGGGCAGTTTATAAAGCAGGCGACCAGGTAGCGACGCTTACCACGGATAAAGACGGGAATGCAGAAGTGTCCGGATTGTATCTGGGAAAATACTATATCAAAGAGCTGACGCCGCCCGCGGGGTATCTGGCGGATGAAGCAGAATATGATCTGGAGTGTACCTATGAGGGGGACATGGTAAAGACCGTGGAGCGCACGGCGACTTCTCTGGAGTCGGTAATGAAACAGCCGTTCCAGCTGATCAAGGCCGCAAACAATGGGAAAACGGATGCGGACCTGTTAAAGGGAGCCGGTTTCTCTGCTTATCTGGAGAGCAGCCTGACGAAAAAGGAAGATGGCAGCTATGATTTTGCGGGGGCAAAGCCGATTGTCCTTACGGCGGATGGAAAGACGGAGATGTTTACGGACGAAAAAGGCTATGCCTGCTCAGTTGCGATCCCCTACGGCACGTATATCGTGCGGGAGACGACCACGCCGCATAATTTTACTCCTGTGGAGGACTTTAAGGTAACGATTTCCGAAAACAAGACAGAACCCCAGGTGTGGCGGGTGCTTCTTGATGAGGAATTCATGGCGAAGCTGAAGATCATCAAAAAAGATGGCGAAACCGGACAGAGCGTGCTGCTTCCGAATACTGAGTTCAAAGTCTATGACATGGACGCGGGAAAATACGTGGAGCAGGTCACTACCTATCCTACGGTAACGGTACACAAGTCCTATTTTACGGATGAAAATGGATCCCTTATTCTCCCGAATGCCTTAAACTGCGGGAATTACCGGATTGAAGAGGTGACGGCGCCGGACGGTTATACGCTGAATACAGACTATAAAGAGATCAAAGTGGACAGCAATACCGCTTATGAGATGGAAAATGTAAGCAATGACGCGATCATCACCGTTTCTTATGAAAACCATCCCGTAAAAGGAAAACTGATTATCCAGAAATCCGGGGAGATGGCAGTATCCTTCGGGAAAGATTTCAAATATGAGGAACGCCCGCTTGCGGGAGCTGAGTTTGCGGTCTACGCGGCGGAAGATATTTACAGTGCGGACCATCAGACGGATGCACAGGGCAACCGTCATATGGAATACGCAAAGGATACGCTGGTTGCTACTGTGACGACCGATGAGAACGGGGAAGCGGAAGTGACAGACCTGCCGCTTGGAAAATACCGGATCGTGGAGACGAAGGCTCCGGAGGGCTATGTGAGAAATACGGCCGAGCAGGAAGTGGAATTTACTTATGAGGGCCAGAATACAGCGGTGGTGGAACGGAAAGCGGAGTTTTCCAATCAGCGCCAGAAAGTGACCCTTACCGTGGAAAAGCAGGATGCACAGACGGAGGCGAAACTTTCCGGAGCGGTATTCGCGCTCTATAATAAGGAAGAGATCGTTTCCGGAGATAAGGTGATTGTAAAAGCGGATACGCTGCTTCAGAAGGTGACGAGCGATGAGAACGGGCAGGCAGCCTTTACGCTGGATCTGCCGCTTGGGAAATACTATGTCAAAGAAATCACCGCGCCGGATGGGTATGTATCTTCCGATGAAATTCTGGAGTTTGACGCCAGCTATCAGGGGCAGGAGATTCCCGTCCTTGCACTTACCGGGATTAAGAAAAATGAGCCGACGGTGGTAGAGATTACCAAAGCGGACATCACAACCGGGACAGAGCTTTCCGGGGCGTCCTTAACCGTCCTGGATGAGAAAGGGAACGTGGTGGATTCCTGGACGTCTGTAAAAGGGGAACCCCATGTGATCAGAAGGCTGGCGGTCGGCAAAACCTATACGCTGCGGGAGGAATTTGCACCCTACGGGTATCTGCGCGCATCGGAGATCACCTTTACGGTTGAGGATACCAAAGAGGTACAGAAGGTAAAAATGGAGGATGAGGTTCCAAAAGCGCTGCTGATCGTAAACAAAAAAGGAGAATTTCTGGATAAGGTTACCCTTCTTGACAACGCCAAGGGGCGGGTGGAACACCTTTTTGAGTATATCACGGGAAGCTTAAGCAGTGTTACATTTGAGGTTTACGCGGCGGAAGAGATCAAAGCGGCGGACGGCGTGAGCGCGGACTACTATGCGGCGGATGAACTGGTGGCGACAATCACCACCGATGACAGCGGCGTTGCACAGGTATCGGACCTTCCCGTTGGACGGTACTACGTCAAAGAGGTGGGAACGGCTTACGGCTATGTGCTGGATGAAGAGCCGAGATATGTGGACCTTACCTACCGAAACCAGGACACGCCTGTGGTGACCTACGACGAAAACTGGCAGAATAACCGGCAACGGGTACAGGTAGAAGTGCGGAAAAAAGAAAAAGGGACAGACCGGGTGCTTTCCGGAGCGGTCTTCGGCCTGTACACGAAAGAGGATATCCTCTCCGCAAAGGGGAACGTGCTGATGGAGGCGGATACCATCATTGAACTGAAAACGACCGATGAGAACGGGATGATCCGGTTTGTGGCAGACCTGCCCATAGACGGAACCTATTACGTAAAAGAACTGTACGCGCCGGATGGGTTTGTAAACAGCGAAGAAACACAGGAATTTACTTTCACCTACCAGGGGGAGGAGACGGCGCAGGCTGTCTATTCCTTCACCTTTGAGGATGAACCGACTACGGTGGAGCTTACAAAAGCGGATCTGGCTACGGGTGAGGAACTGCCGGGCGCATCCCTTGCGGTACTGGATGAAAACGGCGAGACAGTGGATGAATGGATCTCGGAAGAAACGCCCCATATCATCAAAGAGCTGGTGGCAGGAAAAACTTATAAGATGGTGGAACGGATCCCGGCGGACGGGTACGCTACGGCGGAAAGCATTGAATTTGTCGTGGAAAACACGGCAGAGATCCAGAAGCATACCATGCTGGATGATACAACGAAGGTAGCGATCAGCAAGACGGACATCACCGATTCCAAAGAAGTGCCGGGAGCGAAGCTGACGGTTTTCGATGCGGAAGGGAAAGAAGTGGAAAGCTGGACTTCCACAGAAGAACCGCATCTGATCGAAAAACTCCCCGTCGGAAAATATACGCTGCGGGAGGAGCAGGCCCCCAAGGGCTATCTGATCGCGGAGGATGTGGAGTTTGAAATCGCTGATACCGGGGAAATCCAGAAAGTGGAGATGAAAGATGCGCATCCTGTTGGGCGTCTGATCCTCAAAAAGACGGACGCGGACAGCAAGGCTCCATTAGAAGGCGTGGAATTTACCCTGAAGGAAAAAGATTCCGGAAAGACCGTGGCAAAGCTCATTACGGATAAAGACGGTACTGCGAAAAGCGAGGAACTTCCGATTGCCACCTACAAGGATGGGAAGTATGTGGAAGAAATCAAATATGTTCTGACAGAGACAAAGGCACTGGAGGGATACAAGATCAGTGAAGAGGAAATCAGTATTGTTTTTGCGTATACGGATGATAAAACGAAAGAGATTGTGATCACGAAAGAGCTGACCAATGAGAAAGCACCGGAAACTACAGAAACGACAGCACCCAGGACAGGGGATTCCACGAATCTGTGGCTCCCGATCCTGCTGGTACTTCTTTCCGCCGGCGGTATCGCGGCAGTGGTATGGTATGTGAAGAAAAGAAAGCAGATGTAAAAGAAGTACGGATGGCAAAGGCTGTCTGTGAATGGGGCCTGCCGCGGATGCGGCGGCCCTTCTTTTCGGTAAGGGGGATGCGATGAAGCATGAGAAAATGATCCTTGTGCTGTGCGCGTGCCTGATGGTACTGGGATTTGGTGTCAGCGCACTGGTTGGGATCTGGCGTATGTATCAGGAGGGGACGCAGGAGTACAAGGGATTACAGGAATTTGTATCAGAAGAGACGGAAACGGATGAGTCCGGGACGGCGAAGGATACGAAAAAGGTGGAAGTGGATTTTGCTTCTTTAAAAAAGATCAATAAAGATCTCGTGGCGTGGATCCGGTGTGAGGCGCTTGGGCTTGACTACCCGGTGGTACAGGGGGAGGACAACGATTACTACTTAAACCATACCTTTTCCGGGGAGGAACATATTTCCGGCTGTATTTTTATGGACTGCGGCAACAAGGCTGATTTTACGGATGATAATACCATCCTCTACGCCCATAACATGAAGGACGGGAGCATGTTCGGATCGCTGGGAGACACCGCGGATGGGGAAATACGGCTTTTTCTCTATACGGAAGAGGAGGTGGATACCTATCAGATCGTGGATAACCGGACGGTTGCCGTCACAGAACCGATTTATTTCCGTCTGGTCTATGGAGCGGACGCTTTTGAGGAATTGAGTGCGGCGGTAGCGGCGCATACAGGAATTACTTTGGTAAAGGGAGAACATCTTTTGACCCTTTCCACCTGCAACGGCAACGCGGAAAAACGGCATATCGTCCTTTTGCGTAAAGTGACGGAAGAAACGGAAAGCCCGGAAACACCGGATGAAATCGAGATCCTGGAGCCTGCGCAGGAAGATGCGGAAGGATAACCACACAGTTTGAGGGCAGACAAGCCGCAAAATGGTTTGTGTTCACAAGCATGCAGAAAAGCGGAAGGCGAAGAGCCATTTTATAGAGAATAGTGAAAAAAGGAGAGGTTCATGTTTCAGTTCAAAGAAAAGATAAGAGAAGCAAAAAATATGGGGGAAGTGGAGGAACGGCAGGTAGCATGGCTCTGGTATCCGTATATCCCGTTTGGAAGGGTTACGGTACTCCATGGTGCTCCCGGTTCCGGAAAATCCATGATTGCCGCCAGGCTGATGGCTGCGTGTACAAACGAGAAACCGTTGGGAGAGTGTAAGGCTTTGCCTGCGGGGAATGCGTTGTATCTTACGGCGGACGATGACCTGTCTGATCTGCTGCGTCCGAGGCTTTTGGAAGCCGGAGCGGATCTTTCGCGGGTATATGCGATTAACGATATGCTGCCTTTTGCCCTGGGTGACGACAGCATTGAGCAGATGGTGGAAAATTTCGGCATCCGGCTTGTGGTGGTTGACCCGATCCAGGAATATTTACAGGAAGAGGTTTACGGGGAGGATCCGGAGTTGGTATATCCGATTCTCTGCAAGCTGGAGGCACTGGCAAAGAAAAGCGGCTGCGCAGTGGTGCTGACCGCTTATTCAGACGGTCCTGGCGGAGTGAACAGCAAAAGATGGAGAGAGGATTTTGCGGAGAAGGTAGGAAGCGTACTTTGCGTGGAACGGGACAGACGAGATAATGGGGTGCGCAGGCTGCTCCACGAAAAATGCCTTTTTGCTCCGGAAGAGCGGGAAAAACGCTTTTCTTTGGACGGACCTTTGTGGGATCTGCATTAAATCAGAACCAGATGTGCCGGTTCATTCGGATTCTTTTTCGGAAGCCTCTTTACAAAATATAAAAATACAGATATAATTATATCAAAATAAAGATATGAGTGAGGTGCGTATTATGATTATAAAGGCTTCTGCGGCATTGCGGAATGATTATGCGGCAATTTCAAACCTTGCAAAAGAAACGAAAGAGCCGATTTATATTACAAAAAATGGGGAAGGTGATCTGGTTTTGATGAGTATTGACGCGTTTGAAAAACGGGAACAGCTCTTGAGCCTTCGGGCGAGGGTTCTGCAGGCGGAGCAGGAACGGATAGATGGAGCGGAAACCCTCAGCGTTTCAGAGGCGAGAAAGCGGCTGCGGGAGAGAATTCATGAAGTGTAGAGTAGAGATCCTGCCGTCCGCATGGGAGGATTTAAAAAACATAGAAGATTATTACCTGCTTCAGTTTGACACACAGACTGCCTTAAAAGTCAGCGACCATATCCTGGACTGTATCGAGCGGCTGGAGGAGTTCCCGGATTCCGGTTCCAGGACACCGGATGACTGGCTGAATGAAAATGGATACCGGATGGTAATCTGCAAAAAGCATGTGGCAATTTACCGCCGAATCGGGGAAGTCGTTTATGTATACCATATAGCGGATACACAGACGGAATATACAAAATTATTTTATTAAAACTCGTCAGTAAAAAGAAAAGGCATCTGCCGTATGGTTATAAAAGACCATGCGGCAGATGTTCAACTAATATTTTATCATCTTATCTTTACAGCATATAGTCCATTTCAGATGCGTTCTGCGCATAGTTTTTCCCTTGTATAGAAACAATTCTCCTGCAAATACTAACAGAAAAAATCTGAGGTGAGTATATGGCAGTTGCGCACAAAGGCAGCATTTCCATGGGACTGGTGCTGATCCCGATTGGAATGTATAAGACAACACAGGACAATGACATCCATTTCAACCAGTTGGATAAGGAAAGCAAGGCCAGGATCAAGTATAAAAAATACTGTTCCCACTGTGGGAAGGAAGTTACGAATGCGGACATCATCAAGGGCTATGAGTATGAGAAAGACCGGTATGTGGTGATGACGGAGGAGGAACTGGAAAAGATCAAGACGAAAAAGGACAAGACCATCCATATCATCCAGTTTGCCCGTATGGCCGAGGTGAACATGATCTATTATGAGAAGGATTATTATGCCGTTCCGGATACGGGGGCTGAGAAAGCCTATGAGCTGCTCCGGCAGGCGTTGCTCGCCCAAAAGAAGGTGGCGATTGCAAAAACCGTGATGGGGACAAATGAGAAGCTGTTGGTGCTATACCCCACAAAAGAAGGAATTATAGTAAAGACGCTGTTTTATTATGATGAGATCGCGGCGATGCCCAAACCAGTGCCGAAAATGAAGCTGGATGAAAATGAACTGAATATGGCAAAGCTTTTGGTGGAGAATATGACGAAGCCTTTTGCGGCGGAAGAGTTTCGGGATGAATATCAGGCGAGACTTAAGGAAGCAATCATGAAAAAGATACAGGGTCAGGAGATCGTGGCGGTGGATACCAGCGGTCCGTCCAATGTCATTGATCTGATGGAAGCGCTGCAGAAAAGCCTGGAATTATCGAAAAAACCAGATATGGACAGCCAGAAGCGTCTGACAGGAACCGCATGATGGATTTATTCGATACGCGGGAAGCCAGTCCTATGCTGATCGCCCGGCAGATGGAAGCCTTTGACGATCCGGGATGGATCTATGAACTGAAAATGGACGGATTCCGCATCCTGGCATATATAGATCAGAATGGGGTGGATTTTCGGAATAAACGGAATATGCGGATGGCGGGCAAGTTCCCGGAATTGAAAGACATCTATCAGAATGTAAAAGAACGCTGCATCCTGGACGGGGAGATCTCGGTTCTGGTAAATGGCGTACCCGATTTTTACCGCCTTCAGAAACGGACACTGCTCACTGATCCCTTTAAAATCAAGCTGGAGGCAGAGCGAAATCCAGCCTGCTTTGTGGCGTTTGACTGTATTTACCGGGGTGAACGGGAACTGTGCTGGAAGCCACTGATGGAACGCAAGGAGCAGCTGTCCGTCATAGTAGAGGAAACTCCAAGGATCGCGGTATCCAGATTTGTGGAAGGACAAGGCAGGGCGCTTTATGCGGCGGCAGATGAAAGAAAACTGGAAGGCGTGGTAGCAAAGAAAAAAGACAGCCTTTATTTCATGGGAAAGCGGACAAAGGATTGGGTCAAGTTTAAACGCATGGCGGATGAGGATTATGTGGTCGCAGGCTATATCCAGAAAGGGCAGCATGTCTTTAGCCTGATTATAGGAAAATACCGGGGAAAACGGCTGTTTTATAAAGGGCACGTGACGGCCGGCGTGACGAAAGAAGCAGTATCGGCGCTTACTGTGACAGAGAAAAATCCTTTCCAGATAGTTCCGATAGAAAATAGGGAAACCATCTGGGTCGAGCCGGATCATGTCTGCATCGTGGAGTATATGCCAAACCTGAAAAACGCCCTGCGCCAGCCGGTGTTCAAAGGTTTTCGTGACGATGTATCGCCGGAGGAGGTGCAGGAAGATTAAATGGGAATGACGCTGGTTGGGAGTTGGAAGATTCCTGACCGGCGCTTTTTTATTGCAGACAGCAGACCATTATTCCGTATATGATGATTGACTTATTCTGATATTCATGATATTATGAAGCAAACTTCACAAGAAGTTTGCTTCATATAAGGGAGGAGGAATTGTTTGAAAACGAAAGTAAAACAACTAAGAACTGCCGCAAAATTAACACAACAGCAACTTGCGGATCTGGTCCATGTATCAAACCGTACAATTATTTCTATTGAAAAGGAACAGTATAATCCTTCTCTTATGTTAGCGTATCGTATGGCAGAGGTTTTTAATGTAAGCGTTGAAGAGCTATGCTGCTTAAAAGAAAATAAAGAAATGGAGGACAAAAAATATGAAGAACTTTGATAAATTAAGCTATACAGAAAAAATCAAATGGCGTATTCGTTTTTTATGGCTCCTTATTATTGCAATGCTAATTTATATGGTTGTAGTTGGAGAAACTGGTGGCGGTGACTCTAGGATAATGACAGATTTAGCAGCTTCAACCAGCCGTATTATCTTTTTCGGTGGATTTATATATATTGTTTATAGAATCGCTTCTCTCAAAAAACTCTTAAAGAACAGGCTTTTATTAAAAGAACAAATGAGGTTGGAACAAGATGAGAGAAATCAATATTTACACGATAAAAGCGGAGGGGTTGTAATAGATATTCTTTTGGTATTTTTACTCTTTGTTACTACAACTTGCGCATTATATAACATGGATGCATTTTGTGTTTCTTTTATAATATTAGTAGTTACCATTGCCCTAAAAGGTGCATCATATATGATATATAGTCGCAAATAGCAAAACCAGCCGAGCCAGTCAACAGTAAAATGCTGAGAAAGGAAGAGCGAAATGAAGAATACTAAATGCCCTTATTGCGGAAAAGAGCTGGAAAAAGGATATATTCAAAGTCCCCGCCCTATATCCTGGCTTCCCCGAAAAATCAAGATGTTTACCGGGGCAAATTTCACAGAAAAAGGAGCAGTAATTTTGTCCGAGGGATCTGTGCTTTCCGCACCTTGTGTTATCGCTTATAATTGCAGTTCATGCAAAGCGATTATTATTGGCTATGAAGATAATAGCTGTGACTTTTACTCTGAAAAGAATTAAAATGGATTAAAGTACTGAACTTGTTTACTTATTTCTGTGTATAAGGTGAAGTACTCTTTGGTGGCTGTCGGCATTTCGCCTTGATGCTGATTATTGTTGTATAGAATAGCTTTGCTGGTAGAAGGGAGTGGAGAGGATGAATTTTAAACGAGGAATATTTTGTGGGTTAGTAGCAATTATAGGTTCAATTTGTAGTTTGTTTGGATGGGGCGCAGAACCGAATGGCATAAAGTTGTTATACATAGCAGCTTTGGTATTGGGGCTTATTCAGCTTATAGCTTCATTTCATTACAGGGAACCGTTAGTAAAAAGGAAAATACTGATTGGCTGTTTCGGGGTGGAAACTGTGTATTATGCTGTAGGAATCGTATATTTGCTGATTTACGGTATCGCGCTCGAAGAAAAAATTTTTGGCACGCTGGTAGGCGTCTGCATGTTGGTTTTAGTTTTAACTTCAATAAGAAAATTATACAGGGAGATTATATAGGGATTGCATGAAAAAAGCATATTTAGTGATTTCTGTCAATGTGCAAGATGATTACATAGGGAAGCGTTGTAGGAACAATGCTGGTTGAGAGTTGAAAGATTCCTGACCGATGCGATATAAAGGTACAGTTGATTGTTCATTTTGTTTGTTGTAGAATCGTGATGTAACGAAATCAGTATTGAAAGAAGAAAGAAAAGAGTTAGCTATATATGAGTAATGAAACCATCTTAATTGTAGATGACGAAAAGGAGATCACCGATCTTCTTGAAATATATTTGAAAAACGAAAATTACCTTGTCCGCAAGTTTTATAATCCATTGGATGCGTTGGCTTACCTTGAAAAAGAGCCGGTCAGTCTGGCTATACTGGATGTGATGATGCCGGAAATGGACGGTTTTACCCTTTGCCAGAAAATACGGCAGAAATACTTATTCCCTATTATCATGCTAACTGCAAAAGTAGAGGACATAGATAAAATCCAAGGACTTACTTTAGGGGCCGATGATTATATCGTCAAACCATTCAATCCGTTAGAGGTTGTGGCGCGTGTGAAAACACAGCTTCGGCGCTATAAGCAGTACAATACTAATGCTGTTGACCCTGCTGCAGAACTAACCGAGTATGATGAAAAAGGGCTTTACATCTGTCCAGTCAGCCATAAATGTACTTTGAATGGTGAAGTGCTGCCGCTGACCCCTTTTGAATTTAACATCCTTTGGTATTTGTGCAAAAATCATGGTCGTGTAGTATCAGCGGAGGAACTTTTTGAAACAGTTTGGGGCGAAAAGTTTTTTGAAAGCAACAACAACACAGTTATGGCCCACATTGCCCGGATAAGGGAAAAGATGAACGAGTTGCCGCGCAAACCCAAATATATCAAGACCGTCTGGGGGGTGGGTTATACCATTGAGTAAGCAAACAGAAAACAATTCTGCAAGCAGAGCTTTTCACAAGCGGCTTGCCTTGAAAACAACCGTTCAGTTTATTGCTGTCATCGTTCTATTTGAGGTTGCTTATATCCTGTTCAATCTGCTGTTTTTAATCATCATGGGCGCGACCAACCTCGACCAGACAGAAGCATTTCAGGCGTTCAAGCTCTTTCTTATCCCCATCATGGTTATAGTGTCGATTGCGGGATGCGGGTATATTTCTTATCGCTTCATGCTGCGGCCTTTGGAGCATTTGGACGAGGTTGCGGAGGCAGCACAGAAGCTGGCCCATCCTACCGACGCACCAATTATACTGTCTGGCGATTTGAAAAATATAGAGGATGATTTAAACCAGGTACGGGAACAAACGCTGCAAAGTCTGAAAATCGCACAAATGGCCGACCAGCGCAAAGATGATATGCTGGTATATCTCGCCCATGATTTGAAAACACCTCTGACAAGTGTTCTCGGATATTTGAAGCTGATTGAGGATGAACCGGGGATTACGCCAGAACTGGTTCATAAATACAGCGGAATTGCCCGGACGAAAGCCCAGCGGTTGGAAGAACTTATCAATGAATTTTTTGAGATCACGCGCTTTCGTACACACAAATTGTCGTTAGAGCCGGTGCAGACCCATCTTAGCCGGATGCTCATGCAGATCACTTATGAATTTAACCCTATCCTTGCGGAAAAGGGGCTGGAATGGGATTTGCAAATTGCAGAGAATGTTGAAATCGTGTGTGATGCGGACAAACTGGAACGTGCGGTTGATAACTTGATACGAAATGCCGTGAATTACAGCTATCCTAACACGAAAATATTCTTTTCCTTGACACAAACGAGTGACGGCATCCGAATCTGCGTCCAAAATAAAGGGCAGACAATACCGCCCGAAAAGTTGGAACGGATATATGAACAGTTTTACCGGCTGGATGCTGCCCGTTCTTCCGATACCGGCGGCGCAGGCTTAGGGCTGGCGATTGCCAAAGAAATTATTGAACTGCACCACGGAACGATTGCGGCATACAGCGAGAACGATAATGTTCAGTTTATTATCCAGCTTCCCGCTGACAGTCAGAAAATCGTAAGAAGTTAATCAGAAAGAAATCATGTGTTCCGCAGAATAACCGAAAACACTTTTATCCCTGCTTTGATATACTTTAGGTATCGAGGCAGGGGTAATTTTTTAGCGTTAGGAGGCACACAAAATGAAAAAACTAATGACATTTTGCTTTATCATCCTCTGTAGCGTCCTTTCAGCGTTGTCCTGTTTCAATTTTGCTTTTGACGCGCTTGATCGGATAGAGGAAGATAAAATTTCCATAGTGATTGAAAAGCCAGGAAGTACCAGCAATATGGACTTTCTCGCAGAAATTGACCATGCACTGGAAAAGGTTAATGCAGACATTATGCTGCGCTGTGTTGAAAATGGGGAAGATAAGGCCCACTATCAATATTTCAAGACCAATCATACCACGGACTTTTTGAATGTCAGCACCAGTGCCGGAAACAGTCAGGTGGAAGATGGCGAATGTATTTCCACCACAGACCCCGTTGGATATACCGTCCATCGGCTGAATGCTTCATCACTTATGCAGGACATTTCCTTTTTTCCGTGGACTGACGCAGAGAAATACGAGCTTTCTGCCGCCACCTACTATGTTAAAATGGGTCAGCAACCAACCGTGGTGGATGCTTTGAGTCAGCTCGGATATGTAGTTACGGTTAATCCGACCGCCTATATTTCCGGCAAATTTTCGGTGCTGCTGTTTGGTTTCGTCCCAGCTTTTATGCTGGTGGCGAGCATGGCATTTTATATTCTTTCCAGCGGGAAAAAGAATGTGTTGAAGAAAATGGAGGGCTACGCTGTCCGTGATATTCTGGCAGATGAGGTCAGAAACATCTTCCCGATTTTCGCAGACAGTTTCCTGATTATTGAAGCTGTAACATTGATTACAGCGGCGGCCTTGTACCAAACTGCATTACCACAATATATCCTGTTCTCACTGCCAAACATTGTCACGCTGATTATGGTGGTGCTTGCTGGCCTTTTGCTTTCAGCATTGCTTATTTGCAGGCAGAACAGCGCCGATCATATCAAGGGGCGTGTTCCAAGACGGGGAATTTATGTTATCACCATTCTTGCCAAAGGAGTATTTGTTGGATTTATTATTTTCTTCTTGTCCATCACTGTCCGCAATGTTGCCATTTCATATCACACCATGCAGACTTCTCAATTTCTTGTGGATAAAATGGCCGGATATGTAACCGTCCCTGTCAATACCAGCAACGCTTCTACGCAAAATCTGGCTGAAAACTATAAAGCATTTTATTCAGCTACGGTAAACCGCTATAACGGTATTTTGGTGGATGCCAGCAACTATGAATATGATCTGATTAGCGGGCGCACACCTGCGGAAGAATTCGGGCAGACCTCTATCACGGTCAACCGGAACTATCTGGATTTCAACCCGATTTATGATGTAAGCGGAAGTCAGATCACAAGCACGCAGCTTTCTGATATTCATTTTAATGTACTGCTTCCCACATCAAGAGAGCAGGAAAAGGAAAGCTGGTCTGAATTTGTCCAGACAGCCTATGGGATGGAAGCAAACTTTATCCCTTATGATGAAACAGCCAGTAAAATCTATTCTTACAATGCGAACACGGGAACCGGCGATTATGGAGCGTTGGAGGAACCTGTCATTCTGGTGATTGAGGAAGAAGAGATTGAGGGCATTTATGTTTTAAGTTACTGTTCCAAAGGCGCTTATTTCTTGAATGTTCCCGCAGAAAACGCCTATGCGGAACTGCTTCCAACTTTGCAGGAAACCGGAATAGCTTCGGTCACGTTGGAAACGCCCTCGGTTGCTTCTACATTTTCAGAAACCGTCAATCACCAACGACAGATGCTGATGCTGTATGGTGTACAATCGGCGGTGCTGCTGATCGGCTTGATTTGCCTGATTATATTCAGCGCCAAGCTGTACTGCGAAAACTATAAAACCAAGATTGCCTGTTGCTTGATTGGGGGATATTCTATGCTGCGCTGCATACGAAAACACCTGATTGTGACGGTCATTTATTATGCGGTTGTTGTTGCGGGGCTGCGATTTATAAGTGCGACAACGCAGGTCTCTCTGAACTATCTGCTTCTGCTGGCAGCTTTTGCTGGGGAACTGATGATTACTCTGATTGTCAGCCGGGGATATACGAAAAATGACCTGTATCAAATCGTGAAAGGAGCTGAATGATATGGCAGACATTATTTTATCAAATATCAGTAAAAGATTTGGAGACAAGCCCCTGTTTGAAAACTTCTCTCTGGAAATAGAGCAAGGAGAATTCATTTCTATTATGGGTGAAAGCGGTGCTGGTAAGACAACCCTATTGAATATGATGGGCCTGCTTGACCGCCCGGATAGTGGAACCATTGTCCTTTGTGGACAGAAGAATCCGAAATTTTCATCCCGGACAGCAATCAATCTGCGCCGCCGTCATATTTCGTATTTATTTCAGAACTACGGCTTAATTGATACAGAAACCGTAGAAAGCAATATGCAGATCGCAACGCATTTCAAATCTGTCAGCAGAAAGAAAGAACGGCGTTTGATTGCCGATGCACTGGCGCAAGTTGGACTGCAAGGCTACGAGGGAAGAAAGGTCTATACATTAAGCGGCGGTGAGCAGCAGCGTGTAGCGCTGGCAAAAGTGATTGCCAAATCACCGCAGATCATCTTCGCTGACGAGCCTACCGGCAGCCTTGATGAACGGAACCGGGACTATGTGTTGGAAATCTTGCAGGAGTTGAACTACCAGGGGAAAACCATTGTTGTTGTTACCCACGATCCCCATGTAAATGAGTGCGCCCAGCGTCATATCCTACTTAAAACGAGTAATCGTTCCAGACGTGTTTTGCCAGATACGAACGGAAACGCTCCGTACATTCGTGTCACAAAGCAAGCTGAATCGGTAGTGGGCAGCGGCGGGCGTCGGTTGAAATTATGATTTGGGAGGCTTGCAAATGGAAGATAAAACGATCACCGCTGTTGGCATCGACGTATCCAAAGGGAAAAGCACTGTCGCTGTGCGCAGACCGGGCGGCGAAGTGGTGCTGACGCCGTTTTCGGTGGAGCATGACGCCGCCGGATTGTCCAGTCTGGTAAAGACGCTGGGGAGCATCGGCGGGGACATCCGCATCGTCATGGAACACACGGGGATGTACTGGCGGCCCATCGCCTTGGCCCTAAAGGAGGCGGGCTTTTTCGTCAGCGTGGTCAACGCCATGCTCATCCACGACTTCAGCGACAACTCCCTGCGCAAGGTCAAGACAGACAAGGCCGACTCCATGAAGATCGCCAACTACGCCCTGTCCTTCTGGGCGGAGCTACGGGACTACTCGCCGGAGGATGAGACACGGCAGATGCTGAAAATGCAGAACCGCCTGTACCTGCGCACCAAAAAATCCAGCGTGGTCCTCCGCAACGGCCTGATCTCCCTGCTGGACCAGACCTTCCCCGGCGTCAACACGCTTTTTGACATCCAACCCAAGCGGTCCAATGGGCATTTCAAATGGGTGGATTTTGTGAAACGCTTCTGGCACAAGGACTGCGTGGCGGGCGTTTCCCTCGCCGCTTTCTCGGACGCTTACCGCAAATGGTGCGCCAGATCTGGCTATCGCTTCTCTCAGTCTGACGCCGAAAAGCTCCACGCCGCCGCCAGAAACGCCGTGGCTACATTTCCCAAAAACGACAGCACCAAGCTGCTGATCGCTCAGGCCGTGGACAGCCTGAACGCCGTTTACGATGCGCTGTATATCCTGCGCGGGGAGATGCTCCGTCTGGCCTCCCTGCTGCCGGAGTTCGATGTGGTCATGGCCATGCAGGGCGCGGGTGAGGTCACCGGGCCGCAGCTCATGGCGGAGATCGGCGATGTGCGCCGCTTCACCCACAAGGGCGCTCTGGTGGCTTTCGCGGGCATGGACGCCCCGCCCTTCCAGTCCGGCACCTTCGACTCCAAGTCCCGCCGCATCTCCAAGCGCGGCTCTCCTCATCTGCGAAAGACCCTGTTCATGGTCGCCAGCACGATCCTCCAGCACTCTGACCCGGCCAATCCCATCTTTCAGTTCATGGACAAAAAGCGGGCCGAGGGCAAGCACTTTTATGTTTACATGGTGGCCGGTGCCGCCAAGTTTTTGCGTATCTACTACGCCAGGGTAAAAGCACATCTGACGGCGCTGGATGCTGAGGCTAATACCGCCGCTTAACAGAAAACAACGATTACTTTCAGCCGGTTCGCAAAAATCCCCCCGCTGACCGGCTTGCTTTGCTATACCCTTTTTGCGGCTGCCAAATTTCTTCGAGATTTTTTCATTTTAGGGCTTGACACCTATTTGCAGGTTTGCCAAGTAGCGCAACTGCTGATTCTCAAGCGTTATTGCTGATCATTTTCCTCCTGCTGTTTCATCAAAGTGGCATAACGAAGGAGTTGTTTCCGGGACGAAACTCCCAGTTTGTTGTAGATATTCTTGTTGTGAAACTTTAATGTATTTTCTGTAACTCCTAAGATCGCAATGATCTCTTTTGCGTTTTTCCCCTCAAGATACAGATCAAAGACCTTTCTTTCTGTTGGAGTAAGTTGACTAATCCCTTCCCCAAAATATTGAAAATCGTCGGGATCGATCTCCTGCTTCCTGGAATAGGCAAGTCGGGCAATTTCTGCCTGCGCGGACCCAAGATCACTGCTGGTCTGTTCCAGTTTGCTTTGCAGCCGTTCTTGTCTGCTCTCAGCTTCCAGTCGCTCCTGGTTCAAAGCGGATAAAGCTGCCTCGTGTTCTCGGTCCTGTTCTGCGAGGAAAGCAAAGAGGTCCTCAATCTCCAAAACATGAGACTCGCTCTGCGTCCGGTCTGTGTTAGTTTTAATCTGTTCCAAGTCTTTTAATATGGGTGCAACATATTTTTTGCTGCCCCAAAGAATGGAGACCAAAATGGCAAAAGAAGCGATAAACAAGAATGCGGCAATTTTGAGCCGCACCGTCTGCACAAGCGCCTGATATTCTGTGGCAGGGAGCATGGCAGCAACCATATGGGCAGTAGTCCCTATTGTTAGTTCCTGGGTCTTACCAACAAATTCAGTGTCTCCGCTATGGAAGGTAGTCAGGCTTGATCCGTTCTCAACAGAAAAAGAATTTTCAATTGGTGGGAAATAACCAGATTGATTCCCGGCGATCTGCCCTACATAACAATCCGAATCTTCCGTCAGCAAAGCGCAAAAGATATGTGCTTGGCTGCTTCCCATCGTCTTATGGGAAAGCGAAAAATACAGACTGCTGATCTCAAAGCCGCACACACCAATCGTGTTGCCACCAGAATCTAAAACAGGTATACAGAGAAAGCGCACACTTTCCCATGTGTCAGGCAGTTTATAAACGGATGTAAGAAAGAAGGCACCGGAGATGCTCTCGCTTTTGCCGGACATCTCTCCGTCGATTTCCGGGAATAACCCCTCTTGTGTTTCCAACTGCCATGTACTATGGAGATTGATGTTTTTTTCTCGTGCGACAGTAGAAAATCCACGAAAAAGACAAACATCATTATGAATTGTGTTTTCCGCATAAAGATTTGCAAACTTTAGATACAGCCCATTATAGCTTTTATCAGGCAGTGCATCGTTGACCGTTGTTTTCAAAAAGCAAAATGCTCCGCTGCAAGGTGCAAGTTTCATATTGCTGCTGACGATATCAAAGAGCCTGTTTTGCATGGACTCCAGTGCGTCAGGAGTATTGCGAAGTTCGTTGAAGGTAATCCCAGCATCTGAAAGTTCGTCTTTGACTGCCGCTGTTATCTGTTGGGAAAAGGCAAGCACATAGGCTGCCTGATCATTGCTTTGATGCTCTATGGAGTTTACAGAGTTCTCAAGTTGATTGCTTAAAGCCCGCTCAATTTCATATCCAATAGAATCGATTGCACCGAAAAGGAACAATAGCATAGCAATCAAGAACGCAAAAAAGAGCATTATGGTAAAAAGATAGAGCATCAGGCGGCGGCGCATGGAAACGCTCTGCGTCTGAGCCGCCTCCAGTACGGATCTGATTTCTTTTAGGCGTAGTATCATGGTTTTCCCCCTTTTGTGTCACCGCTCTACGGCCTCCTGAATTTCCGAAAGCGAAGAGTCAAGGAGTTCTGACATCACTGTCTCCGGGTCATCCCCGCGCTCTATGCGGCTGATATAGTCCCGGTGGGCAGCAGACAATATGCTCTTTGCGGTCTCCTCAAACCTGGATTGCGCTTCGCCGGAAGCGTCATACAGCGGCAAAGGGCAAAAGGAGTAGGAGCCATACATTTGGTCCACCGCACCATAGAGCATATGGGATTTCTCATTCTCAATCATATCTATATTTGAAAACAGAGCAGAAAAGGCATTTTCCGTAACCGGCAAATAGCCGGAAGCAATCACAAAGTCCAGATTGTGTTCTTTCTGCGTGATCCATTTTCCAAAAATGGCGGCGGCCCTATTTTTTCGCTCGTCCTCACTTTTCATGGAAAACAAACCAGTTCCCCTTTGTATAACCACTGGCGAGGCATCAGAAAAGGTGGGGTAGGGATATACCGCTGTTTCAATTTCTTCGGTGGTATTGTCCTGGTAGGTCACATAGTCCCTCAGATACAACATCCCTGCTGTGGAACCGATATTGCTGATAACCTCGGCTGTTTTCCAGCGGTCGGAAGCATAACCGTCACCAGTACAAAGTCCTCCATGGATCGCCGCACGGGCCATTGGCAGATAAGCTTGTTCAAATTCTGCACTGCACAGGTCCGGCTTTCCATTCCGAATGAACTGTCCGCCCAGCCCGGAGACATTGACCAGGAAGTAGTGATAGAAGTCGTTAATTTGGAACATCTCTGCGCCGCCTGACCAATCGTAGTATTGGCAGCACAGAGCAAAGAGAGATTCAAAATGGAGAAGCTCTTCTTCCGATACTCCTGTGTCAGCGGCAAAGCGGTCAAATATCGTCTTGTTTAAGAATAACAGTTCTGTTGATTTGGCGATGGGCAGCATAACCAGCCGTCCGTCTATAACGCCTTCTGCCAGAAACTCATCCACATAAGCAGAGCGTTCTTCCTCTGAAAGATAACCGCTCCAATCCAAGAGCCGGTCAAGCCCAATCTCTTCCGCCACCCTCGGATAGGCCGTGAACAGATCCGGCATGGGAACCGCCCCCGGTTCGTTATTGGCAGAGGCAATCAGCGCATCGTCAATAGCGGTAGAATTTGTGACGGAGACAACAGAAATAACAATACCGCTTTCTTTCCCCTTCGTTTGGTTAAACTCATCGATCATTACATTGAGCGGCGATTCTGTCTGACTTCCATAGACGTGCCACATCGTCAATGTGATGGGATCGTTTGTAACCTTATTTCCACAGCCGGTCATGCCCACCAGCAGTATGATGGTGAGAAAGAAAATACATAATTTTTTCATTTTGGTGTCCTCCTATACCCTGCATGGTCCTCACCAGCCTCTGTCCTAAAGTGCGTCAATGACAGCGGAGAGATAGCTGGAAGAAACGGAACCGTAAATAAAATTGTCTACCAGACCATCCTTCTTGGCCTGCCGCACCCTGTCCGCCAGCTTTTTCTCTGTGTTTTCATCCACCACCAGCACGATCTTGCAATCTGGCTGAGCCTTTTTCAGAGCGTTTCGGATTTTTAGCCGCTCCTCCAGTGTCCGGGATGTGTATACGGTAACTTCCATAATCAGAACATTTGCAAGCACAGCATCACATAGCGACAGAGTTTTGTCCGGGCTTTCGCTCATGACTGGTTCCAGATCAGAATCAAAGTTGCGTAAGGCTTCGGCTACTGCGTCCGCAAACAGGACATTCTGCATATCAATCACGATTCTTCGCATAAGGCGGCCTCCCATCAATCATTTTGAATCCCTTGATGATACCAGTATAGCGAAGAAGCCATTTTCACGCACTGTCCCTGAGTACAGTTTTTTGAAGTTTTCTCAAAAAAATTTCCCGGCTTCATTGAAACCGGGAAATAAAGCTGTGTGCTCTGTTATTTGGTTATGTCAAAGTCCAGATCCTCCGGGAGGCTCGGAATAATAAATTTTTTGCCTGTAACTGCTATGGCAAGGCGGGTCTTGTTGGCATAGCCTGTTTTTTGCAGGATGTTGGAAACATGATATTTCACGGTCCTCTCTGTGATAGAAAGAGTCTGGGCGATTTCGCTGTATTCCAGACCATCACATACAAGGCGCAGTACCTGGATTTCTTTTGCAGTCAGATCGGTGCTGCTTACAAGACCTAATTTCACTTGTGGCGTTTCATGGGGAAAGAGATGTTCTCCTGCCATTGTGCGGTCAATGACATCAATCAGGTCTTCGGGACTTAAATCTTTGTACCAAAAGCTGTCAACCTTTGCGGCTTTGGCTCTTTCTAAAAAACCGACCTCGACCATTGATGTGACAACGATGATCTTTATGTTTGGGAACGCCACTTTGATCTCGGCGGCGGCTTCGATGCCATCCTTGTTTCCAGCAGTACAGACATCCATCAAGATTAGGTCGATCATCTGACGCTTGCAATAGGCAGGTGCAACATCCGCGCCGCTTATACTGGCTGCCAGGGCATATTTTTCACTGTCGGAGATCATTCTCTCCATATATTTGCGGGGCATCCGCTGATCCTCTACAATTAACACCTGTTTCACTCTGCCGCCTCCTTTTCTACGGGCATGACGATTATCAGCGCAAAGGCTGGTGAGCACTGTATTTCCATCGTACCTCCTAAGTTCGTAACATAGCGGTGAAGGTTGAGTAACCCGCCCTTCGGCACAATGACGCTTTCAGGGGGCTTTCCGTTATTTGTGATACGCAGGGAAATGTTGTTTCCGTCCTGCCGGGCGGTGACATAAAGGGCCGTTGCATCCGCATGGCGGACGCTGTTGGTCAGACATTCCCGCATGGCGATCACAAATATGCGATATATTTCCTCCTGCTTCGGTAATTCGCCAGCCATTTCTACCTTTACGCCGATGGTACTGGCATCCCACAAAAATTCCGCAAACTCCCCGCGCTCCTGGGGGTATTCATTGTCATTTTTAATGGTCCTGATTGCTTTTTGAAACAATAGAAGGCTGTCTGCGGCCTCCTGGGATACCTGCTCTTGCTGCAAAATCTTCCGCATAGCAATGATCCCCGCCCCCATCTGGTCATGCAGTTTGGTTTTTGCCGACAGGACTTCCGTTTCCTTTGTCAATGTCAGTACATTATCCGAAAGAATCTTTAAGTCACGGGAGAATTTTTTGAGCTGCTCAGTCTGTTCCTTGAGTCTCAGTCCCTTTTCGTAAAGTTCAGTCACATCTGAGAAGATCGCCTCTGTGTAAACTGTGCTGTCTGGTACCGTTATCTCCGTCTGGGAGTAGCGCCAAGCCTTACCATCGGGGAACAGATAGGTTTGCTCTTCATCCGGGAGCCTTACAACACCGCTTTTCTTATCACACTCTGTAAGTGCCTGCCGCAATTCATCGAAGTGCTGGAGATCGCTTTGCGCCAGTATGTAGAACAAGCGGTGCATTTGTAGATTGCACAGTTTGAACTCACCCGATGGGGTGAAATAGCAGATCGCGTTGGGCAACATATCGATTGCCTGCTTCACGGAATTGTGGCTAAGTGTCCGGCCTTTCCGATGGATCAACACAGCGGTTTGACCAAGGAGCAAAGTACCCACCATGCCAGCGATGCACCACAGCGACCACATTGGAAATGGCAGCAAAGGATTGATAGGAAGTCCATCGGCCTTTTTGTCAAAGGCATCCCCGGCAATGCACAGCAGGATCAGCAAAGCGATAAATACTCCGGCGTTCAGAAGCCTGCACCGTCTGCTCCCACCTCGGTCAGGGGATGCAAGAAAAAGAAACACATCCAATATCAAAGAAAAGAACAGGCAGATCATCCATACGGACTGTTCCATTTCGGAGGATAAATAGAATGTTGTCACGTTTGTCCACCCGCCTTTCCGATGCGGAGGATAAAGCGCCATACGCCATCCTCAAAGGAGCAGCTTTCACAGGTATCCCGAAAATCTGCAAGGGAGCTTTCGCATTCCACCTCCAGACGGAGGATGATCGAATCTGCAAGAATACGCGCTTTCAACCAAACAAAGCTCATATCATCTATAGCGGTCTCCATCACCTTCTCAAAAAAGTCGTAGAACAGGATTGCGTCCTGGGTAAAGATTTTGCTGCCCTTCGGAATGTCTGCTTCACATTCGACCCCCATCAGTTTCAAATTTGAAAAGGATTCCTCCATGCAAAGGGCCAGTTCTGTGGTATCGATGGTTTCCGTTTTTTCACGGATAAAGATCAGGTTGCCTCTGCGTTTTATGTAAGCGCCGATTACAGTAATCTTCGCAAGCAGACTGCGGCGCTTTTCCGGATTTTCTTCTTCGTCATATAGATAAAACAGGTCATTCAATAAATCGATCTGATGAGCGGTTTCTTCCTGTAAAAGGTCATAGAGCCGATTCTTTTCCCGCAAGGTGTGGATCTCCAGCTTGATACGATAATTTTCCTGTTCCAGATGGTTGCTTTCTGCAATGGTTTCCTTGTTTTCTTCCAACTTTTCAAGCAGGGCAGTAATATCTGTTATATCTTCCTGCCAATACACATGACCGCCTTCGATAGGGTAACTTTGTAGCAAGGTATGTTTATCAAGATTGACGGCGCCCTCCTCTGCCGCACACATGATCTGTTCAGAAAGCACAGGCGAATTTGCGGAGGCGTAGCGGACCTTATGGTCGTGATCAGCAATCTGGGCGCCGAAGGTCCCGGCCTTAAACAGCTCATCATAGCCAGTATTGGTCTGGATCAATCCGCACTGGATACAGCTTTCCAGTATGGCGGTAAACATCAGGCACTGCACCGCTGTAATATCTCCGCCTATCACTTGCATCCACCTGGCTCCGCTGGCGTAGATAAAGGCATATAGAATGGAGCAGGACAGCAGAAGCGCCGGTAAGTATTTTCTCCTTTGCGCCAAACGGCATTTGATGAGCATGATCACAAAGGCGGCCAGCGCACAGATGATCTCCCACCCGATAACAAAATAATATCCGTACTCGTATCCGTTATCCGTATCGCTCCAAACCGTTCCGGCCGGGAAGGAGAAAACAAGCTGATGGAGATCGTTTGTCAGTACCAGCAGCAGAAAGAACAGGGTGGGAAGATAGAGCAGTCTTGTCCATTTCGGCAGATGGTAGCTTTCCGGCTTACCCAGCGACATGGAAACAAACACGGAAAGCAGAGGTATGAACAGCATAGGACAATAGTACCAGTACCATAGATGCCGGATCGCATCAGGAGCGACCACAAAAAAATATTTTATTGACCGTATAACAAACCAGAAGACGGTCAGACATGAAACGCCGACCATATAGCGGCGCACCTGTGTTTGTAAAATGCGATGGCTGACAGAGAGACCCCAGCCAATGTACAGACTGATATAAAGGATCGTGCGGACCAAACCCAGCGGTACGGGAAAAACATCAAACTTTCCCAAAACGCGGGCAGAGATAGCACAGACGATCAGCACAGCTGCCAGGACTCCCGTTCTTTGATTCTGCTTAGTCATGCGTGGACACCTCCCCGCGAAATACAACTCTCATCACCGTATCTTCCTTGGTATCTCATTTACAGCATTTCCAGTCTTAGCCTTGAAAGAAACCTGATTTTTTGTTTCCCCTACCCATTTTTCGGTTCGGGGTGGCAAGAAAATCAGATTTTTTCTTTTCAACCCTACCCTTTCGGGGGTTTGGGGTGGGGCCAAAAGTGTGGAAATCGCTTAAATTATGGGTGCAGGCAATGCCGAAGGAGGGTATGGGCTTTGTCTCCAATGAAAAGCCTCTGGCTACGCTGCCAACAAACAGAGGCCGCTCTCCTTTGATTCCTATTATACCATATAACCATGACTTAATCGAGGGTCAAAGAAAAGAAAGGAGGGATTTGATGGCGTTTACCCATAAAACAGCACGCTACAAGGTGATCGCTGACTCGGGAGGAAATCGGTACAGCTTCTTTTGTGACATCACAGGTGCTTTGTTGCATACGACCGATTCTATCCAAGCAGAGACACAGGAGCAGGAATTGGAGACCGCATGGGAAGACGCACGGAAATATTTTAACCGATGCCACAAGTGCGGAAAATGGGTATCAAATGCCATGTATAACGCTGATGTGGCGGAATGTGTGGAATGTGCGCCGTGGGAAGATCCGCCTCGTTACTGCTCCCACTGCGGCAAAGAGATCACCTCCGCAGAAATATTTTGTCCACGCTGCGGCAAACGGCTTCAATATGGAGGAGAAGGATTATAAGATGACACGGCAGCAAATTGAGCAGATCCGTCTGGAAAGCATGAAGCAATATGGATTTGGGCCAGAAGCTATGAAGCAGCTTAAAGTCTGCGCTAATTGCGGCGCAACCGTCTCTGCGGAGCAGCAAACTTGTGAAGAATGCGGTAGTGGACTTCCCCAGGAAACTCTTTACCAGTTCTACCTTAATTTACACCACTGCTGTCCAGTATGCGAAACTGTGCTTTCGGACAACGCGATCTTTTGCCCCAATTGTGGGACAATGCTCACAACAAAGCGCAAAGAAAGAAATGAAGGATTTTAATCGTCAGTAAAGAGAAATAAATTACGAAAGGAAGGATGTAACTATGGGACTTATTAAAGCGGCATTAGGCTCTGCAGGCGGCGTGATGGCCGATCAGTGGAAGGAGTATTTCTACTGTGAGGCGATCCCCGCTACCGTGCTGGCGGTCAAGGGGCGGAAACGGGCCTCCGGGCGCTCCAGCAACACCAAAGGCAGCAACAACATTATCACCAGCGGCTCCGTGATCGCCGTGGCCGACGGCCAGTGCATGATGATCGTGGAGCAGGGCAAGGTGGTGGAGGTATGCGCCGAACCCGGCGAATTTACCTTCGACGCCTCCACGGAACCCAGCATCTTTTCGGGCGACCTGGGGGAGAGTATCGGGCAGGTGTTCCAGAATATCGGCAAGCGTTTTACCTTTGGCGGCGAGGCCCCCAAGGACCAGAGGGTGTATTACTTCAACACCAAGGAGATCATAGGCAACAAGTACGGTACACCCTCCCCGGTTCCTTTCCGGGTGGTGGACCAGCGGGCAGGGATCGACATCGACATTGCTATCCGCTGTTTCGGGGAGTATTCCTACCGGGTGGCAAATCCCCTGCTGTTCTATACCAATGTCTGCGGCAATGTGGAAGCGGATTTTGACCGCGGAACCATTGACGGCCAGCTGAAAACCGAGTTGCTGACCGCGCTGCAGCCCGCCTTCGCAAAGATCAGCGATATGGGCATTCGATACTCTGCCCTTCCAGGCCACACCACAGAGCTGGCAGATGCTTTGAACCAGGAACTGTCCGCAAAGTGGCGGGATCTTCGGGGTCTTGAGATCGTATCCTTCGGCGTTTCCAGCGTCAAGGCCAACGAGGAAGACGAAAAGATGATCAAGGAGCTGCAGCGCAATACGGCCTTTATGGACCCCACCCGCGCGGCGGCGCATCTTGTCGGCGCACAGGCCGGCGCCATGCAGGCGGCAGCCGCCAACCCCAATGCTGGTCCCGCTATGGCTTTCATGGGCATGGGGATGGCCGGTCAGGCCGGTGGCATGAACGCCCAAAGCCTCTTCCAGATGGGCCAGCAGCAATCGGTACAGCAGCCCGCTCCGGCGGCTCCCGCCATGGAGGGATGGGCGTGTTCCTGCGGGCAGACCGGAAATACCGGCAAGTTCTGTGCGGGCTGCGGCGCACCCAAGCCTATCCCTAAACCCGCAGGGGATAGCTGGACCTGCTCCTGCGGGGCCACAGCCACCGGGAAGTTCTGCCCGGAGTGCGGAAAACCAAAGCCTGCGGACACAAACGGCTGGACCTGCTCTTGCGGGGCGGTGAACAAAGGAAAGTTCTGTGCCGAGTGCGGCAAGCCCAAGCCTGCCGGCGTACCGCAGTACAAGTGCGACAAGTGCGGGTGGGAGCCGGATGACCCCACCCATCCGCCCAAGTTCTGCCCGGAGTGCGGAGATCCCTTTGATGACGGTGACATCCAGGGATGAAACGAGGCAGAAAAGCCGTAATCTGACCCTACGACTGCTGGACGAACAGACATAACACCTAAAACGATTAACAAAACATAAAACAGGAGGATTATACACATGAAAGGTCAAAAATTTTTGAAGGTCACTTCCATTCTCATGATTATCGGCGGCGTCATCGGTGTCATCGCGGGCATCATCGCCATTCTCGGCATCAGTGCCCTGGCGGCGCTCATGGAGACTAGCGAAGGTACTGGTCTGCTCTATGCCAGTTCCACTATTGTAACGCTGGCATCTGTCATTCAGTTTGTCGCTGGAATTAAGGGTATTAGTGCCTGCAACGCGCCGCAGAAAGCGGCCGCCTGCATCAAGTGGGGCGTCATCATTGCCGTTTTAAGCATCATCTCTATGATCATCGGTCTTGTCGCCGGGGGAGATTTCAGCATTACCAGCCTGATCCTGAATCTGCTTGTGCCCGGTCTGTATATCTATGGCGCTATTCAGGTGAAGAATGGTTCCCAGGAGTGATCGCCATAAAGGCAAGGCAACGTATAAAAAGGAGGTAGGTTATTATGGCACTATTCGGAAAATTGTTTGAGAAAAAGGAATGTGCCATCTGCGGCGGCGAGATCGGGCTGTTGGGCAACCGGAAGCTGGAGGATGGGAACTGCTGTAAGAACTGCGCGGCAAAGCTCTCCCCCTGGTTCAGTGACCGGAGGCAGAGCACCGTGGAGGAGATCAAAGAGCAGCTGGCTTACCGGGAAGCCAACCAGGAGAAAGTGGCGGCGTTCCGGGTGACCCGCACATTGGGCGAGGGCATGAAAGTCCTGCTGGACGAGGATAACGGGAGATTCATGGTCACATCCGTCCGGAACTGGCAGGAGGCCAACCCGGATGTACTGTCTTTCTCCGATGTGACTGGCTGCAAGCTGGACATTGACGAGAGCAAGACAGAAATCCAGTATAAGGATGCAGAGGGGAAACGGCAGAGCTTTTCCCCCAGGCGCTACGCCTTTTCCTATGATTTCTACATTGTAATTAATGTCAACAACCCATACTTTAATGAAATCCGCTTCAAGCTGAACGGTTCTTCTGTTGACAATGATGAGGAAACCCTTTTGGACGGGCCGGATGCACAGCCCTGTGTCAAGGGCGGCGGTCTCCGTACCGGAGGCGCGGGGCCAACCCGCCCTGGTATGCCTTGCAGCTCCCGCCCTGGCGCGCGACCCTTCATGGGAGGTTCCCGGACATCCAATGCGGATGAGGTCCGTTCCAGTATGGAGTACCGGCAGTATGAGGAGATGGGATGCGAGATCCGGGATGCATTGCTCCAGGTTCGGGAACAGGTAAGGAATGAAGCGGCCGCAGCTACGGCTCCTAAGACGGCGCTGACCTGTCCGTTCTGTGGAGCCACCACCACACCAGATGCCAGCGGCTGCTGTGAATTTTGCGGCGGTGCTGTCAATGGATAGAACATATACACAAAACAAAGGAGCATGATGATGATGAAAAAATTAAGCAAGACTTTGGCGCTTCTTTTGGCGCTCACGATGGTTCTGAGTTTGGCCGCCTGTGGAGGCAGCAAGGACGCCCTTTCCGGCACATGGTCGGCCGACCTGGGTGATGACGGCGTTATCACATGGACGTTCGATGGGAAAGGCAAATGCACCATGGAGAATGCGTACATGAAGCAGGATGGCACTTATACCATTGACGGCGACCAACTCACGGTAACGCTGGAAAGCTGGAGCGATCCGTCTACCTACACGTTCTCTGTGGATGGCAGCAGCCTCACCATGAACGAAAATTCTGGTTACGGTATCAGCGGAACCTTCACAAAAAAATAGCTGCTTTGTGTTCCGTAAATTTTGGAGGGAACTATGAAACAAACGAAGACCAAACTTTTGTACCTGCTTCTTGCGGCGCTGATGCTGCTCAGTCTCACCGCCTGCGGTAAAAATAAGGAATCGACAGATAAGGAACTGGCAGACTCCAATTTGCTCAAGCTCGGCGATTATGAGCTGCTCTATAAGGGCGCGTGCATCATGGAGGATTCGGATGGAAACGACGCGGTCGTTCTGACGTTGGATTTTACGAACAACGGCGAGGACAGTCATTCCTATCTCTGGTCGATCTCCGAAACAGCCATGCAGAACGGTGCGGAGCTGGCGGTTGCCATCGTCTATTCCAATCCGGACTCCGATGATGCTACGGTGATCGAAGATCAATTTACGGATGTCGCGCCAGGTGCGACCCTTGAGATCCGCACAGCCTTTGTGCTGGCGGATACGACCAGCAAGGTCGAAGTGACCTTTGAGGAGGCGTTCGGCGACAAAAACGGTAAAATCACCGTCGATCCCTCCACACTCAGCCGGGAATCAGCTGGGAGCGGTACGGCGCAGTCTGCCGGGACCGGAGACGCGCTGCTCGACTGGTGGAATGGCGACTGGTACGGCTGGTGGGTCATGACTGGCTGTTCGGGCTATTATGAGAGCATGGAGGGCCAGTGGTGGGATGTCTGCGGTGTGATCGACATTGACACAGACTATACAGGTACTGTCACGCTATGGGACGAGAGCTACACCAGGGCGGAACCCATGGCCTCGGCGATGGTCAGCCTGAACGAGGCCGGAACTGGAGAACACGGCACGATGATGTCCGAGGGAGGCTGGTTTACGAACATTGCACTGGAACACGCAGACTGGATTGTTGACCCCGGGATCGTTGCCCCCGGTATGATGGAACGAGAAGACATAATCTGCATCGATGGCTGGTACGAAGACGGTGACGATGAATATCACTATGAGATCTATCTGCGTCCATGGGGACTCTATTGGGATGATGCAGGGGAGGACTTTCTGCCCCATTTCTACACCGACTGGTATCTGCCTCTGATTGAGGCGGGCAAGCCTATGCCGGACAGCATTGATTCAGACGCTCCGGAATCGAATTTGGGTGGAAACACAGCCGGAGGGGACGGCATCGTGACAGAAGAGCAGGTACAAAAGGGCTATGTCTGGATGAACGATGTCAATAAAAATATTTTCGACACCACCTACGAGGAGGTTGTCGCTTACTTCGGCGTGGAAGGTGAGTTTGTCAAGGAAGAGTACAGCGACCACATGAAGGCAAACTACCGCTACTATAAATGGATCTCTGCGGACAATGACTCGCATTTTATCTACGTCAATTTCAAGGAAGAGGAGATGGGCGTTTATGAAGTAAGTGGATTCAACACCAGCGGCTTCTCCGGCAAGGAAGCCATCGCGAAGTATCTCGACATCGTGAAGGCAGAGGCCGCCGAAGCGAATAAAGCTGCCTCTGCGAACGCCGAAATGAAGGACTTCTCCGTGGAAGTCACCCAGTTTGCACACGATGATGTGAAAGTCAAAATCATGACGAAGATCCCAGTATCCGGCTGGTCGTTCGATGAGGGGAAGCGCAGTCTGGTGGAAAACGACGATCCCACTGCATTTGGTGCGGGTGCCATTCGGCTTGAGGTCAGGGCAAAGGTGGAAGATTTCGATTACTATAAGGCAGACTTTGAAAATTACAAGGATATCGAGGACCGCGTGATCGGCGGCATCACCTTCCACGGCCGCACCTATAAGAACATCGGCTACGAATGGATTGAATACATCGCGCAGATTGACGACACCCGCGCTCTTTCCATCGGCCTACGGAATATGGACTGCGTCCAGGGAACGATGCCCGACATTATTCTCACCAACATGAAGTTCCAGTAGCACAGGCCTTCGGCGGACGGCGGTATGTGTCTTGCATCACTCCAAAAAGTGGCGGGAAAAAACGGGTAACAATCATATGGGACCGGCTCCCACCCCAATTGGGATGGGAGCCGTATGGTGTGTGCCGAGCATGGCACTCATCTTGCTGGTGAAAGTCCAGTCACGGGTATTTACCGCCAAGTGTAGTGAACCAC